>NZ_QHJH01000057.1 GCF_003947455.1 Streptomyces sp. WAC 04229 | reverse complement strand
GTCCACGGCCTCCACGCCGAGGGTCGCGGCGTCCCCCTCCCCGGCGCGGGCCGCCGCGACCCTCGGCGTGGAGGCCGTGGACCACGAGAAGCCGGGAGCCCTGGTCGTGGGCGTCCACGTGCCCGGCCCCGGGTACGCGGCGGGGCTGGTCCGGGGCGACGTGCTGCTGGTGTTCGGTACGACCCGCGTCGACTCGGCCGCCGATCTCGCACGGGCGGTGGCCCGCGCGCGGCCCGGCAAGAACGTGAAGATCACCGTCCGCCACGAGAGCGGCGCCTACCAGCAGTTGACGGCCGTACCGGGTGTCGTCACGTGACGGTGCGGAAGTGGCTGGTGAGCCGTCCGGCGTCGTCCAGGACGTGGTAGGCCAGCCCGACCGGCGCGTCCCGGTCCGCGACCTGCTCGCCCTCCCAGGGCAGCCGCAGGGTCCAGGTCACCCCGGGGCCGACCAGCACGGGCCGCCCGGCGAAGACGGTGGCGGCGGGGGTGTGGGCGTGCCCGGTGATCAGCCCGGCGACCCGGGGCCGCCGCTCCAGCAGCGCGGCGAGGCGCTCGGGCCGGCGCAGGGGGTACGCGTCGGGCAGGGGGTGGTGCAGGGGCGTCGGCGGGTGGTGGAAGGCGAGCAGCGCCGGGCGGTCGCCGAGTCCGTCGAGCGTCGACTCGATCCAGCCGTACGTCTCCTCGTCCAGCTCGCCCTCGTCGCTCCCCGGGACGCTGGAGTCGCACATCAGCACCGCGCCGCCGGCGAGGACACGCACCTCGTTGACCGGGCCGTCGGCGGCGGGCAGTCCCAGCAGGGCCTTGCGGTAGGGGGCGCGGACGTCGTGGTTGCCCGGGCAGGTCAGCACGGGGAACGGCGCGGTCCCGTCGCGCAGCCCGAGGAGCGCGGCGGCCTCCTCGTACTCCGCCTCGGCGCCGTGGTCCGCGATGTCCCCGGTCACCAGCAGCGCGTCCACCCGCCCCGGCAGTCCCCACAGGTGGTCACGGACCCGCGCGGCGCGCTCGGTCGAGCGCGGGCTCCCGTCGAGGTGAAGATCGCTGATGTGCGCGAGTACGAGCATGGTGCCCCCTCCTTCGGGCGCCCGGACGGCACGCCCCCTGACTAATGCTTGCAATGCATCAAACCATTAGCCAGGTCGGTCGATCAATGCCAATCGGCTCGCGCCGCCCCCGCGCTGCGGGCAGGATGCTGCCCGTGGTCCCTTCACTCTTTCGCCCAGGGAGGCCCGGATGACCGGCCGCAGGCCCGCCGCTTCCTTCACCGCCGACGACTACCGGGCCCGCATGGAGCGCGCCGCGGGCGCCGCCGCAGACGCCGGTCTCGCCGGACTGCTGGTGGCGCCGGGCCCGGACCTCGTGTGGCTCACCGGCTACGCGCCCACCGCGGACACCGAACGGCTCACGCTGCTCGTCCTCGCCCCCGGCCGCGACCCCGTAATGGTCGTCCCCACGCTGGAGGCCCCCGACGCGGCGAAGGCGACCGGCGCGCCCGCCCTCACCCTGCGCGACTGGACCGACGGCAAGGACCCCTACGCCGCCACCGCCGCCCTCCTCGACGGATCCGGGCGGTTCGGCATCAGCGACAACGCCTGGGCGATGCACCTGCTGGCCCTGCAGAGCGCCCTGCCCGGCACCTCCTACGCCTCCCTCACCGAGGCGCTGCCCATGCTGCGCGCCGTCAAGGACGCGGCGGAGCTGGAACTGCTGGCGGCGGCCGGCGCGGCGGCGGACGCCGCGTTCGAGGAGATCCGCGCCGTCCGCTTCGGCGGCCGCAGGGAGTCCGAGGTCGCCGCCGACCTCGCCGGCCTGCTGCTGGGCTTCGGCCACTCCCAGGTCGACTTCACCATCGTCGCCTCCGGCCCGAACGGCGCCAACCCGCACCACGAGGTCGGCGACCGCGTGATCGAGGACGGCGACATGGTCGTCCTCGACTTCGGCGGCCTGAAGGACGGCTACGGCTCGGACACCTCCCGCACCGTCCACGTGGGCGAACCCACTGACGAGGAGCGCCGGGTGCACGACCTGGTCCGCGACGCCCAGGAGGCCGGCTTCCGGGCGGTGCGGCCCGGCGCCGCCTGCCAGGACGTCGACCGGGCCGCCCGCGCGGTCATCGCCGACGCCGGGTACGGCGAGTACTTCATCCACCGCACCGGGCACGGCATCGGCGTCACCACGCACGAACCGCCGTACATGATCGAGGGCGAGGAGCGGCCCCTCGTGCCCGGCATGTGCTTCTCCGTCGAGCCCGGCGTCTACCTGCCCGGCCGGTTCGGGGTACGCATCGAGGACATCGTCACCGTCACGCAGGACGGCGGCCGGCGTTTCAACGACACCACCCGGGAGCTGGTCGTGGTGGAGTGACCGGCGACGGAGAAGACCCCCGACCGCCCCGGCCGACCCGGAGGACGACGGCGCGACCATGACCCAGGCACCGACACCCACCGCGGACACCGTCCGCCGACTGGTCGGCTCCCTGCTGGGCGGGAGCACGCGACCCGACGTACGGCCCGTCGCCGCGGGCGCGGGACCCGCCACCTGGTGGGTCGGCACCCGGCACGTGCTGCGGCTGGCCCCCGACCGCGACGCGGCCGTGCGCCAGCGCCGCGAGCTGCGCCTGCGCGAACTGGTGCGGCCGTACCTGCCCGTCGCGGTGCCCACCAGCGTGGCGCACGGCGAGTGGGCGCCGGGGCTGACCTACACGCTGGACGCCAAGGTGCCCGGCGGTTCCGGCGAGGACCACGACGTGTCCGCGCTGGGCGAGGCGGACCTCGCGGCCCTGCTCACCGCCGTGCGCGAGGTGCCGGTCCGCCAGGCCGAGACCCTCGGCGTGCCCCGGTCCGCCCCACGCTCCCTGGAGGCGCTGCGCGGGATCGCCGAGCGGGCCGCCGGACGCCTCGCCGAGGCCGACGAGTTCGACGCCACGCGTCCGGAGCGGCTCACCCGGCAGGCGGCCGCCCAGCTCGGCGCACAGCCGGGTGCGGCGGTCCTCGTCCACCACGGACTGACCGGCGAGCACCTGGTGGTCAGTGCCGACGGCCGGGTCCGCGGCGTCCTCGGCTGGACCGAGGCGGTCGTCGGGGACCCGGCCGAGGACATCGCCGGACTCGCGCTCTCCGTCGGCTCACCGGCCGCGGTGCGCGCCGCCACGCTCGCCGGGTACGGCGCCCGGCCCTGCCTGCGCGGCCTGTGGCTGGCCCGCTGCGACACCGCCGTCCAGCTCGCCGACGCCCTCGCGGGCCGCTCCGCCACCGCCCTGACCCTGCTGAGGACGCGGCTGCGGCGCGCCTGGGAGCCGATCCTGCTGGAACGGGTGACGGAGCTGCGCGAGGACGACGGGGACGGCACGGACGACGCGCCCGTCTGAGCGCCGCCCCGACGGCGACGCCGAGCCCCGTCAGTGCTGTTCGAGCACCACGCTCGACTCGCCCGGCACCCGCAGTATCCCGTCCGCGCCCGGTCCCTCCACCGGTTCCCACGCGGCGAGGACGCGCGCGGGACGGCTGCCCAGCGGGATGAGAGCCGGTTCGGGGCCCAGGTTGACGGCCACCCGGATGTCGCCGCGCCGGAAGGCGAGCCAGCGCGCCCCGGAGTCGTACGCCACCCTGGTGTCGGCGAGGTCGGGGTCGGTGAGGTCCGGCTGCTCGGCGCGCAGGGCGATCAGTCGCCGGTACCAGTCCAGTACGCGTGCGTGCGGCGCGCGCTCCGGTTCGGACCAGTCGAGGCAGGAGCGCTCGCGGGTCGCGGGGTCCTGCGGGTCGGGCACGTCCTCCTCCTTCCAGCCGTGCGCGGCGAACTCCCGCCGCCTGCCGCTGCGTACGGCCTCGGCCAGCTCCGGGTCGGTGTGGTCGGTGAAGAACTGCCACGGTGTCCCGGCGGCCCATTCCTCGCCCATGAAGAGCATCGGTGTGAACGGCGCCGTCAGCGTCAGGGTGGCCGCGCAGGCCGCGAGGCCGGGGGAGACCAGCGCGGCGAGCCGGTCGCCCCGGGCCCGGTTGCCGATCTGGTCGTGGGTCTGGCTGTAGCCGGTCAGCCGGTGCGCGGCCACCCGCCCGCGGTCCAGCGGGCGGCCGTGACCGCGCCCGCGGAAGCTGGAGTAGGTGCCGTCGTGGAAGTATCCCCGGGACAGCGTCTTGGCCAGCGCCGCCAGCGGGTCGCGCGCGAAGTCGGCGTAGTAGCCCTGCGACTCCCCGGTGATCGCGGTGTGCAGGGCGTGATGGAAGTCGTCGTTCCACTGCGCGTGCACGCCCAGACCGCCCTCCCCGCGCGGGGTGATGATCCGGGGGTCGTTGAGGTCGGACTCGGCGATCAGGAACAGCGGGCGGTCCAGGTCGGCCGCGAGGTCGTCCACGGCGGTCGACAGCTGCTCCAGGAAGTGGCACGCGCGCGTGTCCACCAGGGCGTGCACCGCGTCCAGGCGCAGGCCGTCGACGCGGTAGTCCCGCAGCCACGCCAGCGCGCTGTCCACGAGGTACGCGCGCACCTCGTCGGAGCCGGGCGCGTCCAGGTTGACGGCGACGCCCCAGGGCGTGTGGTGGGTGTCGGTGAAGTACGGACCGAAGACGGGCAGGTGGTTTCCGGACGGGCCCAGGTGGTTGTGCACCACGTCCAGGACCACGCCCAGACCCAGCTCGTGCGCCCGGTCGACGAACCGTTTCAGCGCCTCGGGCCCGCCGTACGGCTCGTGCACCGCCCACAGCGAGACACCCTCGTACCCCCAGCCGTGCCGGCCCGGGAAGGGGCACAGGGGCATCAGCTCGACGTGGGTGACGCCCAGTTCGGCCAGATGCCCGAGCCGCTCGGCGGCGGCGTCGAGCGTGCCCTCGGGCGTGTACGTGCCGACGTGCAGCTCGTACAGCACGCCGCCGGGCAGCGGCCGCCCCGCCCACTCGGCGCGCCAGGCGTGGCGGCCGTGGTCGACGACGGCGCTGAGCCCGTCCGGTCCGTCCGGCTGCCGTCGCGAGCGGGGGTCCGGCAGCACCGGCCCGTCGTCCACCGCGAAGCCGTACCGCGAGCCGTCACCCGCCTCGTTCTCCCCGCACCACCACCCCGGCCGCTCGGGATCGCGCTCCAACGCGCGCGTGGCGCCGTCGCACTCCAGCGTCACTCGGCCGGCCTGTGGTGCCCACACCTCGAACTGCACGGACGGTTCCCCTTCGTCTGCTCACCGTGATGTAGCCCGTCCATGTTCCTTCATGGGGGAGCGGGGGCGCGTCAAATACCTCGGTTCTCGTGTCCGGTTCCTTGGAGAGTGCTCCAAAAGCGTGAGCAGTCATGTGAGTTGTCTTCGTCTGTCAGGCCGATGGCCGCCGCGGCCGCCCCACGGGTTTGTTGGTGGAATGACAATCGGGGCGGGGCCCGCGCGGGCAAGCGGGCCGACACAGGTGCGGAAGATCGCGTTCCTGCGATCGGTGGGCATCCGGCGAGCCGATCCCTGCATTCAGCGGGCCGCACGCGAACTCGCGGCCGACGGGATCGAGGCCGGGCTGTTCCACACCAGCGGCACCGCCGGTGACGACGACTTCCCCGGCCACCGGGAACGGCTGGACCGGGGGGTGACACCGCGGGAGACGGCGGACGCCGTGGCCGCCTGGGGTGCGGACGCGGCGGTGTCGATCTCGCTGCCGTGCGAGAACGCGCTCCGCGACGCCGCGGCGAAGGCCTTCCTGGACGCCGTCGGCATCCCGACGGTGATGACCCCGCTCGCGGTCACGATGCTGCTGGTGGACAAGTGGGAGACCAAACAGCTCTGCCGGCGGGCCGGGCTGGACGTACCCGACGGATTCCACGTCGACTCCGACCTCCTCGCCGGCCGGGGCCTCCCGGTGCCCGGTTACCGCGACGCACCGCGCGTCCAGGCCGAACGCGTCGGCTACCCGCTGATGTCGAAGCCCGTCTGGGACTCGACCAGCACGGGCATCCGCACCCTGCGCTCACCCGCCGACCTCGACGCCCACCTCACGGCCGGCCCGGAGACGGTGTCGACGGTGGTGGAACAGGTGGTCGAAGGCGACCTGTGCAGCGTCGACATCGTGGGCCGCCCCGGCTCGTACCGGGTCCTGCCTCCGTGCTGGACCGGACGCGCCGGTGCGGAACCGGTGTTCACCGTCGCCGACCTGGGCTGGTGCGGCCCCCGCGAGGAGGCCGACACCGCGTTCGCCGACGTGGCCCGCACCCTGGCCGGCCTCTGCGGGAACCTCGGGGTCCACGGGTCGGTCAACGTGGACATGATCTACACCGGCGGACGGTTCGTCGTCCTGGAGATCAACCCGCGCATCGGCGGCGCCACCACCCTCTCGTGCGCGGCGTCCGGCAACAACACCTTCACCTCCCTCGCCCGCATGGCCCGCGGCCTTCCCCACACCGGAGGCATGGCGCGACGGACCTGCTGGGCGGTCGAGTTCCTCGCCGAGGACGGCATCCAGCCCAAGGCGCCGGCCGAACTCCGGCGGCGCGTGCGGGTGGTCACCGCGCACGGGCTGGTCATCGACGGCGTCTCCCACGGAGACATCGTCGTGTTCACGCTCGCCCAGGGCGAGGAGGACCGGACCGTCAGGGCCCTGTGGGAGCTGCACGAGGCGTCCGGATTCCCCACCACCGAGGTCATGGCCAAGATCAGTGCCCTGCTGGACCCGAACCGGTGAGGCCCCGGGCCGCGGCCGTGTCCTGGACACCCCACCCTCGGCTGACCGACAATCACCTGCGTGACGTCGTCCTTCGAGTTCCCCACGCACCCCGCGCGGTTGTCCGACGCGGAGCGCGACAAGGCGCTGAAGCTGCTCCGGGACGGCGTCGTCATGGGGCGGCTGTCGCACGACACGTTCGTGCGCCGGATGGAACTGGCGCTCGCCGCCCGCCGCCTGGAGGAGCTGGCCCCGCTCACCGCCGACCTGCCCACCGAGGGCCGGCTGTCCCGGTTCGTGTTCGGCACCGTCGAGGCGGTGTCCGGGTTCGGCGTGCGCCTCGGCAGGGCGTGGCGGGCCGAGCGGCTGCCCAAGCTGCTGCTGCCCCATGCCGCCACCGGCCACCCGCTGCGGATAGGGCGCGACCCCTCCAGCGGCCTGCGGCTGAACCACGAGACGGTCTCCCGGGTGCACGCGGAACTCAGCCGCCAGGGCGGCATGTGGGTGCTGCGCGACCTCGGCTCCACCAACGGCACCACGGTCAACGGACGGCGGGTCATCGCGGCGGCCGTGGTCCGCGAGGGCGACCAGATCGGCTTCGGCCGGATGACCTTCCGGCTCGCGGTGAACTGAGGGCGGCGGACGAGCCCGTGCACACCTCTGGCCTGGGCTTCACGCTTCGTCATGCGGTCTTCCGTGGCGTCCTTCCCTTTGCGTTGCGTGGTGTTGACGTACCCCCCAAGTCGTGACTGACTGTGCGTACACCGTGCGCGCCAGGTGAACCGTCGGCCCACTTCGTGGAGGTGTGCCCTGCCGCCCCTCCTGCGCTATCCGACCGTGGACGAGCTGGGTGCCCGGGCCGCCGCCTTCGTCGCCCGCCATCCCCGACACGCCCGGCTGCGCCAGGTCGGCACCTCCCGCGCGGGCACCCCGCTGCTGCTGCTCTCCGTCGGCCACGGCGGACGTCACGTCCTCGTCGTCGCCGGACCGCACGCCAACGAGCCCGTGGGCGGCGCCACCGCCCTCCGGCTGGCCGAGCGGGCCGCGGCCGACCCCCGGCTCACCGAGGGCGCCGACGCCACCTGGAACCTGCTGCTCTGCGCCGACCCCGACGGACTGCGCCGCAACGAGGGCTGGCTGTCCGGCCCGTACACCCTCGGCCGCTACGCCCGTAACTTCTTCCGGCCCGGGTTCCTGGAGCAGCCCGAGTGGCTGCCCGACGGCCCGGACCGCGCCACCCTGCCCGAGACCCGCACCCTGCTCGACCTCCAGGACGAACTGCGGCCCTTCCTCCAGTGCTCCCTGCACGGCGTGGACGTCGGCGGCGGTTTCGTCGAGCTGACCCACGACCTGCCCGGCATCGCCCAGCGCATCGCCCACGCCGCCGCCCGGCTCGGCATCCCCCGCGAACTGGGCGCCTACGACACCCTGTACTGGCCCGACCTCGGCCCCGCCGTCTACCGCATACCGCCGCCCCGCCGCGGCGACCTCACCGCCGCCATCACGGAGGCCGCCGTCGACTCGACCTGGTGCCACCCGGGCCGCTACGGCACGGTCACCGCGGTCGTCGAGGCGCCCATGTGGGGGGTCGCCGCCGTCGCCGACGGCACGCTCCCGGCCGACCGGGACGGGGTGCTGCGGGCCGTGAGCCGCGCCCTGCGGCACGACACCCGGCGCCTGCAGCACGTCCTCGTCCGCGTCCGGCCGCACCTGGCCGGGGTGCCGGAGGCGGCGCACCTGCTCGCCCCGGTCGACGACTACCTGCTGGTCTGCCCGCGGCTCGCCGACGCCTGGGACCCCGACACCGACGACGGGTCGGGCCGCTCGCTGCCGCCCATGAGCACCGCCCACCTGGTCGCCCTGCGCCTGGCCGGACGGCGCCTGGCCCTGCGCACCGCGGGGCTGCTGCACCAGCTGGTGACCCGCGCGGGGAGCGACCCGGCGGGCGTCCTGCCCGAACTGGACCGGCTCGTCGACGAGGGCTGCGCCGACTACCGCGACGGCTGCGCGGCCCGCTGGATACCGATCGCACGCCAGGTCGAGTACCAGACCCGGGTCGTCCTCGCCGCCTTCGCACTGGCCGGACGGCGCCCCACCGCGCGTTTACGGTCCGGGGAGCCCGGGTGGGGCTCCGAGGCCGCCGTGCCCATGCACCGGGAGTGATTCCGCCTCAGCCGTCCTGACCGGTGCCCTCCACCCGCTCCAGCAGCGCGACCGGTGTCACCGCCAACAGGTCCGCCACGCGCGCGTGCCCCTTGAACTCCCTCTCCGGCGCCAGCGCGTCGGCCCACCGGCCCGGCGGCAGCGGAAGCGTCGTGGCGCCCCAGCCGCCCTCCTCCGCCAGCCGCAGCGACAGCCGGGTGACGGCCGTGACGGTCTCTCCGGAGCGGACGAACGCCAGGCAGTGCGCCGCCGCCGGGCCCTCGGCGGGCAGCGGCTCGTAGGTCGCCGTGGAGCCGAAGGCGCCGGGCCGCCGGGCCCGCAGCGCGAGCGCCGCCCGCGTCACGGCCGCCTTCTCACCGGACGCCCCGGGCTCCGCCGGCCCTCCGTGCCCCCGCGGGCCGGCCGGGAAGTCCACCGGCCGCCGGTTGTCCGGGTCGACCAGGGCCAGGTACTCGTGCTCGGTGCCCTGGTACAGATCCGGCACGCCCGGCATCGTGAGGTGGATGAGAGCCGTGCCGAGGACGTTGGCCCGGATGTGCGGCTCCAGGGAGTCGCGCAGCGCGGCCACCCGCTCTCCCGGCGCGCCGCACGGCCCCGCCGCCACGAACGCCGCCACCGCCTCCTCGTACGACGGCTCCTGTTCCGTCCAGCTGGTGTGCGTCCCCGCCTCGCGCACGTGCTTCAGGAGCGCCTCCCGCACCCGTGCGCCGTCCGCGGGGCCCAGCCCGAACACCGTCTGCCAGGCCGCCCACGCCAGCTGCGCGTCCGGCCCGTCCTCGCCGGTGCGGGTGACCTCCGCGAGGACGTCCGCCCACCGCCCGGGGCACTCGGTGAGCACGGCCAGCGCGGCGCGCACGTCGGCGCTGCGCTTGGTGTCGTGCGTCGAGACGACCGTGCCCGTCGTCGGCCAGTCGCGCTGCACGCGCGCGCAGTAGGCGTGGAACCGCTCCGGGGACAGCGCCGGACCGCCCGGGTTCCCGCCCACCTCCGTCGCCGACAGCAGCGGCACGTAGCGGTAGAAGGCGGTGTCCTCGACGGACTTGGCGCGCAGCGCCGACGCGGTCTGCGCGAACCGGTCCCGGAACTCCGCGTGCTCCGGCCCGTCGCCGTACCGCCCCAGCACGAGGTCCCGTACGACGTCCACCGCGCCGGCCTCCCCCGGCACCGCGAAGACGGCGCGCGCCTCGGCCGCCGCCTCCTCGGTCACCACGGACGCCGCGTCCCCGGCGCCGTACGGCCGGTACACCTCCAGGCGCACCAGCAGCTCGCACAGCGCCGTGCGCAGCGCCCAAGGCGCGCGGTCGCGCAGCGCGGGCTCCGGCGAGGCGGCGCACAGGCGGTGCGCCACCCGGGTCAGGCGGTCCGTCTCGGTGGCCAGTTCGTGCCCGAGCACCCGGTGCGCCGCCCGCCGCACCGTCGCCGCCCAGTCCCCGCCCAGGTCCTCCCGGGGGGCGGCGAACGCACGGTAGCGCCCGAGCAGTTCCCCGTACCCCGCCGGGTCCGTGAAGACCCCGTCGACGTGCCGCAGGGCGTCGTATCCGGTCGTGCCCGCGACGGGCCACGCGGCCGGCAGCCGCTCCCCGTCCGCGAGGATCTTCTCCACCACCGTCCACCGCCCGCCGCTCGCCTCGTGCAGCCGCCGGAGGTAGGCGCCGGGGGCCGCCAGGCCGTCGGGGTGGTCGACGCGCAGCCCGTCGATCACCCCTTCGTGCAGCAGCCGCAGGACGGTGGCGTGCGTGGCCTCGAACACCTCGGGATCCTCCACGCGTACGCCGATCAGCTCCGAGATGCTGAAGAAGCGCCGGTAGTTCAGCTCGGTACGGGCCAGCCGCCACCACACCGGGCGGTACCACTGGGCGTCCAGGAGCTGCGGCAGCGGCAGGTCCGCGGTGCCGTCCCGCAGCGGGAAGACGTGCTCGTGGTAGCGCAGTACGTCGCCGTCCACGCGCAGCTGGTCGAGGACCTCGCCGACGGGAGCGCCGAGCACCGGCAGCAGGAGCTGCCCGCCCTGCGCCTCCCAGTCGATGTCGAACCACCGCGCGCGGGGCGACGCCGGGCCCTGGCGCAGCACGTCCCACAGGGCGCCGTTGTGCCGGGGGGACATCGCCATGTGGTTGGGCACGATGTCCACCACCAGGCCGAGACCGTGCTCCCGCGCGGTGCGCGACAGGGCCCGCAGTCCCTCCTCGCCGCCCAGTTCCGCGCGCACCCGCGCGTGGTCCACGACGTCGTAGCCGTGGCCCGATCCCGGCACCGCCTCCAGCACCGGCGACAGGTGCAGGTGGGACACGCCGAGCGAGGCCAGGTACGGCACGGCCGCCGAGGCGGCGGCGAAGGGGAAGTCGGGCTGGAGCTGGAGCCGGTAGGTGGCGCGGGGAGCGGAGGAGGGGGCCGTGGACGTCACCGGGTCGGGTCGCTCAGGTGTCATGCAGAGCTACGTACCCGCCCCGCCGCCTTTCGTGTCACCGGCCCCCTGCACGGGTGAGGGGCGCCCACGCCGGGCGGACGCCCCGCGCCCGCGCTAGACGGGCCGCTGGAGCACCACCAGGCTGCGGTCCACCAGGGTCAGCCGGTCCCCGGCCTGCACCTTCTGCCCCGTCTCCGAGGGCACCCCCTCGGGGAGCGCGGTGTCCACGACCACCTCCCACTGCCGGCCGTGGTCCACCGGCACCACGAATTCCAGCGTCTTGGGCGCGGCGTTGAACATCAGCAGGAACGAGTCGTCGGTGACGCGTTCCCCGCGCGGGCCGGGCTCGGAGATCGCGTTGCCGTTCAGGAAGACGGTCAGCGCCGACGCGCGCGCGGAGTTCCAGTCCCGCTGCGTCATGTCCGCGCCCTCCGGGGTGAACCAGGCGATGTCCGACAGCTCGTCGCGGGTGCCCTCCACGGGGCGCCCGTGGAAGAAGCGGCGCCTGCGGAAGACCGGGTGGTCCTTGCGCAGCCAGACCATCGACCGCGTGAACTCCAGCAGCCCCGCTGCGGCCTCCTCGCCTTCCGGCCAGTCCACCCAGGCCAGTTCGTTGTCCTGGCAGTAGGCGTTGTTGTTGCCCCGCTGGCTGCGCGCGAACTCGTCGCCGTGGCTGATCATCGGGACGCCCTGGGAGAGCAGCAGGGTGGCGGTGAAGTTGCGCATCTGCCGCGCCCGCAGCTCCAGGACCGCCGGGTCGTCGGTGTCGCCCTCGACGCCGCAGTTCCAGGAGCGGTTGTGGCTCTCGCCGTCCCGGTTCTCCTCCCCGTTGGCCTCGTTGTGCTTGTCGTTGTACGCCACCATGTCGTGCAGGGTGAAGCCGTCGTGGCAGGTCACGAAGTTGATCGAGGCCAGCGGGCGGCGCCCGTCGTCCTGGTAGAGGTCGGAGGACCCGGTCAGCCGGGAGGCGAACTCCGCGAGCGTGCGCTGCTCGCCGCGCCACAGGTCGCGCACCGTGTCCCGGTACTTGCCGTTCCACTCGGTCCACAGCGGCGGGAAGTTGCCCACCTGGTAGCCGCCCTCGCCCACGTCCCAGGGCTCGGCGATCAGCTTCACCTGCGAGACCACCGGGTCCTGCTGCACCAGGTCGAAGAAGGACGACAGCCGGTCCACCTCGTGGAACTGCCGGGCCAGGGTGGCCGCGAGGTCGAAGCGGAAGCCGTCGACGTGCATCTCGGTGACCCAGTACCGCAGCGAGTCCATGATCATCTGGAGTACGTGCGGGGACCGCATCAGCAGCGAGTTCCCGGTGCCCGTGGTGTCCATGTAGTAGCGCGGGTCGTCGGTCAGCCGGTAGTACGAGGCGTTGTCGAGGCCCTTGAAGGACAGCGTCGGACCCAGGTGGTTGCCCTCGGCGGTGTGGTTGTAGACCACGTCCAGGATCACCTCGATCCCGGCCTCGTGCAGCGCCTTGACCGCCGACTTGAACTCCAGCACCTGCTGGCCGCGGTCGCCCCAGGAGGCGTAAGCGTTGTGCGGGGCGAAGAAGCCGATGGTGTTGTAGCCCCAGTAGTTGTTCAGCCCCATGTCCACCAGGCGGTGGTCGTTCACGAACTGGTGCACCGGCATCAGCTCCAGCGCGGTCACCCCCAGCTCGGTGAGGTGCTCGATCAGCGCCGGGTGCGCGAGGGCCGCGTAGGTGCCGCGCAGCTCCTCGGGAAGGCCCGGGTGACGCATGGTCAGTCCCTTGACGTGGGCCTCGTAGATCACCGTGTGGTGGTACTCCGTCCGGGGGCGCCGGTCGTCGCCCCAGTCGAAGTACGGATTGACCACGACCGAGGTCATCATGTGCGGGGCCGAGTCGAGGTCGTTGCGCCGTTCGGGCTCGCCGAAGTGGTAGCCGTAGACCTCCTCCCCCCACTGCACGGCGCCGCTGATCGCACGCGCGTACGGATCGAGGAGCAGCTTGGCGCTGTTGCAGCGCTGCCCGTGCTCCGGCGCGTACGGGCCGTGCACGCGGTAGCCGTACCGCTGCCCCGGCATCACACCCGGCAGGTACGCGTGCCGCACGAACGCGTCGCTCTCCCGCAGTTCGACGGCGGTCTCCGAACCGTCGTCGTGCAGCAGACACAGCTCTACTCGGTCGGCGGCCTCCGTGAAGACCGCGAAGTTGGTGCCGGCGCCGTCGTACGTGGCACCCAGTGGATACGCCTCTCCAGGCCAGACCTGCATGAACACGACTCTTTCAGGTGTGGGGCGCCGGTGCGGACGCCTTGGCTGCGAGTCTCCCCGAAAGTGAGGCGACCACCTAGCACGTACGTCTCCCTACCCACCCTTCGGCGTTCTGCTCCACACGCGCCGCGGGACGGGCGCGGGGAAGTCTTCCCCGTACCCGGCCACGTCACCGCTATGACTCCGCTCACTCGCCGGTGGGGTGCGACCCGGAACGGGCCGGTGGATCAAGGAGGTTGGGAAAACCGGCCCGTCCATCGGGCTGCACCGCGGACCGCTCCCGGAGTACCCTTCCTTGATCGTTGGGACGGGGTGTCCCCGGGAAGCATCCGGGGGAGCGGAAGGCGGTACACGGGTGGGGTCGGGAGGGCTGGAGCTGCCTCCTGGTGACGACGGTCACCAGGAGAACTCCACGGACGTCCCGCCCGGTGCGGTGTCCCTGGCGCGGCCGATGAACGCGGGCGCGATCGGTCCGGAACTGGACTGGGACGGCGGCGCCTGGCACGAGGTGCGCACCCGCGCCCAGCGGGCCGGCCGTGCCTACATCTGGCTGAACCTCGTCGAACAGCGGCTGCGGGCGGTCGTGGCGGCCGTCCTGAGGCCGATCTACGAGCCGGTCCACGGCGACGACTGGGTGGTCGCCGCGGCCGGGCCCGCCGGCCAGGAGTGGGTGCAGCGCGCCGTCGCGGTCCGCGAGGTCAGCCGCCGCAAGGGCTACCTGCTGGACCCGGCCGACGACAACGTCCTCAGCTTCCTCACCCTGCCCCAGCTGCGCGAGCTGATGGTGCAGCACTGGCCCTGCTTCGAGCCCTACGTGGACGAGCGCCGGGACGTCGAACTCGCCCTGGACGAGCTGGAGGTCACCCGCAACGTCGTCTCCCGCAACCGGGCGCTGTCCGAGGCGGTGCTGAGCCAGGCCGAGCGGGCCTCGGCGCGCCTGCTCGAGGTCCTCGGCGCGGGCGGCGACGTGCCGTCCGCGCGCCGGCTGCCGGTGGACGCGGTCGAGGACCTGGTCGGCGACCGCTACGCCGACGTCGTCGCCGTCCACTCGGACCGGGTGCGGCTGCTGCGCCAGTTCCCGGCCGAGGACCTGTTCGGCGGGGCCCGCCGCGTGGACGCCCTCGGCATCGGCCTCAACCTGCTCGTGCAGAACTTCTCCGGCCGCCGTCTGCTGCGGCTGGCCGAGTCCGGCGGCCGGGTGCGGCTGCTCTTCCTGAACCCGGCCTCCAGCGCGATCAAGCGCCGCGAGCGCGAACTGGGCATCAAGCGGGGCGAGCTGAGCCGGTCCGTCGAGATGAACATCCTGCACATGCGCCGCGTGCGCGCCCGGCTGCGGGACCCGGGGGCCTTCGAGATCCAGGTCTTCGACGAGACGCCCCGCTTCACCGCCTACCTCGTCGACGGGGACGGCGCCGACGGCATCGCGGTCGTGCAGTCCTATCTGCGCCGGACGCGGGGGATGGAGGCACCGGTCCTCGTCCTGCGCAACGGGCGGGGCGCCGGCAGGGTGGTGAAGGCGGACGAAATCGACGAAGGCGGACTCTTCCCCACCTATCGTGAGGAGTTCGAGCTGATGTGGGCGGATTCGCGGCCGGTGTCGTGAAGGTCCTGCCGGATGTCGGCCGCAGGTCCGTCCGGGGTCCGTCCCGGGTCCGGAACGGGGTAAGCGGAATGCGATCCTCTGATTGTCAGTGGCCCGTGGGAGGGTGGAGACCACTGGGGGAACGCACCACCGAGAAGGGGGACCGCCCATGGGCTGGCACCGGCAGCTGCTGATCGGCTTCGACCTGGAGACGACGGGCACCGATCCGCGCGAGGCGCGCATCGTCACGGGGGCCGTGATCGAGGTCAGGGGCGGGGAGCCGCAGGGCCGCCGGGAGTGGCTGGCCGACCCGGGCGTGGAGATCCCGGCCGAGGCCGTCGCGGTGCACGGCATCAGCAATGAGCGGGCGGCCGCCGAGGGCCGGCCCGCCGACCAGGTCGCGGACGCCATCGCCGCCGTGCTCACGGACCACTGGCGCACCGGCGTCCCGGTCGTCGCCTACAACGCGGCCTTCGACCTCACCCTGCTCGCCGCCGAGCTGCGGCGCCACGGACTGCCGTCCCTGCGCGACCGCCTGGGCGGCACGGACCCCGCCCCGGTCATCGACCCGTACACCATCGACCGCTCCGTCGACCGCTACCGCAGGGGCAAGCGCAACCTGGAAGCGGTCTGCCGGGAGTACGGCGTCCCGCTCGACGCGGCCCACGACGCCACCGCCGACGCGCTCGCCGCGGCCCGGCTGGCCTGCGCGATAGCCGACCGCCACCCCAAGGTCGCGGCCCTCGGCCCGGCGGACCTGCACCACCGCCAGGTCGAGTGGTACGCCGAGTGGGCGGCGGACTTCCAGAGCTTCCTGCGCCGCAAGGGCGACGCCACGGCCGTCGTCGACGCGACGTGGCCCCTGCGCGAGCCGGCCGACGAGCACGTCTGACCGGGCGGCGCCGCCGCGCCGCCGGGCCGGGACGGTCGGATCAGAAGGGATACCAGCGCACCGTCGGATCCCCGTCCCGCAGCGACGCCACCCTGCGCTCGAACTCGGCCAGCGCCTTCGGATTGCTCGGCGCGTGCTGGGCCACCCACGCGCAGCTGGCCGTCTCCCGGGCGCCGCGCAGCACCGCACAGCCGTCCCACTCGCGCACGTCCCAGCCGTAGGTGGCCGTGAAGGCGTCGTACGCCTCGGCGGGCAGCCCGTAGCGGTCCCGGCTGAGCGCCAGCACCACCAGATCGTGCTCGCGCAGGTCGGCGGAGAAGGTCTCCAGGTCCACCAGGACCGGCCCGTCGGGACCGACGTGCACATTGCGGGGCAGCGCGTCGCCGTGGATCGGGCCCGGCGTCAGGTGCGGGGTGAGCGCGGCGGCGGCCGAGGCGAATCCGTCCCGGCGCTCGCGCAGATACGCGGCGTCCGCGGGGTCGATCACGTCGCCCGCGAGCCGCAGCCAGCGCTCCACACCGCCCAGCAGCTCGCGGGGCGGCAGCTCGAAGGAGGAGGGGAGGGACAGTTCGTGGACCAGCCGCAGCAGCACGGCCACGTCCCGCGGCTCCGCGGGCCGCACGGGCTCGGGCAGCCGCCGCCACACCGTCACCGGATGCCCGTCGACGAACAGCGCCGTCGGGCGGGCCGCCCGCACCGCCGGCACGCCGGCCTCCTCCAGCCAGAGGGCGACGGCCAGTTCCCGGCGCGCCCGGTCGAGGAGTTCCGCGTCCCGGCCCACCTTGACCGCGAGGTCGCCGGCGGCGAACACCGCGTTCTCGCCGAGGGCCAGCAGCCGCGCCTGAGCCGGTCGGGGCAGTACGCCCGCCCCGGCCAGCACCTCCCGGGCCCGTGCCTCGTCCATCGTCGTACGCCTCCGTGTCCGTCATGTCCGCCGGGTTCCCGCCGTCCGTCGGCCAGTGTCGCATTCGCACAGGTGGGAGCGGATGCGCGGGCTCTTGACGGGTCGCGGTCACTTCACGACCATGACGAGGCCCGTCCGAGCAGCGCAAAGGGGCTGATTACGTGGCATTGGTGACCGAGTCGAGGACACCGGCGCGCCGTGCGCCCGGCACGGAGCGGGGTCGCCGCGGGCCGGACCACGGCGCCTGGTTCCTCGTGCTGCCCGCGCTGATCCCCATCCTGGTGCTCAGCGTCGGACCGCTGCTCTACGGCATCCTGCTGGCGTTCACCGACGCCCAGTCCGGCCGCACCGAGCCCACCCGGTGGATCGGCACGCTGAACTTCCAGGACCTGCTGCACGACACGCTGTTCTGGGAGTCCTTCCGGATCGGGCTCGTCTGGGCGGTCGGGGTGACGGTGCCGCAGTTCCTGCTGGCACTCGGCCTCGCCCTGCTGCTCAACCAGAACCTCCGCCTGCGCTGGCTGGCCCGCGCCCTCGCGATCATCCCCTGGGCGATGCCCGAGGTCGTCGTCGGCGTCATGTGGCGGCTCGTCTACAACACGGACGCGGGCATCCTCAACGAGACGCTGCGCGACCTCGGCCTCGGCAACGGACACGACTGGCTCAGCGGCCTCGGCACCGCCCTGCCCGCCGTCATCGTCGTCGGCGTCTGGGCCGGCATGCCGCAGACCACGGTGGCCCTGCTCGCCGGGCTCCAGAACACCCCGCGCGAGCTGCACGAGGCCGCCGCGGTCGACGGCGCCGGGGCCTGGCGCCGCTTCCGCACGGTCACCTGGCCCGCCCTCAGACCCATCGCGCTCGCCATCACCGCGCTCAACCTCATCTGGAACTTCAACTCCTTCGCCCTGGTCTACGTGCTGACCAACGGCGGCCCCGGAGGCCGCACCCGGCTGCCCATGCTCTTCGCCTACGAGGAAGCCTTCCGCTACGGGCAGTTCGGCTACGCGGCGGCGATGGGCTGCGTCATGGTGGCGGCGATCTCGGTCCTGCTGGCCGTCTTCCTCGCCGGCCGGCTGAAGGGCGGACTCAAGGGAGGTGACGAGGCGTGAGGACCTCGACCACGGCCCGCGTCGGCCAGTACGCCGCGCTGTTCGCGTATCTCGTCTTCCTGGCCTTCCCGTTCCTCTGGCTGATCTCCACCGCGTTCAAACCGCCACGCGAGCTGGGCAGTCTGCACCCCACCTGGATCCCGGAGAACCCCACCCTCGACAACTTCCGGCAGGCCTTCGACGAACAGCCCCTGCTGCACGCCGCGCTCAACTCCCTGCTCGCCGCGCTCGGCGCCGCGGTGATCGCCGTGGTGATCGCCACCCCGATGGCCTACGTCATGGCCCGCCGCCGCGGCCGGCTCGCCAGGGCGGCCACCGGGTGGGTCGTGGTCAGCCAGGCCTTCCCCTTCGTCCTGCTGATCATCCCGCTCTTCCTGGTCCTGAAGAACCTCGGACTGATCAACTCCGTTCCCGGGCTGGTGATGGTGTACGTCGTGTGGTCGCTGCCGTTCGCGCTGTGGATGCTGGCCGGGTACGTCCGCGCCGTACCGGCCGAGCTGGAGGAGGCGGCGGCGGTCGACGGCGCCGGGCGGCTGCGGACGCTGGTCTCGGTGACCGCGCCGCTGCTCGCGCCGGGGATCGTGGCGACGGCCATGTTCGCGTTCATCACCGCGTGGAACGAGTTCTTCTTCGCGCTGGTGTTGCTGAAGACACCGGAGAAACAGACCCTGCCGGTGATCCTCACCCACTTCATCGGCGCCGAGGGCGTCGCCGACCTCGGCCCGCTGGCCGCGGCGGCCTTCCTCGCGACGCTGCCCTCACTGGTGATCTTCGCGCTGATCCAGCGGCGGATCACGGGCGGCATGCTCGCCGGGGCGGTGAAGAGCTGATGCGCACCCGCACCGCGACCCTGCTCGTCGCCCTCGCCCTGCTGCTCGCCGGCTGCACCTCGGGCGGCGGCGACGCGGACGACGGCCGGATCACCCTGCGCTTCCAGTCGCTGGCCTGGCAGGAGGAGTCGGTCGAGGCCAACAAGGAGCTGGTCCGGGAGTGGAACGCCGCCCACCCGGACGTACGCGTCGAGTACGTCCAGGGCAGCTGGGACAGCGTCCACGACCAGCTCCTCACGTCCTTCGAGGGCGGCGAGGCGCCCGACATCATCCACGACGCCTCCGACGACCTCGCCGACTTCGCGTACGGCGGCTACCTCGCCGACCTGACCGAGCTGCTGCCCGACCGGCTGAAGTCGGACATCCCCGCGCGCAGTTGGGAGACGGTCACCTTCGACGACGGGGTTTACGGCGTGCCGTTCCTCCAGGAACCCCGGGTGCTGATCGCCAACGCCGACCTGCTGCGAAAGGCGGACGTCCGGATCCCCACCCCCGAACACCCCTGGACCTGGGCGGAGTTCCGGCAGTTGACGAAGCGGCTCGGCGGCGACGGCCGATACGGGGTGGCCTGGCCGCTCAAGGAGCCCGTCTCCGCGACGCTCAACCTCTCCCTCTCCAACGGCGGCCGGATGTTCCACCGGGACGCGGACGGAAAGGTCACCGTCCGCTTCGAGGAGGGCGACCAGGTGGTGCCCCGCACCATCCGCGACCAGGTCGAGACGGACCGCAGCGCCTCGTCCGACACGCTGGGCAGCGGCGGCTCCGACACCCTGCCCGGCTTCTTCGCGGGCAAGTACGCGATGGTGCCCCTGGGCTTCTCCTACCGCCAGCAGATCGAGCAGCAGGCCCCGGAGGGCTTCGACTGGCAGGTGCTGCCCGCCCCCGCGGGCACCGACGGGCTCGCCCAGGGCGTCAGCCCGCAGACCCTGTCGATCGCCGAGGACACCCCGCACAAGAAGGAGGCCGCCGCCTTCCTCGACTTCCTCCTCCAGCCGGACAACATGGTGCGCCTGGCCCTCGGCGACTGGATGCTGCCCACCGGAACGCGAGCGCTGAAGGACCCCGCCCTGCACACGGCCGAGCGGGGCTGGGCCACCGGCACCGCGCTCGCCCGCCACCTGCGCTCGGCACCCGCGCAGTCCGTCCGGGGGTACCCCGAGTGGAAGGACAAGGTGGCCACCCCCGCGCTCCAGGAGTACTACAGCGGGGCGATCGGCATGGACGAGCTGCGCGAGCGGCTGGAGGAGGACGGCAACCTCGTACTCGCCCGCTACCAGCGCTGACGGCGGGCGGTGGGCGGCCCGCGTCCGGGCCAGCGACCGGGGCCCGCGCCGAAACCCGTTGCCCGCCCGGCGCGCGGGCGCCTAGCGTCAGCTCCGTGGCAGCTTTCAACGCGATCTTCAACTCCGGTCTCGGCCGGGGCTGCACGTACTCCATCAGGATGCGTCGTGGCCCCGGAGCCCTGACCGGCCCGGGGTCCCCCCGCCGCTGAGGCACGTCACGCGCTGACGCACGTCTCCCACCCGCGGCGGGGCTGAGCCTCCGCGATCTCCTTTCGCCTTCGTCTTCCGGTCAGGGCCTTCGGCTGCCCTCCCCCCTCCACGGAAGACAAAGGACCGCAGGCCATGGCCCGCCCCACCCAGCGTGCCCGCACGCTCTCGCAGAACTTCCTCGCCGACCGCGCCACCGCCGAGCGCGTCGCCCGGCTCGCCGCGCCCGACAGCCGGCACCCTCCGCTCCTGCTCGAAGTGGGCGCCGGCCGGGGCGCCCTCACCGAGCCGCTGGCCCGCCGCAGCCGGGAACTGCGCGCCTACGAGATCGATCCCCGGCTCCTGCCGGCGCTCCGCGCCCGTTTCGCGCACACCCCCCACGTCCGCGTCGTCGCCGGTGACTTCCTCGCGGCGCGGCCGCCGGGCACCCCGTTCGCCGTCGCCGGGAACGTGCCCTTCTCGCGCACCGCGGACATCGTGGACTGGTGCCTCACCGCCCCCGCGCTCGTCCACGCCACCTTGATCACGCAGCTGGAGTACGCCCGCAGACGCACCGGTGACTACGGCCGCTGGACCCTGCTGACGGTCCGGACCTGGCCGTGCCACGAGTGGCGCCTGCTGGGCAGGGTGGGCCGGTACCGCTTCCGGCCGGTGCCGCGCGTCGACGCCGGGATCCTCCGCCTCGAACGCCGCCCCGCCCCGCTGCTCACCGGTGCCGCCCGCCGGAGCTGGGACGACCTGGTCGAGCTGGGCTTCTCGGGGGTCGGCGGCTCGTTGCACGCGTCCCTGCGGCGGGCCCGCCCGGCCCGGCGTGTGGACGCCGCGTTCCGGGCCGCACGGCTCGACCCGCGCGTGCTCGTCGGCGAGGTCCCGCCCGCGGCGTGGCTGCGGCTGCACGAGGAGCTGGTGGCGTGATCCGGAAAGATGCGCGTCAGAGCTTGCACGAGACGTCTCGTCTCGCGTACGGTCGGCGCATGACCAGTCCCGCGCACATCGCCATGTTCTCCATCGCCGCCCACGGCCACGTGAACCCCAGCCTGGAGGTGATCCGCGAACTCGTCGCACGAGGACACCGGGTGACGTACGCGATCCCCCCGCTCCTCGCGGACAAGGTCGCCGAGGCGGGGGCCGAACCCAAGCTCTGGAACAGCACGCTGCCCGGTCCCGACGCCGACCCGGAGGCATGGGGGAGCACCCTGCTGGACAACGTGGAGCCGTTCCTGGACGACGCCATCCAGTCGCTCCCGCAGATCGCCGCGGCGTACGAGGGCGACGAACCGGACCTCGTCCTGCACGACATCGCCTCCTACACCGCCCGCGTCCTCGGCCACCGCTGGGACGTGCCCGTGGTCTCCCTCTCGCCCTGCATGGTCGCCTGGGAGGGGTACGAGCAGGAGGTCGGCGAGCCGATGTGGGAGGAGCCGCTGAAGACCGAGCGCGGCCGGGCGTACTACGCCCGGTTCCACGCCTGGCTGGAGGAGAACGGGATCACCATGCACCCCGATCCCTTCGTCGGCCGCCCCGAGCGCTCCCTGGTGCTGATCCCCAAGGCGCTCCAGCCCAACGCCGAGCGGGTCGACGAGAAGACGTACACCTTCGTCGGCGCCTGCCAGGGCGACCGGGCCGCCGAGGGCGACTGGACGCGCCCCGAGACCGCGGAGAAGGTCGTGCTGGTCTCCCTCGGGTCCGCGTTCACCAAGCAGCCCGGTTTCTATCGGGAGTGCGTCAAGGCCTTCGGTGAGCTGCCGGGCTGGCACACGGTGCTCCAGATCGGCCGGCACGTCGACCCGGCCGAGCTGGGCGAGGTGCCGGACAACGTGGAAGTGCGCTCCTGGGTACCGCAGTTGGCGGTCCTCCAGCAGGCCGACCTGTTCGTCACCCATGCGGGCGCCGGTGGCAGTCAGGAGGGCCTGGCGACCGCCACGCCGATGATCGCCGTACCGCAGGCCGCGGACCAGTTCGGCAACGCCGGCATGCTCCAGGGGCTCGGTGTCGCCCGGCAGCTCGACACCGAGGAGGCCACCGCCGAAGCGCTGCGCACCGCCGCCCTCGCCCTGGTAGACGACCCGGAGGTGGCCCGGCGCCTCAAGGAGATCCAGGGCGGGATGGCCCACGAGGGCGGCACCCGGCGGGCCGCCGACCTGATCGAGGAGCGAGTGGCCGCCGCCAGGGCATGACCGCACCCGGCACAGCACGCCGCGGGCCCGCCGGTCCCGGAGGAACCGGCGGGCCCGCGGCAGTGGTGGTGGAGGGCCGCTCACACCCCCACCCGTTCACCCCGCTCCCCGCGCTCGCCCTCGTCGTCGCGGACCGTCGTCGCGATCGCCTCGGGCGCCTCGTCGTGGGTGAGGTCCGGGAGCCGGTGCAGCCACTTCGGCAGGTACCAGTTGCGCTCACCGAGCAGGGACATCACGGCCGGCAGCAGGACACCCCGGATGATCGTCGCGTCGATCAGCACCGCCGCCGCCAGGCCCACGCCCATCTGCTTCATGGACTGCATGGACAGCGTCCCGAAGATGGCGAACACCGCGACCATGATGACGGCCGCACTGGTGACGACCCCCGCCGTGGTGACCACCCCGTGCCGGATCGCGTCCGCCGTGTTCCGCCCGCGCAGCCGCGCCTCGCGGATCCGCGAGACCACGAACACGTGGTAGTCCATCGACAGACCGAAAAGGATCACGAAGAGGAACAGCGGCAGCCACGTGATGATGGCGCCCACACCCTCCGCGCCCACCAGCGACGCGCCCCAGCCGTGCTGGAAGACGGCGACCAGGATGCCGTACGCGGCGCCCACCGACAGCAGGTTCAGCACGATCGAGGTGAGCGCGACCGTCAGCGAACGGAAGGACAGCAGCATCAGCAGGAAGGCGAAGACCACCACGAAGACGAAGACCGGCAGGACCGAGCCGACCAGCTGGTCGTTGAAGTCCTTCGACCCGGCGACCTGACCGGTGATCGGCGCCTCGACACCGTCGACCCTGCCCAGCGTGGCCGGCCGCACCTCGTCCCGCAGCTTGTCGAGGCTCTCGCCCGCCTTGTCCTGGTCGGAGCCGCCGACCAGCGGGACGTAGACCAGGGCGACGTTCTGCTCGTCGTGCATCGTGACGTCGACCGGTCCGCGCGAGGCACCCGAACTCACCGCTCGTTCACGGAAGTCGGCGAGCGCGGCCCGCACCTCCGGCGCGTTGATGTCGTCGGCCTTCACGACCACCTCAGCCGGGTCCGACCCGCCGGGGAACGCCTCGTTGACCCGGTTGTACGTCTGCACGATCGGCAGCGAGTCGCCGAACTCCTGGTCCAGCGTGAGGTTCTCCGTCTTCATGCCGATCGCCGGCGCGGCCACGGCCAGCAGCGCACCCGTCGCCACCACGGCGGCGAGCAGCGGCTTGGCCAGGACGCGGTTCAGGACCGCCGTCCAGAACCGGCTGCCCTCGGAGGTGCCGCCCTTGCGGCGCCGGCGCAGGAACGGCAGGCGGCCCTTCTCGACCCGGTCGCCCAGCAGCGACAGCAGCGCGGGCAGCACCGTCACCGAGCCGACCATGGCGACCGCGACCACCATCAGCGAGGCCAGGCCCATCGCCTCGAACTCGGCGATGCCCGTGAACAGCATGCCCGCCATGGCCACGCACACCGTGACACCGGAGACGACGATCGCCCGGCCACTGGTGGCGGCGGCGATCCTGAGCGCGGTCTGCGCGTCCCGGCCCGCGGCGCGCTCCTCGCGCTCACGCCGCAGGTAGAACAGGCAGTAGTCGACGCCGACGGCAAGACCGACCAGCAGCATCACGGAGTTGGCGGTCTCGCTCATCGGCTGGAAGTGGCTCACCAGGGCCATCAGACCCATCGTCGCGATGATCGCGGTGATCGCCAGCGCCACCGGCACCAGCGCCGCCACCAGCGCCCCGAACGCGACGAGAAGGATGCCGAGCGCCACCGGTACCGCCGAGTACTCGGCCTTCTTGAAGTCGTCGCCGAACGCGTCGTCGAACGTCTTCATCATGCTGGCGCCGCCGATCTCCTCGATCCGCAGCGACTGGTGCTCCTTCTGGACGTTCGCGACGGCGTTCAGCACCGGCTCGACCCGCTCGCCGGCGGTGTCCGCCTCGCCGCGCATGTCGAACCGCACCAGCGCGCTGCGGCCGTCCTTCGAGATCGTCCCGGCCTCGTACGGGGAGGTCACCCCCGTGACCTGTCCGGTCCCCTCCACCGCCGTGACGACCGCGGTGACCGCGGCCCGGAAGTCGGCGTCCGTCGCCTTGAGGCCGCCGTCCTTCGTCTGGACGAGGACGGACTCACCGGCCGGCTCCTCGATCCCGGCGTCCTCGACGATCTGCGCGGCGGTGTGCGTCTCGCCGCCCATCTGGTCGCTGTCCTTGACGTCGACCCGCCCGGCCGCAGACCCGAGCCCCATCGCGAGGACGACGAACAGCATCCAGATGCCGACGGCGGCCCATCGGTGTCTGGCGCTCCAGCCGCCGGCCCGTGCGGCTATGCCCCGCACCCGTGTGTCTCGGTTCCGCATGACCGGCCTGCCCCCCATCGAGCGGCGACAACCCCCTGCTGTCACCTTGCGCTTCGAAGGTATGGCCCGCGTAAGAACACCGCGTCGTGCTCCTTGGTGACGCACCCCGGCGACGGGTCATCCCTCCGTACCGCCGGGTCTCACCGCTGAGGAGGATCCGGGTCCCTTACATCTACCGGGTCGCCGGGGTACGGGCTCGGGGTGCGCGTGGCCCGGCTCTCGTCCTTCGGACCCATCTCGTGGGGGGAGCTTTTGACGTGCGCCCTCCCTGGTAGCGTTCATGGCATGTCTGCTGCTTCGTGCGCGGCCGCTTGCGCCGCGGTGACCAGGACGCCCCGCTAGCGGCGGGACGTTCGACTCACACATTCCTCCTGGACGTCCAGCCGCTTCGTGATCAGACCGGAGCGGCACGCTCGTGCTGCTCGGAGTTCTCCCTGAGCAACGGAGCACCAGATGTTCCCAGACATCCTTTCTTCACGCGGGCACAGCCCGTCCCCTGCACGCGCATGGCTGGTGCTGAGCGCGATGTCCATGCTGCAGTTCTTCATCGCGGTCGACGTGACCGTGGTCAACATCGCCCTGCCCTCGATCGGCGCCGGCTTCGGCATCGACGGGCACGCCCTGACCTGGGTCGTGGTCGGGTACACGGTCACCGGCGGCGGAGTGCTGATGCTCGGCGGCCGGCTGGGCGACCTGCTCGGGCGGCGGCGCGTGCTGCTGCTCGGTACCGGCCTGTTCGGCGCCGCGTCCCTGCTGGCCGGCCTGGCGCCCACCTTTGGGCTGCTGGTGGTCGCGCGCCTGCTGCAGGGGGCCGGTGAGGCCATCGCGCTGCCTGCCGCGATGGCCACCATCGTCCTGATGTTCCCCGAAGGCCCGCGTCGGTCGCGGGCCTTGAGCGTGTGGGCTGCGGTAGCCAGCTGCGGCCTCGTGCTCGGATTCGTCCTGTCCGGAATCATCACCGCCCACCTGGGGTGGCGGTGGACCTTCCTGGTCTCGGTCCCGTTCATCCTGGTGGTGCTGCTGGCAGCCGTCTTCCTGGTCGAGGGCGACCGGATCGTGGCCGAGGACGCCCCGCCACTCGACCTTCCCGGCGCGCTGCTGCTGACCGCCTGCCCGCTGCTGTTCACTTTCGGCGTGGTCGAGGCCGGCGAACCAGGAACGCCCGCATGGCTGGTCCCGGGGGCGCTGGTCGGGGCGGTGGCCGCCGGGGCCGGGTTCGTACGTGTCGAGGCGCGCTCGCGCAACCCGCTGGTGCCGTTGGACTTCTTCGCCAACCGCGCGCGTGTGGCGGCCAACCTGACCACGATGCTGCTGAGCGCGGGGTTGTCGACCTCGTTCCTGCTGTTCACCTTCTATCTGCAGGACCGGTTGGGCATCGGCCCGCTGGGTGCGGGCCTGGCGATGCTGCCTCTGGCGGTCTCGCTCGTCGGGTCCTCCATGCTCGTGCCTCGTCTGCTGGGCCGCTGGGGAGCACGCGCGTGTGTGCTCGCCGGCATCGGGTTCACCGCGGCCGCGATGGTCGTGATCGCGCTCGTCTCGACCCTGGGGGCAGGCGTGGTTGCGGTGATCCCGGCCATGCTCCTGATCGCGGCCGGGATGGGGTTCGGCATCGTGGGGCTGCAGTACGTCGCGGTCAGCGGCGTCACCGAGGACGACGCCGGCATCGCCTCGGGCGTCCAGCGCGCGGCTGACCAGCTGGGCGGTGCGACCGGGGTGGCGGTCTGCGTCGGGATCGGGTTCGCCCCCAGCCTGCACGCCCTCGACCCGTTCCTGGTCGCCGCCCTGCTGGCCACAGTGGGGCTCGTGACCGGTGCGGTCGTGGCCTGGCGCATGCCCGCGCCCGTTTCCGCAGCGAACCTGCAGGAACACGCCGGGTGACCTTCGCCCCGCCGGGGTGCGCCGTTCCCGCCGCCAAGGCGGTGCACCCCGGCGGGGTTGCTGGTCAACGCCCTCGACGGCCGATCGAGGGTCACGGGCCCGTCCTGCCCTCATCCGGTCGGCCGGGAGTTCCGCAGGTTTGTTGTTTAAGTCACAGGTGCGTGTAGTGGTTGAACCACGCACACCGCATCGGAGAGAGTGGCGCGCACGTCCGCCCGCCGTGCGGACCCGGCCGTCGTGCCCGCCCCCACGGGGCACGACGGCCGTTCTAGGCTGTGCCCATGACGACGATGTACGCGGCGCTGCTGCGCGGGGTCAATGTCGGCGGTGCGAGGAAGCTCCCGATGGCCGACCTGCGCGCGCTTGTGACGGACCTCGGCCACGACGCCGTACGCACGTATCTGCAGAGCGGGCAGGCCGTCTTCGCCGCCGCGCACGGGGACGAGGAGTCCCTGGCCGCCGAGCTGGCGGGGGCGATCGAGAAGCGCTTCGGCTTCGCGGTGGACGTGATCGTGCGCGACCACGCCTATCTGAAGGCCGTCGCCGAGGCGTGTCCCTTCCCGGCCGCCGAACTGGAGGCCAAGCAGGTCCACGTCACCTACTTCTCCGCCCCCGTTGACGCGGAGCGCTTCGCGCCGGTCGACGCGCCGGCCTTCCTCCCGGAGGAGTTCCGTCTCGGCGACCGCGCCCTGTACCTCTACGCCCCCGACGGTCTCGGCCGCTCCAAGCTCGCCGAGGCCCTCGCGCGTCCCCGCGTGAACAAGGGCGTGGTCGCGACCACCCGCAACTGGAACACCGTCGTCAGACTCGTGGAGATGACCGGCCCCTAGGCCCTGTCGTCAGGCCCCGACCGCCGTCAGTACCGGTGTCCGCGCCGCGTCGTACCGCTCCAGCAGGACCCGCGCCACCTCCGGGGAGGGGCCGAGCACGTCCGCCAGTACGTCCGCCCCGGCCGCGCCCCGCGCGATCCGGTCCGGCAGGCGGCCGGGCGCGAGGACGTACGGGGCGACCGCGACGCGTGCGCAGCCCAGGGCGCGCAGCTCCCGTACGGCGTCCTCGGTGCGGGGAAGGGATGCGGAGGCGAACGCAGGCCGCACGGCGCACCAACCGGAACGCCGCCACTCCCGCGCGATTTCTGCGATCACTGCGATCGCCTCCGGGTCGGAGGACCCCGCCGAGGCCAGGACGACCCCGGTCGAGGACTTGTCGGCGGGCGTGAGGCCCGCCTCGTACAGCCGCCGCTCCAGCGCCGAAAGCAGCAGCGGCGAGGGGCCGAGCACCTCCGCCTGGCGGATCCTGAGCCGCGGCGGGGCGTCCGCCAGGACCGCCGGGATGTCCGCCTTGGCGTGGAAGGCGCGGGTCAGCAGCAGCGGCAGCGCCACCACGTCCCGCACCCCCTCCGTCGCCAGGGACTCCAGCACGCCCGGCACGGAGGGCACGTTGAAGTCCAGGAAGCCCGTCTCCACCCGGACGTCGGGGCGCAGCGCCCTGACCAGGCGGACCAGGGCGTGCACGGTCGCGGCGTGCCGCGGGTCGCGGCTGCCGTGGGCGATGACCAGAAGGACCGGCGCGGACATGTCGTACCTCAGCTCTTCACCAGCAGGCCGCGGCTGCGCAGTACCCACCGCTCCAGCGGGCTGAAGATGAGCAGGTCGATGGCGATGCCGACGATGAGGATGAGGAGGATGGCTTCGAAGACCATGGCCATGTCGCTGGCGTTGCGGCCGTTCTCCAGCAGCTGGCCCAGGCCCACGCCGAGGTCGGGGAAGGAGGCGATGATCTCGGCGGCCATCAGTGAGCGCCAGGAGAACGCCCAGCCCTGTTTGAGGCCGGCGACGTAGCCGGGCAGGGCGGCGGGCAGGACGATGTGCCAGGTGCCCTTCAGTCCGGTGGCGCCCAGGGTGCGGCCGGCACGCAGGAAGAGGGGGGAGACCTGGTCGACGCCGGAGACGAGGCCGTTGGCGATGGAGGGGACGGCGCCGAGGAGGATGACGGCGTACATCATCGAGTTGTTCAGGCCCAGCCAGATGACGGCGGGGGGCACCCAGGCGACCGAGGGCAGGGACTGGAGGCCGGACAGGATGGGCCCGATGGCGGCGCGGACGACCTTGACCCGGGCGACCAGCAGCCCGAGGGGGGTGCCGATCACGAGGGCGAGGAGGAAGCCGGAGAGTCCGCGCGAGACGCTGGTCCAGATGTAGCCCAGCAACTCGCCCTGGAGCCAGGCGTCCTGCGCCACCCGCCACACGTCCGCCGGGGCCGGCAGCTTGGTCGGGTCGTCGACGATCTTGAAGGAGACCAGGCCCTGCCACACCGCGAGCACCAGCAGGACGGCGACGGCGGGCGGCAGGATCTTCTCCACGAAGGTCTGCCTGAAGGGCGTACGGGCCTTGTGCCGGGTCTCCAGCGCGTCGAGGCCCGCCTCCAGACCGGCCAGATCTCCCGCGTCCTTGGCGGGCGTGGTGGTCTCAGTGCTGGCCATGGCGGCGGATCTCCCCACGCAGTTCTTCGGTGATCTCGACGGAGAGTTCCGCCACGGCGGTGTCCTCGATGCGGCGCGGCTGCGGCATGCCGACCGTCCACTGGCGGGCGATGCGCCCGGGGCGGGAGGACAGCAGTACCACGCGTTCGGCGAGGCGGACGGCCTCGCGCACGTTGTGGGTGACGAAGAGGACGGACAGCTGGGTCTCGCGCCAGATGCGGGTCAGTTCGTCGTGCAGGACGTCGCGGGTGATGGCGTCCAGCGCCGCGAACGGCTCGTCCATCAGCAGCAGCTTGCTCTCCTGGGCCAGCGCCCGGGCGAGCGCGACGCGCTGGCGCATGCCGCCGGACAGCTCGTGCACCCGTTTGCCGTGCGCGCCCTTGAGCCTGACGAGTTCGAGCAGCCCCTCCGCCTTCTCACGGCGCTCGGCCTTGGGCACGCCGCGCAGTTTCAGGGCGAGTTCGATGTTCTTGCCCGCGGTGAGCCACGGGAAGAGAGCGTGCTCCTGGAACATCAGGGCGGGGCGTCCGTCGGTGGTGATCTCGCCGGTGCTGGGCCTGTCGAGGCCCGCCACCAGGTTGAGCAGGGTGGACTTGCCGCAGCCGGAGGCCCCCAGGAGGGTGACGAACTCGCCGGGCGCGACATCGAGAGTGATGTCGTCCAGCACGAGCTGCTGCCCGGCGGGGCCCGCGAACGACTTCGAGACGTGCTCGATACGGGCGGCGTACGCGGTGGACGCATCGGTGCCGTCGGCGGCCTTGGCGAGGGTCGTGGTCGTGGCCATGGTCGTCACCTCCTGGGGGAATGGTCGGAACGGTCGGATCCGGGCTTTACCGGGCGCCGAGTCCGGCGTCGTCGACGGTGGGCTCGCCCTTGGCCTTGAGAACCTTGTTGAGCAGCGTGAGGTCGTAGATGCCCTTGAGGTCGGGCTGGTCGAGCAGGCCGGCCTTGACGGCGTGCTCGGCCTGGGCGTCGAGGGTGGCGGCCAGCGGGTCGTCGGTGAGCTGGATCGACTTCCACGCCGGGTCGAGGACGTCGGCGGGCAGGGCCTTGCCGGTGTCCTTCTCCAGCTGCTTGTTGGCGGCGGCCTTGGCCTCGTCCGGGTTGGCCTTGATCCACTCGTTGGTGTCGACCGACGCCTTCAGCACCGCCTCGACGGCCTTCGGGTGCTCCTTGAGGAACTTCTGCGACACGATGATGTTCGTGATCACGAACTTCTTGTCCGGCCACAGCGTCGACTCGTCCAGCAGCACCTTGCCGCCCTCGGCGACCAGCTTCGACGCGGTCGGCTCGGGCACCCAGGCGCCGTCCAGGGAACCGGACTTGTAGGCGTCCGGGGTGACCTTGTTGTCGCTGCGCACGACGGTCACGTCGCCCTTGCCGCTCTGCGCGTCGGTCTTCCAGCCCTGCTCGGCGATCCAGTGGAGGAACGCGACGTCCTGGGTGTTGCCGAGCTGCGGGGTGGCGATGCGCTTGCCCTTGACGTCCTTCAGCGACTTGATCTTGTCCGGGTTCACCACCAGTTTCACGCCGCCGGACGCGGAGCCGCCGATGATCCGCAGGTTCTTGCCGCCGGACTTGGTGTAGCCGTTGACGGCGGGGGAGGGGCCGATCCAGCCGATGTCGATGGAGCCGGAGTTCAGCGCCTCGATCTCGGAGGGGCCCGCGTTGAAGGTGGCGTACTTGGCCTCGGTGGCACCCAGGGCCTTCTGGAAGAAGCCCTTCTGGTTGCCGACCAGCGGTGTGGCGTGGGTGACGTTGCCGAAGTAGCCGATCCGGACGGAGTCCAGACCGTCGGTCTTCTCGGCACCGGCGGCGACCTTGGCCCCGTCGTCCTTCTCGGCCTGGGACCCGTACCCGCAGGCGGCGAGGGCCAGCAGCGGCAGGGCGGCCAGGACCGCCAGGGTGCGGCGCGGAGCGGTGGTGGCAGGCACGGGAGGTGTTCCTCTCGTTGGCCCGGCTCTCACGCCTGTCGGTCGTCCGAGGTGTCAGGTCGTGGCCGGGAGGTCGGCTTGTCTTCGGCTGTGCGGGTGGGGGGTGTGGGCGCGCGAGCAGTGCGCGTACGTCAGCGCGCACATCGCGCCACTCCGCCCTGCCCGCTGCCGAGGGCACCGCTGCCGACGCGGCCGCCCTCCTTGGCGAACGCGGAGTAGAAATCAGGGTAGTTCATGCTCAGAAGTCCCACCCGTCTTCGTCCGCCTCGTCCTTGACCGGCTCCGGCGTGGCGAAGGACTCACCGGCCATGCCGGCGGTGAGAGTGGTGCCGTCGCTGGGGTCGATGAGGATGAAGGAGCCGGTGCGGCGGGAGTCGGCGTAGGAGTCGGCGGGCAGGGGTTCGGCGGTGCGGATGGTGACCCGGCCGATGTCGTTGGCGACGAGTTGTCCGGGGTGCGGGTGCAGGGACAGGTCGTCGAGTGTGAGCCGGGCCGGGATGTCCTTCACGATCGCTTTGACGGTGCGGGTGCCGTGCTTGAGCAGGACCCGGTGGCCGACGGTGAGCGGCGCGTCGGCGACGTGGCAGACGGTGGCCTCGACGTCCTGGGACGTGGCGGGGGCGTCCTTGCGCGGCACGATCAGGTCGCCGCGGGAGACGTCGATGTCGTCTTCGAGCAGCAGGGTCACCGACTGCGGTGTCCAGGCCTCTTCGACCGGCACGCCCAGCAGGTCGATCCCGGACACCTTCGAGGTCCGCCCGGAGGGCAGGACGGTGATCTCGTCGCCGACGCGGAAGGTGCCCGCGGCGATCTGGCCGGCGTAGCCGCGGTAGTCGGGGTGTTCGGCGCTCTGCGGGCGGATGACGTACTGGACGGGCAGCCGGGCGTGGCAGTGGGCGAGGTCGTGGCTGACCGGCACGGTCTCCAGGTGCTCGAGGACGGTGGGTCCGCCGTACCAGTCCATGACCGCGGAGGGTTCGACCACGTTGTCCCCGGCGAGTGCGGAGATGGGGATCGCGGTGACCTCGGGGATGCCCAGCTCGGTGGCGTAGGCGGTGAACTCCTCGGCGATCGCGGCGAACACGGGCTCGCGGTAGCCGGCCAGGTCCATCTTGTTCACGGCGAGGACGACGTGCGGCACCCGCAGCAGAGCGGCGATCGCCGCGTGCCGGCGGGTCTGCTCGACGACCCCGTTGCGGGCGTCGACCAGGATGACGGTCAGTTCGGCGGTGGAGGCGCCGGTGACCATGTTCCGCGTGTACTGCACGTGGCCGGGGGTGTCGGCGAGGATGAACCGGCGCCTGGGGGTGGCGAAGTAGCGGTAGGCCACGTCGATGGTGATGCCCTGTTCGCGCTCGGCGCGCAGGCCGTCGGTGAGCAGGGCGAGGTCGGGGGCGTCCTGGCCGCGGCTCGCGGAGGCCCGCTCGACGGCTTCGAGCTGGTCGGTGAGGACGGACTTGGAGTCGTGCAGGAGGCGTCCGACGAGGGTGGACTTGCCGTCGTCGACGGAGCCGGCGGTGGCGAACCGCAGCAGCGTGGTCTCGGACAGCTGCCAGATGGACAGGGCCCCGGTGGGTTCGGTGGTGCGGGTCATGTCTAGAAGTACCCCTCGCGCTTGCGGTCTTCCATCGCGGCCTCGGACATCTTGTCGTCGGCGCGGGTGGCGCCGCGTTCGGTGAGCCGGGTGACGGCGATCTCGGCGATGACCTTCTCGATGCTGTCGGCGCCGGAGTCGACGGCGCCGGTGCAGGACATGTCCCCGACGGTGCGGTAGCGCACCAGCCGCTTCTCCACGGCTTCGCCGGGTTTGGGGCCGCCCCAGTCGCCGGCGGTCAGCCACATCCCGGAGCGGGCGAACACCTCGCGCTCGTGGGCGTAGTAGATGGCGGGCAGTTCGATGTTCTCGCGGGCGATGTACTGCCACACGTCCAGCTCGGTCCAGTTGGACAGGGGGAAGACGCGGACGTGCTCGCCGGGGGCGTGGCGGCCGTTGTAGAGGTTCCACAGTTCGGGGCGCTGGCGGCGCGGGTCCCACTGGGAGAACTCGTCGCGCAGCGAGAACACCCGTTCCTTGGCGCGGGCCTTCTCCTCGTCGCGGCGTCCGCCGCCGAAGACGGCGTCGAACTTCTCGGCCTGGATCTTCTCGGTCAGCGGCAGGGTCTGCAGCGGGTTGCGGGTCCCGTCGGGGCGCTCGCGCAGGACGCCGCGGTCGATGTAGTCCTGCACGGAGGCGACGTGCAGCCGCAGCCCGTGCCGCTCGACGGTGCGGTCGCGGTAGTCGAGGACCTCGGGGAAGTTGTGCCCGGTGTCCACGTGCAGCAGCGAGAACGGCACCGCCGCGGGCGCGAACGCCTTCAGCGCGAGGTGCAGCATGAGGATCGAGTCCTTGCCGCCGGAGAACAGGAGCACCGGCCGCTCGAACTCACCCGCCACCTCACGGAAGATGTGCACCGCCTCCGACTCGAGAGCATCGAGGTGGGAGAGGGCGTAGGGGCTGTCGGTGCCCTCCGTCACGGCCGCCACGGACGTCGTCATGCCAGTCCCCTTTCGGTGAGCAGGGCGTGGACCGCCGCGGCGGACTCCTGAACGGTCTGGTGCTGCGACTCGATGCGCAGGTCGGGCTTCAGGGGCTCCTCGTACGGGTCGTCGACGCCGGTCAGCCCGGTCAGCTCACCCGCGGCCTGCTTGGCGTACAGGCCCTTGACGTCACGCACCGAGCACACCTCGACCGGGGTGGCCACGTGCACCTCCACATACGGCGTGCCGTTCGCCGCGTGGCGCTCGCGGACCGCGTCCCGGCTCTCCGCGTACGGGGCGATCACCGGGACCAGCGCCGTGACGCCGTTGCGGGCGAGGAGCTCGGCGACGAAGCCGATGCGCTGCACGTTGGTGTGCCGGTCCGCGCGGCCGAAGCCGAGGCCCGCGGAGAGGAACTCGCGGATCTCGTCGCCGTCGAGGAGCTCGACGCGCCTGCCCTCCTCGCGCAGGCGGCCGGCCAGCTCGTGGGCGATGGTGGTCTTCCCGGCGCTGGGCAGGCCCGTGAGCCAGACGGTGCCTCCGGTCGTCACGTGGTTCTCCCTGAAAGTCGATGGTCCGGTGGTCGTCGTCATGTCAGCCGTGCAGTCCGCATTCGGTCTTGGTGAGGCCCGCCCAGCGTCCGGAGCGGGCGTCCTCGCCCTCCAGCACGCGGCGGGTGCACGGCGCGCAGCCCACGGAGGCATAGCCGTCCATGAGCAGCGGGTTGGTGAGGACGCCGTGCTCGTCGACGTACGTTTGCACATCTTCCTGTGACCACTTGGCGATGGGGGAGATCTTCACCTTCCGCCGCTTCTCGTCCCAGCCGACCACGGGGGTGTTCGCCCGGGTCTCGGACTCGTCGCGGCGCAGTCCGGTCGCCCAGGCCTGGTAGCCGGCCAGGCCCTCGTCCAGCGGCTTGATCTTGCGCAGCGCGCAGCACAGGTCGGGGTTGCGGTCGTGCAGCCTGGGGCCGTACTCGGCGTCCTGCTCGGCGACGGTCTGGCGCGGGGTGAGCGTGATGACGTTCACGTCCATCACGGCCTCCACCGCGTCCCGGGTGCCGATGGTCTCCGGGAAGTGGTAGCCGGTGTCGAGGAACACGACGTCCACTCCCGGCAGGGCGCGGGAGGCGAGGTGGGCGACGACCGCGTCCTCCATCGAGGAGGTCACGCAGAAGCGGCTGCCGAAGGTGTCGGCCGCCCACTGGAGGATCTCCAGGGCGGAGGCGTCCTCCAGTTCGCGGCCCGCCCGCTCGGCCAGGGTCTTGAGTTCGTCGGTCGTACGCTCTTCCCGAACCGCGGTCATATCGGTTCCCCTCCCGTGGAGTTGGGCTGAAGTCCCCGGGCCAGCAGGCCGAGGAACTTCAACTGGAATGCGCGGTTGCACGCCGCGCATTCCCAGGCGCCGTGACCCTGCTCGTGCGGACGCAGGTCCTCGTCACCGCAGTAGGGGCAGTAGAAGGGCGCGGCACGCTCGGTCATGACAGGGCCTCCTCGGAGGCGCGGGCCGCCCAGGTGGCGAAGCGCTCGCCGTCCTCGCGCTCGGCCTCGAAGCGCTTGAGGACGCGCTCCACGTAGTCCGGCAGCTCCTCCGCCGTGACCTTCAGGCCGCGCACCTTGCGGCCGAAGCCGGGCTCCAGGCCGAGGGCGCCGCCGAGGTGCACCTGGTAGCCCTCGACCTGCTCGCCCCGGTCGTTCAGGACCAGCTGGCCCTTGAGGCCGATGTCCGCGGTCTGGATGCGGGCGCAGGCGTTGGGGCAGCCGTTGAGGTTGATGGTGAGGGGCTCGTCGAAGTCGGGGAGCCGGCGCTCCAGTTCGTCGATGAGGGAGGCGCCGCGCGCCTTGGTCTCGACGATGGCCAGCTTGCAGAACTCGATGCCGGTGCAGGCCATGGTGCCGCGCCGGAAGGTGGAGGGCCGTGCGGTGAGGTCGAGCGCCTCCAGGGACTCCACCAGGGAGTCGACCTGCCCCTCCTCGACATCGAGGATGATCATCTTCTGCTCGACGGTCGTGCGGACCCGGCCCGAGCCGTGCGCCTCCGCCAGGTCGGCGACCTTGGTCAGGATGGTGCCGTCGACGCGGCCGACGCGCGGGGCGAAGCCGACGTAGAAACGGCCGTCGCGCTGCCGGTGCACGCCGATGTGGTCGCGCCAGCGGCTGGTGGGGTCGGCGGGCGCCGGGCCGTCGGTCAGCTTCCGCTTGAGGTACTCGTCCTCCAGGACCTGGCGGAACTTCTCCGCGCCCCAGTCGGCGACCAGGAACTTCAGGCGGGCGCGGTTGCGCAGCCGCCGGTAGCCGTAGTCGCGGAAGATCGAGATGACGCCCTCGTAGACGTCGGGGACGTCGTCGATCGGCACCCACGCGTTCAGCCGCACGCCCAGCTTCGGGTTGGTGGACAGGCCGCCGCCGACCCACAGGTCGAAGCCCGGCCCGTGCTCGGGGTGGACCACGCCGACGAACGCCACGTCGTTGATCTCGTGCACGACGTCGAGGACCGGCGACCCGGAGATCGCGGTCTTGAACTTGCGGGGGAGGTTCGAGTACGCGGGGTTGTTCAGGACGCGGCGCTTCATCTCCTCCAGCGCCGGCGTGCCGTCGATGATCTCGTCCTCGGCGATGCCCGCCACCGGGGAGCCGATCATCACGCGGGGCGTGTCGCCGCAGGCGGTCACCGTGGACAGGCCGACGCCCTCCAGGCGGTTCCAGATCTCGGGCACGTCCTCGATCCGGATCCAGTGGTACTGGACGTTCTGCCGGTCGGTGATGTCGGCCGTGCCGCGCGCGAACTCCTGCGAGATCTCACCGACGACCCGCAGCTGCGCGGTGGTCAGGGCGCCGCCGTCGATGCGGACGCGGAGCATGAAGTAGCTGTCGTCCAGCTCCTCCGGCTCCAGGACGGCCGTCTTTCCGCCATCGATGCCCTGCTTGCGCTGGGTGTACAGCCCCCACCAGCGCATACGTCCGCGCAGGTCGCCGGGGTCGATCGAGTCGAAACCCCGCTTGGAGTAGATCGTCTCAATCCGTGTCCGTACGTTGAGACCGTCGTCGTCCTTCTTGGTCTGCTCGTTGGCGTTGAGCGGGGTGAAGTGACCCGCCGCCCACTGGCCCTCACCGCGGTGACGGCTCACCTTGCGGCGGGGGGTCGCGGCGGCAGGCTCGGGTGGGGTGGCGGCCATGGTGTGACACGTCCTTCAAGGCAGACGGAAAGCGGCTCTGACCTGCGCGCACGGGCGCATGACAGACATGCGCTTCCTTGCGCGGGCGGAGGCTGATGCGGGGAATCCGGTAGTGCTGGAGAGGGCTCTCAGCGGCCCGGACAGATGGCGCTGGACATGCGGCCGAGGTCGACGTGCCGCCGACTCACCAAGGCAATTCCAGTTCCAGGCATGACGGAAGACTGGCACGGCGATCTGGACACAGTCCAGCTTCGTCCAATATGCGGACATCCTTGTCCCGTGGAGTGAGACAAGGTGTTGTGGATCACAGGAGGGCGCCCGCCGGGCAGGAGGCCGGCCGGTCAGGCGGGGGTCAGGTCGAGGGTCGGGTCGGGGGCCGGCCAGGGGTCAGTGGGGGAACGCCCCAGGCCACGGACCCGGCGTGGCCACGTCGGCCTCCTCCTCGACCTTGGTGTCGAAGAGGCGGAAGCCGCGGCGCCGGTAGTTGTCCATGGCGTGCTCGCCGTCCTTGCTGCACGTGTGCAGCCACACCCGCTTGGTCGTGGCCAGCCCCGGCCAGCGCTCCGCGAGGTCCCAGGCGCGGGCGGTGCCGTACGAGAGGAGGTGGCCGCCGATGCGCCGGCCCCGGAACGCCGGGAGCAGTCCGAAGTACTCGATCTCCACCACGCCGTCGTCGCCGGCCGTCAGCTCCACGTACCCGGCGGGCGTGCCCCGGTCGTACGCGACCCAGGTCTCCACGCCGGGCCGGTCCAGGTGCTCCTGCCAGCGGGCGTGGCTCCAGCCGAGCCGGTCCGTCCAGCGGATGTCGCCGCCGACCGAGGCGTAGAGGAAGCGGCTGAACTCGGGGGAGGGCACCGCGGAGCGGACGATGCGCACGTCCCCCTCCGGGGCGGCGGCCGGCAGCAGGTCGGTGGGCGCCGTCTGCTCCAGGGACCAGGTGGTCACGGCGATGTTGGTCATGCCGGTCAGGGAATCATCCGGTTTGCGGAGCTGTCGATCCCGGGCGGCAGGCCCTGGCCGCACGGGTCAGTCGAGCGCGTCCTCGATGGACCTCAGCGGCAGGGCGAACAGCATGCTGCCGGACTGGGACCAGACCTCACCGGTCCGCGCCCAGTAGGAGAGGGAGCCGGCCTGTCCGCTCCAGCAGCGCTGCGAGCCGTCGGAGCCGCACTCGGTGGCCCGGGCGCCCTCCGTGTCCTGGCGCCACAGGGTGCCGCGTCCGTCGTGGCCGCCGGCCGCGCGGTCCAGGTACCAGTCGGTGCGTGCGGCGCCCGCCGGGCGGTGCGAGAGCACGCCGCCGACCTCGGCCGCCCCGGTCTCGTACGCCTCCACCGCGTCCACGTGTCCGGCGGAGTCGGTGGCCGCGAGGCCGCTGCGGTCCGGGTCGGTGCTCAGCGGGTAGCGCCACAGCCGGGTGGGGCGGTCGCCGTCCGCGGCCACCCGCTCGCCCGCCACCAGGCTGTCGGGGGAGGTGCCGCGGTCCAGGGAGATCGCGCCGGGCCGCGCGGCGTCGTCGGTGTCGGGGAGGCGGTACGAGGCGACGGCGGGCAGTACGTAGCGGTGACCGTTGGCCGCCCAGCCGCCCGGCACCCGTCCGACCGCCGAGGCCGCGGTGGTGGCGCGCTGGACGCGGTCCACCTCGTACACGTACAGCGCGTCGCGGTCCCCGGCGGCGGTGGTGACCAGCAGCTTGTCCTGGTACCAGACCATGCCGGTGACCGGGGAGGCGAGCCCCCGGTAGTCGTGGCCGCCGTCGACCGGGACGGCGAGGAGTGCCGAGGTGTAGCCGAGGCGGTCGGGGTCGTCGGCGTCGACGAACGAGACCCGGGCGAGACCGCCCTGGGGGGTGCCGTCGTCCCGGGACCAGGCGGAGACGATGACGCGGTGGGCCCCCCAGGTCCCGTCCTCGTCCGCGTCGCCCGAGGTGGTGACCGCGCCGGGCAGCCAGCCCTCGGTGTCGGCCTCGTCCCAGCAGTAGGCGCGGGTGGCGGCGGGGGAGACCGGCAGGGACTCCTTCTCTCCCGCGGTGCAGTCGGCGGCGTCGCGCAGGGTGCGGTCGGCGGAGTCGAGTACGGCGTCGACGCCCACCGGTTCGCCCATGGCGTCGGAGAGCCGGTCGAGCCAGGGGGCGGGGACGCGGTGCTCCGTCAGCCGCAGGGCGTCGGTCTCGGCGGCGGAGGTCAGGGGCTTGAGGCTGCCGGGGTCGTCGGCGACCGTGGCCTGTGAGGCGCTGATCAGTGTGGCGGCGCCGGTCAGGGCGAGGGCCGCCCCGGTCAGGGCCGCGCGCAGCGCCCGTCCCCGCCTGCGCCGGCGGTGTCTGCCGCGATGCTTCATGGAACCTCCACGGACACCGGACCAACTGCGCTCGACGGTGGACGCGTTGACCGAGGAGCGGATGGGACGGTCAGTAGAGGATGCTACGGCAGTCGGCGGGGTCCGCGGACGCGGACGTTGCAATTATGCGAAATCAACCCGTCTTTACGGCCAACCGGGGTGTTTGCCGGGATACCGCGTGCGTCAAGGCACGCCCCTGTCTCCTATACACATCT
>NZ_QHJH01000056.1 GCF_003947455.1 Streptomyces sp. WAC 04229 | reverse complement strand
TTCTTTTGTGTGACACCGGCCCCCCCCAAATCCAACACAGAGTGATCCTTCGCAGGCGCAGATTGTTTAAAGGACACCGCCGGGCCCCTCCCCCCCCCCCCCGCCGGCACCCGTCCCGGCCGCCTCGGCCGGGCCGGCCGCGCCGTCCACCGGCACCGACCCCCGCGCCCACAGCTTCCGCCCGCCGAGCACCGCGAACAGCACGGCCGCGATGAGGAGGTTGGCGATCAGGGAGGCGAGGAAGAGGCCGACCTCGCTGCCCGGCAGGCCCTCGCGCTCGACGATGCCGTTGACGATCGAGCCGTAGATGCTGATCGGCGAGAACCCGCCGGCCTGCGCGCCGTGCACCACCATCGTGCCCATGAGCAGCGGGCTGATCGCGTACCGGGTGGCGAAGCTCAGCGCGATCGGCGCGACGATGGCCACCGCGGCCGGACTGACCGCGCCGATCGCCGTGAGCGCCCCGGTGAGCGCGAACATCACCCAGGGGATCAGTGCGACCCGCCCCCTGACCAGCCGGACGGCCGCGTGCACCAGCCAGTCCGTGGTGCCGTTGGCGCGGGCGATCGCGAACAGGTAGGTGACGCCGACGAGGACGACGAAGAGGTCACCGGGGAAACCGGCGAAGATGCCGTCCGCGTCGAGGTCGGCGACGAGCGTGCCCACCCCGAAGGCGGCGGCGAAGGCGAGGGCGCCCATGTTGACGGAGCGGGTGGTGGCGATGACGAACACCACGACCAGGACGAGGATCGAGACGAGTTCGGGGGACATGCGGGGGCTCCCGGGTGCTGTCCTGATGGAAACCTGACTGGCTGAGTGGCTGAGCCACTTGGAAGGTGCGGTTGGCAGGTCAGCGTGGGCCCCGACCGGAGCGCCGTCAAGGGGTCGCGCAGGAATTGGCTCAGCCACTCGGCCACCGGGGGCCCGGTGCTAGGCTCCCGGCGAGAGGGGGATCTCCGTGACCGACGCCCTGCGCCCGATGACCAAGCAGCGCCTCTACGAGCAGGTGCTGGAGCGGCTGCGCCAGTACGTCACCGAGGGCGGCCTGCGGGCCGGCGACCGGCTTCCGCCCGAACGGGACCTCGCCCAGCGGCTCGGCGTCAGCCGGGCCTCCGTGAAGCAGGCCATCGTGGTCCTGGAGGTCCAGGGCCTGGTGGAGGCGCGGCACGGCGGCGGGACGTACCTGGTCAGGGACAGCCTCGACGTGGAACCCGTCGAGAAGATGGTCGAGCGCCGACGGCGCCTGCCGGACGTCCTGGAGGCGCGCGAGGCGCTGGAGACGAAACTCGCCGAACTGGCCGCGGAGCGCCGCACGGCGGACGACGTGGCGGCGATGCGGGCCGCGCTGACCGTGATGGCCGAGGAGATCGAGCGGGGCGAGGGCGGGGTCGAGGGGGACCGGCTGTTCCACGCGGCGGTGACGGCGGCGGCGCACAGCAGTCTGCTCGCGGAGTTCATGCGCTCCATCGCCCACCAGATCGCCGAGAGCCGCACCGAGTCGCTGCGCCAGCCCGGCCGGCCCGGCCGCTCGCTCGCCCAGCACCAGGCCATCCTCGACGCGATCGCCGCCGGGGAGCCCCGGCACGCGGCCACCGCGATGCGCCGTCACGTCCGCACCGTCGCCAAGGTCCGCCTGCTGGACTGGGACCCGGAGGACGAGCGCTGACCGCGGCCCCGTACAGGCCCTAGCCGAGGGGCGTCCGGCCGGTGACCGCCGTGCGCTGGAGGAGCCCCCACGTGAACTCCGCGACCACCTCGTGGCGTACGCCGTCCCGGTCCGGGGCGGTGAAGGCGAGGCCCCAGCGGGTGGGCGCCGAGCCCTGGAGCGGGCGGGCGGGGGCGAAGGCGCGGGCCGCCTCGTCGACCGTGCAGCACCACGGGGTCAGGTCGTCCAGGGTGCGCAGCGCCGGGGCCTCGGCACCGGGGGCGCGCACCAGCCACTCGTTCCAGACCACGCCCCTGTCCGCGACGAGTACCTCGAAGCGCAGGCCGGGCCAGAGGGGCAGCGCCCACTGCCGGGCCTCGCACTCCAGGTCGCCGATCCGGCGGGGGGCCGTCGACTCGGGTTCGCCCAGGACCGAGCGGTAGCGTGCGGCGGCCGAGCGGGAGCGCGGCGAGCGGAGCATCGCCTGCCAGCGCTTGTTGGCCTCCCGCATCTCGGTGAGCGAGGCACCCAGCTCGCGCCGGGCGTCCTCCACCGGGCCGGGGTTGTGGTCGGCCATGCGGCGCAGCAGCACCAGCGTGAAGTCGCGCGGGGTGAAGGGGCCGGCGGGCTGCTTTCCGGTGGGCATGGGGACCATCGTGGACCATGCGCGGCGCCCGTCGCGGACCATGCGCGGCGACGCAGGGCCATTGCCCCGGCAAACGCGATATGAGTAGCCTGTGTTCGCGATTCCGATCGCCTGTTGAAATCTCGAACATACGTGAACTTACTCAGGGAGGGGGCCGGACATGGGACGTCTCGTACCCGCCGTGACCCGGGCTCTCGACATACTGGAGCTCTTCCTCGACGGGGACGGCACGCTCTCCGCCCCCGACATCGTGCGCCGGCTCCAGCTGCCCCGGACCACCGTGCACGAGCTGGTCACCACGCTCGCCGCCCGCAAGTACATCGTCCCGGTCGCCGGGCAGCCCGGACGGTACCGGCTGGGCGTGCGCCCGTACCAGCTCGGCGCCCGCTACGCCGAGCACCTCGACCTCGCCGCCGAGGGCCAGCAGGTCGCCCGGAGCGTCGCCGAGACCTGCGACGAGACCGTGCACGTGGCGATCCTGGAGGACACCGACGTCATCTACATCGCCAAGGTCGACTCCACGCACGCGGTGCGCATGGTGTCCGCGGCCGGACGCCGGCTGCCCGCCCACTGCACGTCCGTAGGCAAGATGCTGCTGGCCTCGCTGCCCGAGCCGGAGGTCGCCGCGCGCTTCCCCGACGGCACCGAGCTGACCGCGATGACCCCGAACAGCATCACCGACCCGGCCGCCCTGCGCGAGGCCCTGGCCGGCGTCCGAGAGCGCGGCACGGCGGTGGAGAGCCGCGAGTCCAACCCGGACGTCTCCTGCGTGGCCGCCCCGGTGCGCGACCGCACGGGCCGGGTCGTCGCCGCGCTGTCGATCTCCGTGCCCATGATCCGCTGGAGCGAGGAGCGCCTCGCTGAGCTGGAGGAGCTGGCCGTCAAGGGCGCCGCCGAGCTGTCCGAGCGGCTCGGACACCGGGGGGCGGCGTGACGGCCGGCGGTACGGCGTGCGAGGTGGCCGTCCAAGCGGAGGCGGCCCTCGGCGAGGGGCCCACCTGGGACCCGGCGACCGGCCGGCTCCTGTGGATCGACATCCTGAACTCCCGCGTCCACACCTACGACCCGGCCACCGGGCGGCGCACCGTGCGCCGCACCGACCAGCACGTGGGCGCCGTGAAACCGCGCGCGGGCGGCGGGCTCGTCCTCAACCTGCGCGACGGGATCGGGCTGCTCGATCCCGACGGCGCCTTCCGCTGGCTGCACCGCGAGGCCGTTCCCGGCCGCCGCGCCAACGACGCCGCCGTCGCCCCCGACGGCAGCCTCTGGGCGGGCACCATGCGCTACGACGAGGCGGCCGGCGGCGGCACGCTGACCCGGTTCACCGGGGACGGCACGGCCGAGGTCGTGCTCGACGACGTGACGGTGAGCAACGGCACCGGCTGGAGCCCGGACGGCCGGCTGATGTACTACGTCGACACCCCGACCCGGCGCATCGACGTCTTCGACACCGACCCCGCCGACGGCCGGATCACGGGCCGCCGTCCGCTGGCCGTGATCGAGGACGGCGCGGGCTTCCCCGACGGCCTCTGCGTCGACGCCGACGGCGGCGTCTGGGTCGCCCTGTGGGACGGCGGCGCGGTACGCCGCTACACCCCGTCCGGCGCCCTCGACCGCGTGCTCCCGCTGCCCGTCCCGCGCGTCACCGCCTGCGCCTTCGGCGGCCCCGGCCTGACCGACCTGTACCTCACCACGGCCCGCGTGGGCCTGCCGGCGCCGCCCCCGCTCGCGGGCTCCCTCCTGGTGGTCCCGGACGCGGGCCGGGGTCTGCCGCAGCCGGCGTTCGCGGGCTGACCCGGGCTCCCGCCGGAGCCGGCTGAGGAGCCGTCAGGCCCCCGTGCGGTCCAGCGCGCCCAGTACCCCGCGCTCCTCCGGGGTCAGGGGCGGGCCGGACAGCGGGGGCAGCGGCGAGCCCGTCAGGGCGGCCAGGGCGGCGTCGGGGCGGAACATGCGGGTCGCAGGGGTGCGCATGCTCGTGACGTCCCAGATCGCCGAGGCCGCCGCGAAGGAGCCGGTGGCCGCCCTCGTCATGCGCCGGGTGTACGCCGTCACCACCCGGTCGGTGGCGCCGGGCCGCCCGCCGCGCACCCCGGGGTAGAGGACGTCCTGGCCGACCGCCATCGACCACGCCGCGTCCACCGAGCGGGCCGCGCCCCGCAGCACCCGCCGGGCGAGACCGGGCGCGTCGACGCCGCCCGTCCGCTCCAGTTCGCGGCCGAGGACGCGCGCGCCGAACGCGGCCACCGACATGCCCTGCCCGTAGGCCGGGTTGAAGGTGCCGAGCGCGTCACCGAGGACCACGAAGCGCTCCGGCCAGACCGGCGCCTTCTCCAGGTAGCGGCGCACATTGCTGGTGGAACGGCTCAGATGGACGTCCGTGAGCGGTTCCGCGCCGGAGATCAGCCGCCCCACGAGGGGGTCCGGCAGATCGAGCGTGTACCGCAGGAACCCCTCCGGGTCGGCCGGCGGCTCACCGCCGCGCGAGCCGCCGCAGCTCACCAGCCAGCGGTCGCCCTCCACCGGCATGACCATCGCGCTCCGGGCCGGCCGGCCCACGTACGGGTTGGCCTGCACGATGGCCAGCGGGAACCGCTCGGCCCCGGCCGGTACCCGGTACACGCGCGAGGCGTTGACCAGCCCCGAGTCCACGGTCCGCGTCCGGACGCCGGACACCCCGAGGCCCTCCAGCCAGCCGAGCACCCGGGTGCCGCGTCCGCTCGCGTCGACGACCAGGTCGGCGTCGAGGTCCGTGTCCCCGCCGGGCGCGGCGATCCGCACCCCGCGCACCCGCTCCGTGGACCCGGTCAGCCCGACCACCGCGGCCCTGCGGACCTCGACCCGCGCCTGCTCCAGCACCGCGGCCCGCACCGTCCAGTCCACCAGCGCCCGGGTGCAGGTGAGCATCACCGGCCCCTCGCGCCGCCACCGGCGCAGCCAGCCCTCCGGGGTGAGGGCCAGCATGCCGGAGCTGAGGGATATCTCGTGGGCCCCGGCGGCCAGCAGCCGCTTGCCCAGGCTCACCCCCGGCACGATCTCCTCCATGGCCGCGAGCCCGCCGGTCATCAGCAGGTGCGCGTGCCGGCCCTGCGGCAGCCCCCGGCGCTGGTGCGGCCCCTCGGGCAGCTCGTCGCGGTCCAGCACGATCACCTCGTCCACACCGGCGGCGGACAGCACGGCCGCGGCCAGCATGCCGGCCAGACCGGCACCGACGACGACAGCTCTACGCGACATGGGGCTCCTCGGGTTCGGTCAGGGTTCGGGTCGTGGCGGACGGTGCCGCGCCGTCGGGCGCGGTGGCCCGCCCGGGCGGGTGAGGCAGTGCCTGCGCCAGCTCCACCAGCCCGCTCGGGCCGGGCACTTCGGTGGCGTGCAGCCGGTAGGTGGCGGCGCCCTGCGGCGGTTCCTCGCGCGCGGCGGCCCGGCGCGCCGCGTCGGTGAGCATGGCGGCCTCCGCCGCCAGCCGGGCCTGGTGGGGGGAGCGGCCCGCGCGCAGGGCGGTGTCCCGCACCCGCTCGCGGACCCGGTGGTCGAAGTACGGCGCCAGCGTGAGCAGGGCGTCGTGGATGGACACCTCGCGCCACTGGAGCCGGGCCTGCGGGAGCTGCCACCAGCTCGCCGGCGGTTTGGGGGCGGTGGACACCGAACGCACCAGCGACCACAGCGGATCCAGCCGCCGGTAGTCGTCCAGCCCCCGCCAGTGGGCGACCACGGGCGGCAGCAGTCTGGGCAGCACGAACCCGGCCGAGCACAGCAGCGCGGCCAGCGAGGCCATCGGCGGTGCCACCGAGGTGGAGAGGAAGTCAAGGTCGTGACCGGTCCAGCGGGCCACCACCGCCGTGTACTTGGTCAGCTGGAACCCCACCACGTCCAGCGCCGCGCCCAGCAGGATCAGCCGCAGCCCGGCCCGCAGCAGGCCGCCCACCTCGCGGCCCCACTTGACGCAGACCGCGCACATCACCAGCATCGCCGCGCTGTGCCCCAGCAGGTACAGCAGGATCATCTCCCGCATGAAGGGCGTACCCGCGTAGTACGTGTCGAGGTCGGTCAGCCGCTCGGTGTCCGCGTCGGCGAGCAGGAACAGCACGACGATGGCGACCACCAGCAGCCCGTAGGCGGCCATGGTGCGCAGCACCATGCGCCGCACCCGCGCCCGGGGCCCGCCCCGCCAGTTGATCAGCAGCACCAGCACGGCGCAGCTGTACGCGGAGAGCATGCCGTAGGTCAGCGGGGCCCCGAAGTTGGGGACGCCGGTGAGTTCGTTGACGGTGGCGAGGGTGGCCGGCGCGGCGCACACGAAGACCAGGGCGCCGAGGACGATCGCCACGCAGGTGGACAGCGTCAGCGGGTTGCGCATGGCCGTGCGCGGCCGCCGGAACAGCAGCACGGAGGTCATGCCGAACACCAGCGCCGCCAGGTACACGACGAGACTCATGCCGGACAACTCCTCTCGTGCGGGGTTTCGTTCACGCGGTTCCCGCCGTGGTCGTACCGCTCGGCACGGCGGCGGGGGCCGGCGCCGGGGGGAGAGCCGCCGCCCGCGGCCGCCGCGACGGCCCGCGCCGGATCCGCCTCGCGCCGCGCCGCCTCGGTGATCACCGCGGCCCAGGCGGCGGCCTCGGCCCGTTCCGGGTCGTCCGTCGCCGCCAGTACCCCGGCGCGGGTCCGGTCGTACAGGTCCCGGTCGAGATAGGCGTCCAGATGGCCGAGCGCGTTGTGGATGCTCGTCTGGCGCCACATCAGGCGGGTGGCGGGCGAGGCGAACCGGGGCCGGGGCAGCCGCAGTGCCCGCCGGGTGAGCAGGTCGTCCAGCACCCGCTCCAGCGGCCCGAGCCGGGCGTACGTCCGCCCCGCCCGCCGCCACTCGGACACCCGGGGCGCCACCAGCGGGACGAGCACGCCGACGACCGTCAGCAGGGCGCCGAGCCCGGCGGCGGCCGGGGAGACGGTGGTGCCGAGCACCGACCAGTCCCGCCCGGACCAGCGCGCGCCCACCGCGACGAGCTTGGCCGTGCTGTACCCGGCGCCGCACAGCGCACCGGCGCCTAGGAGCGTCAGGCCCGCGCGCAGCCCGCCCCGCACCCGCCGCGCCCAGCGCAGCGCCGAGAAGGACGTGACGGTGCCCGCGGTGAGGTGCGCGACCAGGTACAGCACGATCATCTGGGCGATGAACGGGGTCGTCGCGTAGTAGGTGTCCAGGTCGGTACGGCGCTCCACGGGCGCGTCGCCCAGCGCGAACAGCACGCCGATTCCGAGGACCACGGCGGCGTAGGCGAGCGTCCACCGGCGCGCCGTCCCGTCCACCCGGGGCCCGCCCCGCCAGCGCACGATGAGGACCTGGGAGGCGGCGCAGTACCCGGTGATGGCCGCGTAGGTGAGCGGTGCCGCGAGGTTGGGCACCCCGCTGAGGTGGTTGACGGCGCCGACCGTCGGCGGCGCGCCGAGCAGGAAGCAGAGCCCGGCGAGCCCCAGGACCGCGCAGATGGCGCCCAGATACGGATCGCGCCGGTGCCGCAGCAGGTCGGGCGCCTTGACCACCAGGCAGAGCCACAGCACTCCGCAGCTGACGTAGTTGATCAGCCCGTTCATCTGGTCGTCCCGCGGTAGTTGAGCGCGGCGCCGATGCGTCCGGCGAGGTCGGGCGGGTCCTCCGGTCCGTCGCCCTCCGCCGCGAACACCGAGTCGGTGGAGGCCTCCAGCCAGGTGCGCAGCCGGCCGCCCATCAGCATGCCGAAGCGGTCCGCCTCCTGCTCCTCGGCCAGGGAGAAGTCGGTGCGCGCGGCGACCGGCCGGGGCAGGCCGTCCGGGGCGCCGTCCGCCTCCGCCTGCCGCCTGCTCATGTGCCACACCTCGTGGCAGAGGATGACGATCTGGTGCCACACCGCGGCGCGTTCGTCCACCACGATGTCGTCGTGGTGCTCCCGCTCCAGCCAGAGCCCGCTCGCGGTGTGCGGCGGGAACGCCGCCCGGTGCACGACCACCTCGCGGCCCCGCCACGCGCTCACGGACGCGACGAGCGCCTCGAACAGCACCTCGGGATCCGCCGGCACGGGGACCCGGATGGGGTCGATGAGGGCGTCAGCGAGGCGACGCATCTCCTTCCTGGTACGCACCGCTGTCTCCCCGTTTCCCCGGCTGCTGCTCGGTCACCAGTGCAATATGCCAAGACGGGGGCCGTCCGGGCCAGTTCCAGGTCCGTCCCGGTCACTCGGTGACCGCCATGGTGTCCCCGGGTGCCAGCGCGCGCGCCCGGACCTCACGGAGCACCTCGGGGTGGCCGAGGGCGCGGGAGACGGCCCCGATCCCGTTCAGGAGGTCCGTGGTGTCGGGTTCGCCACCGCTGTCCTCGCCGCCGCCGCCGTCGTCCGTGCCGGGACGGGCGTCGACCGCGTCGAGGACCACCACGGCAGCGGCGAGCGCCTTCGCCCGCTCCGGGGCGAACCCGAGACCGAGGGCGGCGCGGTACGAGCGCGCGCCCAGCCGTTCGTCGGTGCGGCGGGCCAGCGGGAGCAGGACGTCGCGGATGAAGGTCTCGCGGCGGGTCAGGCGCAGTTCGGGGCTGGCCCGCAGGACGAACGGCACCCCCGAGCCGTGCACGTTGCGCATCAGCCGGTACAGCGGCCGCAGTTCGCGGTGGGCCAGCCGGATCCGCCGCCGCTCGCGGAGGTACTGGCCGGCGTGCGGCAGGATGAAGCCGACCGCGATCGACACCGCGGACAGGCAGGCCAGGGCCGGGGCCACGTCCAGGCTGAGCCAGTCCAGGTCGTTGCCGGTCCAGCGGGCCACGACGGCGGTGAGCTTGGCGGCGTCGAAGGCCAGGTTGAGCGCGTAGCCGACGCCCAGGAACCGCAGTCCCCGGCGCAGCCAGGCGTCGAATCCGCCGGTGCGGATCCAGTTCCAGATCAGCCGTGAGGTGATGAGGACGGCGGTGGTGTGCGCGAGGAGGTAGAGCAGGATCTCCTCGCGCATGAAGGGCGTGTTGGCGTAGTAGGTGTCCAGGTCCCGGGTGCGCTCCACGGGCACGTCGGCGAGGGCGAACAGCACCCAGAGCGCGACGATCACCCCGCCGTAGACGGAGACGACCCAGCGGGTGGCCCGGCGGGTCGGGGCCGAGCTTTCGGAGACTCCGTCGCGCCAGGCGATGATCAGCACCAGGCAGGCGCCGCAGAACGCGGTGAGCAGCGAGTACACCCAGGGCGCCGAGATGTTCGGCACGCCGGTGACGCGGTTGACCCAGACGATGGTCGAGGGGGCGACGAACACGAACACCGCGCAGGCCAGCAGCAGCAGACCGCCGACCGCGCGCAGCAGCGGATCCTTCCAGAGCCGGATGATCGTCGGCAGTTTGATCGCCAGGGCGGTGGCCAGGACCGCGGCGGGGATCCACCAGTAGGACGTGTAGAAGGCGCTGAGGAACGAGGCCGGACCGGTGGCCGCGCCCGCGGACTCCATCGCGTCCCTCCGCTCTCGCTCGCAGCCGCATCCAAGGCCGTACGAGCCTACGCGGCCGGACGTGTCCGCGTCAGGCGAGTTCCGTTGTCCGGAGGGCCGGATTCCGGAGTACCGGCCCGAGTTCCTGCTCGAACCATTGACGCGCAAGCGCTTGCCACCTACGGTCCCGTTCGAAGTTACGAGCGCTATTCGAAATATCGAACAACCAATGTCGGACAGATGTCGAACAGATGGGGCAGGGCATGGCACGACCTGGCCTGGATCGCAGGCACTTCCTGGCCGCGGCGGGCGGCCTCACGGTCGCGGGCAGCTTCGGCTTCGCGGCGCTCGGCAGCGGGGCCGACGCACTCGCCTCCGGAGCGGACACCCGCGTGCGCTACTGGAACCTCTTCAGCGGCGGCGACGGCTACAACATGATCGCCATGCTGGACGCGTTCCGCAGGGACAACCCCGGCATCGACGTGAAGGACTCGACCCTCCAGTGGGGCAGCCCCTTCTACACCAAGCTCGCCATGGCGGCGGCCGGCAACCGCGCGCCGGACCTCGGCGTCATGCACCTGGGCCGCGTCACCGGCTTCTCGCCCGGCCGCCTCCTGGACCCCTGGGACCCCGCGCTGCTCGCCAAGTACGGGGTGCGGGAGGAGGACTTCAACCCCGAGCTGTGGAAGCGCGCCGTCGTCGACGGCAGGCTCTACGCCCTGCCGCTCGACGTCCACGTCCAGCTCTGCTTCTACCGCAGGGACGTCCTGAAGAAGGCGGGCCTGCTCGGCGCGGACGGCCGGATGGTGCCCGTCACCTCCACCGAGGAGTGGTTCGACGTGCTGAAGGAGGCCAGGAAGGCCACGGCGAAGGGCCTGCAGACCATCGGCCTGTGGCACAGCGACCAGAACTTCCAGTGGTGGTTCTTCGTCGCCTTCTACACCCAGCTCGGCGGCACCTGGTTCGACGACGCCCGCACCGAGGTCACCTTCGACACCGACAAGGCCACCCGGGTCCTGGAGTTCCTGCGTAAGCACGTCGCCGACGGCTACGCCAACCCCGGCTTCGGCGGCACCGCGGGCGGCGAGCAGTTCGTCAACGGCTCTCCCTTCGCCTGGGAGGGCAACTGGTCCGTGCCGGTCTTCGACGCCGCGGAACTCGACTACGGGGCGACCCCGTTGCCGCCCGTCTTCGGCAGGCGGGCCACCCACGCCGAGTCCCACGCCTTCGTCCTGCCCCACCAGTCGGACCGCGGGGGCGCCGCCAACGAGGGCGCGCACCGCCTCGCCGCCTACGTCGTCCGGCACGCCCGGCAGTGGGCGGCCGGCGGCCACATCCCCGCGTACACCCCGACCCTGTCCACGGCCGCCTACCGCGCGCTGCGCCCGCAGAACGAGTACGTCTCGGCGATGGACCACCAGGCCACCGAGCCGAAGGTGTGGTTCGCCGGGTCCACCGGCATCCTCGCCCAGCGCGTCGGCCCGGTCGTCGTCTCCTCCACCACGGGCTCGGCGAAGCCCGAGGCCGCCGCCCGCCGGATGCGGAGCACGCTCGCCGAACTGCTCGCCATGAAGAACCCCATGGACGGCACCGCCGCGCGGGGAGGTGCCGCATGACCGCCACCGGCGCCGAGACGATCGTCCGCCCGGCACGCGCGAGGACCGCCGTCGCCGGCGCCACGCTCCGCCGCCGCCAGGGCTTCCAGCACGGCGGCTGGTTCGTCGCCCCGTTCCTCGCGCTCTTCGCGCTCTTCGTCGTCTGGCCGCTGCTGCGCGGTCTCTACCTCAGCTTCACCGACGCCAACATCTCGGGCGACCAGGCGAGCTTCATCGGCCTGGACAACTACCGCGAGGCCCTCCAGGACCCGCTGATGTGGGACGCGTTCGGCCACAGCGCGTACTTCACGCTGCTCGTCGTGCCCTGCATCACCGTCCTCGCCTTCCTCCTCGCGATGCTCGCCCACCACATCGAGCGCGGCAAGTGGCTGTGGCGGCTCTGCTTCTTCCTGCCGTTCCTGCTGCCGTCCACCGTCGCCGCCAACCTCTGGCAGTGGCTGTTCAACCCCGGCAACGGCATGGTCAATCACGTCTTCGGCCTCGGGACACCGTGGCTGACCGACAAGTCCTACGCCATGCTGGCCGTCGTCATCACCACCCTGTGGTGGACCGTCGGCTTCAGCTTCCTGCTCTACCTCGCCGCGCTCCAGGGCATCCCCGCCCACCTCTACGAGGCCGCCAAGCTGGACGGCGCGAACGCCTGGCACCGCACGGTCCACATCACCCTGCCGATGCTGCGCAACATCACCGGTCTCGTCGTCGCCCTCCAGATCCTCGCCTCGCTCCAGGTCTTCGACCAGGCCGTCGTGATGCAGGACTTCGGGCCGGGTCCCGAGGACTCGACCCGCACCTTCGTGCAGTACACCCTCGAACAGGGCTTCACCAGCTACCGCGTGGGCTACGCCTCCGCGATCTCCATCATCTTCTTCGTGCTCATCGCGGCCGTCGCCCTCGCCCGGATGTGGCTGCTGCGCAACCGTGAGGAGGGCGGCCGATGACCACCGCGGCGACGCAGGCCCCGACCGGACCCCGCAGGTCCTGGACGCCCGGCCAGATCGTGCTCACCCTGCTCGGCACCGCCGTCTCCGCGGTGTTCCTCGCCCCGCTCGCGTGGGCCCTGTTCACCTCACTCAAGTCGGAGACCGAGGCCGTCCAGGTGCCGACCCACTGGCTGCCCGAGGACTGGACGGGCCAGGCGTGGCAGGCCCTCTTCGAGACCGGCAACATCACCGACTGGTTCGTCAACTCCCTGGTGGTGTCGGTGTGCGTGACGACCGTCGTGCTGCTGGTCTCCGCGCTCGCCGGCTACGGCTTCGCCCGCACCGAGTTCCGGGGCAAGGGCGTCCTGATGGGCGTGGTGATGGCCGGCCTCATGATCTCCCCGGCCGTCCTCGGCGTCCCGCTGTTCACCAGCGTCCAGCAGATGGGGATGGTCGACACCTACTGGGGGATGATCCTGCCGCAGTGCGCGCCCGCCGCGATGGTCTACATCCTCTACAAGTTCTTCCAGGGCATCCCGCGCGAACTGGAGGAGGCCGCCTTCATCGACGGCGCGGGACGCTGGCGGGTCTTCTTCACCGTCATCGTGCCGCTGTCCCGCCCCTCGCTGGCGGCGGTCGGCATCTTCACCTTCATCAGCTCGTGGAACAACTTCCTGTGGCCGTACATGGTCACCAACAACCCCGACCTGATGACCATGCCCAACGGCATCGCGACCGTCATGAACTCCTACGGCATCCAGTGGGCCCAGCTCATGGCCGGCGGCCTGATGGCGGGCCTCCCCCTGATCGTCGTCTTCGTCTTCTTCCAACGCCAGATCGTCGCGGGCGTGGCCCACACGGGCCTCGCCGGCCAGTAGCCGGAGCCCCCTTTCGAAAGGACACCATGCGAACCGCCCGCTTCACCCTCGACCCCGCCTTCACCATCGGTGAGGTCGACCCCCGCCTCTTCGGCTCCTTCGTCGAGCACCTCGGCCGCTGCGTGTACACCGGCATCTTCGAACCCGGACACCCCGCCGCGGACGCCGACGGGCTGCGCGGGGACGTACTGGACCTCGTCCGGGAACTCGGCGTCACCGCCGTGCGCTACCCCGGCGGCAACTTCGTCTCCGGATACAAGTGGGAGGACTCGGTCGGTCCGGCCGAGGACCGCCCCCGCCGCCTCGACCTGGCCTGGCGCTCCACGGAAACCAACCGCTTCGGCCTGTCCGAGTACATCGCCTTCCTCCGGAAGGTCGGCCCGCAGGCCGAGCCCATGATGGCGGTCAACCTCGGCACCCGGGGCGTGGCCGAGGCGCTGGAACTCCAGGAGTACGCCAACCACCCCGGCGGCACCACGCTGTCGGACCTGCGGGCCGAGCACGGGGACAAGGACCCCTTCGGCATCCGGCTCTGGTGCCTCGGCAACGAGATGGACGGCCCCTGGCAGACCGGCCACAAGACCGCCGAGGAGTACGGGCGGCTCGCCGCCGAGACCGCGCGGGCCATGCGCCAGATCGACCCGGACGTCGAACTCGTCGCCTGCGGTTCGTCCGGCCAGTCCATGGAGACCTTCGCCGCGTGGGAGGCGACGGTCCTCGAGGAGACGTACGACCTCGTAGACCACATCTCCCTGCACGCCTACTACGAGCCGCTCGACGGTGACGTCGACTCCTTCCTCGCCTCCGCCGTGGACATGGAGTCGTTCATCGAGAACGTGGTCGCCACCTGCGACCACATCGGCGCCCGGCTCAAGTCGAAGAAGCGGATCAACCTCTCCTTCGACGAGTGGAACGTCTGGTACATGTCGAAGTCGCAGGCCGAGGTGAGCGCCCTGGACTGGCCCGAGGCACCCCGCCTGCTGGAGGACAACTACAGCGTCATGGACGCGGTCGTCTTCGGCTCGCTCCTCATCGCCCTGCTCCGGCACGCCGACCGCGTCGCCGTCGCCTGCCTCGCCCAGCTCGTCAACGTCATCGCCCCGATCATGACCGAGCCCGGCGGCCCGGCCTGGCGCCAGACCACGTTCTTCCCGTTCGCGCAGGCCTCGCGGTACGGCCGCGGCGAGGTCCTCGACGTGCGGGTGGACTCACCGACGTACGGGACGGCGAAGTACGGCGAGGCCGACCTGTTGCACGCGACGGCCGTGCGCGCCGAGGACGGCTCGGTCACCGTCTTCGCCGTCAACCGCTCCCGCACCGAGCCGCTGCCGCTGCACGTCGCCCTCGGCGCCCTGGAGCTGACGGACGTCGTCGAGCACAGCGCCCTCGCGGACGCCGACCCGGACGCCCGCAACACGCTCGCCGAACCCGAACGGGTCGCCCCGCACCCGGTGGACGGCACCGCGCTGCGGGACGGCACCCTGACCGCCGTACTGGAGCCGCTGTCCTGGAACGTGATCCGGCTGCGCTGAGCCCCGGCCCGGTCAGCCGCCGCGCCGGCCGGGGGAGGCGACCGGCTTCACCGGTACCCCTCCGGCCGCGCTGCCCAGCAGCTCCAGCCGTACCGTCCCGGGCCCCGGTGCCGACTCGCCGTCGGCCAGCACCGCCAGGGCCAGGGTGTTGGCGGCGGCCCGGGTGCGCAGGATGCCGTTGGGCAGGACGAAGGTGTGGGCCGCGCCGGTGCCGCCGGCCGCGTACTCGCCCATGTTCCAGCCGTTCAGGAAGACCTGGACGCGGTGGTCGCCGTCCGGGGCGTCGTCGAGGACGAGGCCGACCGAGGCGTCCACCTCCGGCGGCACGTCCAGCCGGAACGTGGTCCGGTACCAGGTCACGCCCTGGCGCCGGTCCTCGCGCGGGAGGTCCGCCGGGGACGCCTTCTCCCAGTCGCCGTCGTCGTACCCCGGCAGGTACCAGCCGTGCCGTTCCCCGTACAGCCCGCCGTGGTTGAGCGGCCCGCGCACGGGGTCGGGCGCGACCGCGCCCCGGATCCGCCAGCGCACGTCGGGCGAGGCCCCCTCGAAGGCGGCCGACGTCAGTCCGCGGGCCGCCCGCGGGTCGTCCTGGCCGTGCTGGGTGCGCCGGACCAGAACGGACAGGACGGCCGAGTCGCCGCCGTCGGCGCGCTCCCGCCGGGTTCCGCGCAGAGCCGCCGGCACGCCCAGTTCGGCCGTGCCGGTCCGGGTGTCCGGCCCGTCGTCCCCGCCGTCCGGACGGTGGACGCCCAGCGGTTCGCCGTCCAGCCACGCCATCAGCAGGCCGCGCGCGCCGGTGGCGTAGGACAGGGAGACCGACTCCAGACCGGCGGCCCCGGTGAGGCGGGCGCGGTACCAGACGTCGCCGTAGTGGTAGCCGTAGTCGTCGGCGAAGAGCACGGGCTGTCCGCCGGGCACCGGGGTGGTGCTGTGCGAGGTCCGCCGGTCGGCGACCGTCCACCCCGAGTCGCCGTACTCCGGCGCGGACTCGGGGTTCTCGGTCCGGCGACGCCAGCCGTCGAGTCCGGGCAGCGCCACCTCGGGCACGCCGGGCAGCGGCCACACCGTCATCAGGCTCTGGGCGCGGCCGAGGGACGCCTGCACCGCCGTGCCGTTCCAGGTGACCCGGCCGATGCCGCGCGGCGCCCACACCTCCAGCTCGCGCTCGTCGACGGTGTCACCGGCCAGCCGGATCGTGTCCCCGTCCAGCACGGCCTCGCGCAGCAGTTCCGGGCCGCGGACCAGGACCCGGCCCGACGGCGTCTCGTACGGCCACAGCCGCAGTGAGGCGGCGTCGTCGGCGAGGAGCAGCAGCAGGGTGCGGTCGGAATCGGCGCCGCGCACCCGCACTCGGGTCAGCCGGTCCTCCTTGAGCGGGACGGTCACGTGCAGCTTTCCGTGGTCGAACACCCAGGCGGCCTCCTCGTCCAGCCGGGTCGGCCAGGGCTCCTGCGGGCAGTCGAGGACCAGGTGCGCCATCTCCCCGGCCCGCCCCACGAACGCGGCGATGTCCACCCGCCCCACGCTCAGGGACAGCATGGGCTGCACGGTGGCGTACGCCAGTTTCCGTCCCGCGCCCAGGTGGAGGCCGGTGGCGAGCAGCTTGGCGTCGCGGGCGGGGACGGTGACCTCGACGTCGGTCCCGTCCATCGGGACGGTGGAGGTGACGGCGGCGGCGGAGTCGTTGCGCAGCACGTAGGCGTGGGCGCCGGTGTCCGGGTTGGCCAGGTGCCGCACCTGGACGCGGGCGTCCGCGGCCCGGACCTGAGCCGCCTCGTCGAGCCGGGTGAAGTCGGGGACGTGGCGCAGCAGGTGCCCGAGCTGGTGGAGCGGGGCGAGTTCGGCGGTGGGCCGGCGCGCCTCGTCGATGGCGGCGGCCGGGTCGTAGGCGGGGGTGGGCGCCGACGGCGCGGGCAGCCAGCCCCACGAGGTGCCGCCGTAGGCCATGCGGACGTTGTGCAGCGTGGTCCCGCGCGCCAGGCCGTCGAGGTGCACCCGCCGCGCCTCGGCGGCGTCCCGGGTCCGCTCCGGCTCGTCCCAGGCGAGGGTGGTGCCGGCGTGCAGCAGGGGTACGTCGATGCCGTCGGCGCGGATCCGCTCGTGCAGGTGGGTCAGGCCGGCGCGGTCGGGGGCGTCGGCCCGGTAGAGCAGGACGGTGCCGGTGCCCCGGGTGAACTGGTGCCGGGCGACGACCGAGTTGACCCGGCTCAGCCACTCGTCGGCGTGGCGCAGGTAGGCGGGGTCGGTGGTCCTGGGCCGGGCCCCGGTGGCCGCCAGCCAGCCGGGCAGGCCGCCCGCGTCCACGTCGGCGCCGATGTACGGGCCGGGGTGGACCACGACGTACAGACGGCTCTCCGCGGCCGTCCGCAGGAACAGGTCGAGGTCGCGGACGCCGGTGAAGTCGTACGCGCCCGGGGCGGGGGAGTGCTGGTTCCAGGCGAGGCGGACGCTGACCGCGTTGTGGCCGTACGCCCGCATCTTCTGGAGCACGTCCCGCCACAGGGACGGGCTGGGCAGCCGGAAGGGGTGCAGTTCACCGGACCACAGCGACAGCCGTCTGCCGTCCACCAGCAGGGAGTACCGGTCCAGGGCGACCCGGTGGCGCCGCCCGTCGGCGCCGGGCGGCCCGGGCGGCGGGCCGGTGGGCACGGGGCCGGGGGGACCGGTCAGCGCCGCGCCGCTCACGCTGCCGCCGAGCGCGAGCCCGAGGACGGTGGTGCCCGCGAGGGCGCTGAACGCTCGTCTGCTGAGACTGCTGAGCTCCAAGGGAGCCTCTCCTGTTGCCGTGCTTCCGGTGCTGCCGCGTGAGCGGGACCGTCTGTGCCCGGCCATTCTTCCAGCGGACCGCACAATGGTCGGTATGAGGATCTCGGCGCGTGCGGACTACGCGGTGCGGGCGGTACTGGAACTGGCCGTCCAGCAGGACGACCGGCCGGTCAAGGCGGAGGACGTGGCCACCGTCCAGGACATTCCGCACAAATTTCTGGAGGGGATCCTCGGTGATCTCCGGCGTGGCGGCATCGTCGAGAGCCGGCGCGGCGGGGGCGGCGGGTACCGGCTGGCGCGCGAGGCGTCGGCCATCACGGTGGCCGACGTGATCCGGGCGGTGGACGGCCCGATCGTCTCCGTGCGCGGGGAGCGGCCGACGGGGCTGGTGTACACGGGCACGGCGGGGCCCCTGCTGCCGCTGTGGGTGGCGCTGCGCGCCAACGTGCGCCGGATCCTGGAGGGCGTGACCATCGCCGACCTCGCGGCGGACGCGCTGCCGGACCCGGTCCGGGCCCTGGCGGCGGAACCGGCCGCCTGGGAGAACCCCTAGGTCACAGGCGTACGGGGTGGGAACCGGCCGGTGTGAATGGCCGGGGAGGCATCTGTCCGCACCCGGCGGGCGTCCCTACGATGCGGACGTTGCGTGAATGTCATGTGCAGAACACGTGTAGATGGCGAACGCATTAAACATTCACCCCCCACTGACCGGGATGGGAGACGCATGGCCACGGGCCTGCTCCTGAGCGGCACCATCGCCGCACTGCTCACCTCCGCGCTGCCCGCGCAGCACCAGCCCTCCGGCGGGTTCGAGGACCCGCCGCCGGACAAGATCGTCATCAAGGTCGCCACGGTGAACGGCTCCGGCTGTCCGCAGGGCACGGCGGCCGTCGCCGTCTCCGACGACAACACCGCGTTCACCGTCACCTACAGCGACTACCTCGCCAAGGCGGGCGGCGACTCCGCGCCCACCGACTTCCGCAAGAACTGCCAGCTCAACCTGCTCGTCCACGTCCCGCAGGGCTTCACCTACGCCGTCGCCAGCGCCGACTACCGCGGCTTCGCGGCCCTCCAGTCCGGCGCCAAGGGCACCCAGCGGGCCTCGTACTACTTCCAGGGCTCCCCGAACACGGAGTTCCGCACCCACCCCTTCGGCGGCCCGCTCAACGACAACTGGCAGGCCACCGACACCACCGACTGGGCCCAGCTGGTCTGGGCGCCCTGCGGGGTGCAGCGCAACTTCAACATCAACACGGAGCTGCGGGTGAGCACGGGCACCTCCGACCCCGCCAAGGTGAGCTTCATGACGATGGACTCGACGGACGGCGACATCAGCACCGTCTACCACCTGGCGTGGAAGGAGTGCCCGGAGTCCTGACCGGCGGCCGGCCCGCGGGCCCCCGGCGGTCAGCCGGCGGCGTCCTCGACGCTCTCCCCGGCGGGACCGCCCTCGCGCGGGCCGCCGTCCTCGGGGCCGACGGGCCGGCCCTCCCAGTGCAGGACGCGCCATCCCGCGTCCGGGGCGCCGGACAGGACGACGACACCGGTGTTCCCCAGCCCGTGGGCGGCGGCGAAGCCGGCGTCGATGTTCTCCGCCCGGGCCGCCGCCCACGTACGGATCACGGCGCCGTGACTGACCATGGCCACGGCCCCGGCCCCGGTGGCCGCGGCCTCCTCGACCACGGCGTCGAAACGCGCCAGCGCCTCCACGCCGTTCTCCCCGCCCGGCACACGGCGCGCGGTGTCCCCCGCCGACCAGGCGAGCGCGGTGGTCAGGTACGTCTCGACGGCCTCCCGGTCGCCCCGCATCTCCAGATCACCGGCGGACAGCTCCCGGATGCCGTCCCGCACCACGATCTCCAGACCCGTCCGGGCCGCCAGCGGCGCCGCGGTGAGCCGGGTGCGCAGCAGCGTCGACGCGTAGAGGGCGTCGATCCGCTCCGCCGCCAGCGCCTGAGGGAGCGCGTCCGCCTGCTCCTGCCCCAACGGTGTCAGCGCGGGACCGGGTGCGGCCGTGTCCAGCAGGTGCTTGAGGTTGGACGGGGTCTGGCCGTGCCGTATGAGCAGCAGTCGCATCGACGGATCAGTCTCCCTTGAGCCGGGACGGGGACTCCCCACTGTGCCATCCCCGCCTCACGCCCCGTCCGGGCGGCAGAGCAGGGGCTTGTCCAGTTCGGAGCAGGGGCGGTGGCCCTTGGAGCGGATGACGTCCTTGCCGACCTCGTCGGCGAGGTAGCGCAGGAAGCCCGCGGCGATCGAGTCGGCCGGCGGTTCGCCGTAGGTGTAGGCGATCTCCGTCTGCCAGTACGGGTACGCCCCCTCGTCGGCGCCCTCCAGGGTGGCCGGGTAGCCGTCGATGCGGACCTGCCGGACGTCGTCCCGCGCCGAGGCGGCGCCGACCTCGCTGTGGCCGAGGGCGCCCGGGGTGGAGGCCACCGTGTCGAGCAGGGTCGCGGTACCGCCCACCTCGCAGCGGCCCGGCCGGTCCGGAGCCAGCCCCGCGCAGTCGGCCGTGGTGACCGCCGGGAGCGCCCGGCCGCCGAGGACCTGCTGTTCCAGCGTGGTCCGGGTGCCCGAGCCGGGGTTCCGGCTGACCAGGCGGACGGGTACGTCGTTGCCCCCGACCTGGCTCCAGTCGGTGACGCGCCCGGCGTAGATGTCCCGGACCTGCCTCAGGGACAGGTCCCGGACCCCGGCGTTCTCGTGCACGACCAGCGTGAACAGCGACAGGGCGACGGGTCGGGGGAGCAGCTGCGGACGGCCGTCGGACTTCGGCCCGTCGCTGAACGACAGCCTGTTCCCCAGGCCCCGGCCGTCGGTGAGTGCGGCGTCGGCGCCCGCGGCGGCGAGGGTGTCGAGACCGTCGACGCTGCCCTTGAACGAGTTGGCGGTCAGCGGGATACGGGCGTCCGGGCAGGTCCGCTCGTACTGCTCCGCGGCCTCCCGCAGCACCGGCGCGAAGGCCGTGGAACCCGACAGGTGCAGCGTCCCGGCGGCGCAGTCCAGCGGCGCGGCCGTGTCGTCTCCCCCGGCGAAGGTGAGCGCGGACTGGGTGGCGCTCACCAGGATGAGCGAGGCGAGCAGCCAGCGGACCTGCCGGGAGGCGAACGGGTAGTACGCGGTCTTCTTGATGTTCCCGCCGCGCACTCCGCCGACGACCCCCGCGGTGACCTCCGGCTCGGGGAACTCGGGCTCGGTGAAGCCCTCTTCACGGTCCAGGACCGCCAGGACCTTGTAGTGCGCCCTGCGGTTCAGTATCACCTTGGGCAGCTTGATGACCCTGCCCGTGGTCTCGAACCCCTCGGCTCCCGGGACGAAGAAGGTGGGCGGCACCTGGGGACTGCGCTCCGTCACCGTCATGCCGACCACCCGGCGGCCGGGGAAGGCGATGCTGATGCCCACGGGGTCGTTGGCGGGAGCGACGTAGTCGTCGGCGACCACGGGGCTCCAGCCGGCGTTCTCGATCCGCAGCAGCACGACCGACGGGTCGCGCAGGTTCGTCCCGTCCCACTGCATGCGCTGGAGCACCGTCGTCTCCGGCCCCGAGGCGGCCGAGTCCCGGATGGTGGTGTCCAACTGGACGCGGTAGCCGAGCCTCTTGCGGCCCGCCAGCACGAACTCCCACAGCGCGGCCACGACGGGCACCGTCAGACCCAGGACGGCGGCCACGGACTCCCACGACAGACTCACGTCCGCCTCCCCCTCAGGACGGTGACATGGGAGGCCATGGTGGCGGCGGGGAGGGGAAGGGGCCCGCGGATTCGGTGAGTCTGCCGTTCGAATTCACCCGCAGGCCATCTGCGACACCCGGTGTTCGCCCGACGCGGGATCAGTCCGTGCCGTCGTGGCCGCGCAGGTGCAGCGAGCGGAGGGCGACCTCGATGGCGAACCGGTGGTCGGGGTCGGCGAGCCGGTCGCCGAGGTAGGCGTCCAGTGTCCGCAGGCGGTAGCGGACGGTCTGGGCGTGCACGCCCAGCACCTCGCCGACCTGCTCGGCCGGCGCCCGGGTGGAGACGTGGACGCGGAGGGTCTCGACGAGCCGGTCGCGCCGTCTGGCGGGCAGCTCGTCGAGCGGGGCCAGTTCACGCGCCGCGATCCGGTCGACGAGGGCGGAGTCGGACAGCAGCCACAGCGTCGTCAGGTGATCCTCGCAGCGGATCAGCGGACCGTCGGGGATGACATCGTCGTCAACGAGCTGCAGCACACGGCGGGCCCAGCGGACGGAGTCGGCGGCCTGCGCGACCGGTACGGTCAGGCCGAGCGCGGCGCGGGTGCCGTCCAGCGCCGTACGGAGCATGTCGAGGCGGGCGGGGGTCAGGTCCCCGGGGACGAGCAGGTGCGGCTGCGGGATGTCCAGGTCGGTGAGGACGTCCCGGTCGAGTGCCGTCTGGAGGTGTTCCGGCGCCGGATGGTGCAGGGCGACGAGGAAGCACGACCGGGGCAGCTCCCAGGCGGCGGCCTTGCACAGTTCCGAGATGGTCGTCCGGGGCAGCGGCGAGGCGGTCAGCAGGAAGTGGAGTAATTGTCTTCGTAACGCGGACTCCTCGGAGGCCGCCCGCTCCCGGACCTCCGCGTACCCCTCGCGGGTGATCGCCTCCAGCTCCTCGACGTAGGCGAAGAGGGCGTCGGCGAAGGCGAGGATCAGCGCGGGGGAGAGGCTGTACTGCCGTCCCAGGGTCTTGGCCCGGCGCAGTGCGATGCGGGCGCCGAGCCGGTAGGCGCCCTGCAGGACCTCCAGGTCGCGGCCCTCGTAGGCCTCCACCCTGCCGAACCTGCGCAGCAGTTCGTTCCGCACCTCCGAGCTGCTGCCGGGGTTGTCGATCCGGTCCACGAAGGCGGTCAGCGCCTGCTCGACCCCCTGCCGGATCGCGTCCCCGTCCGGGCCGTTGAGCAGCCTGCCGTACACCGGGTAGCTGCGGGTGACCTCGATGCGTATCTCGTTCAGCAGCCCCGGGAGCAGCGGCCGCATGAAGGCCGCGAACTTCTTGGGCAGGGGGTCGAGCGGTTCACCGAGCACCGAAGGACGCGCGATGGAGGGCATGAGTATTCCCTTGCTCTGCGACATGTCCGGTGGGATGGCCGGCCGGGTTCCGTCTCGCGTGGGGTGGAACCTGGCCGGTCCACCAGGCGTTCACCGGCTTGGCTAGCCGACGGTAAATCAACTTGGGTGTGATGTACATCTCTTGGGGAGCAATCGTGCGCTTGTTGTGTGCACCTTTGGCCGTTAGTTGACGGCGGAGTGCCAGTTCTCGGCCAGTACCCGGCCGGCGTCGGGGACGACGGTCCCGGGCGCGTTGAGGCCGGTGAGGTGGGTCTGGGTGTTGGCGAGGGTCAGGCTGTTGTTCCCGGCGGCGGAGGGCAGTCCGGTCTTCGCGTTGACCGCCGCGTTGATCAGACCGACGTTCAGGCCGCAGCCGGTGGCGCCGGGCACCGCGAAGGTGCTGTCGTTCTGGGTGGCGCCGGTGAGGTTGATCCGGCTCATCTCGCCGGCCTCGTCCACGGTGCCGTCGCCCCGGAAGAAGGACATCCCGAAGTCCGGGAAGTTGCGGTTCTCCGGCCGCAGGACGATCGGCTTGGCGGCGGACCCGATGTAGCACTTGTCGCCGAGCAGCGGGTTCTCCAGGTGGATGCGGACCGGCAGGGCCACGATCGGCATGTCGGTGAGGACGCCCGCGGTCTGGTCGAAGGCGTAGGGCGCGCCGACGGACTCCATGGTCGCGGTGATCTTGTTGAGGCTGGAGTTCTCCAGCGACTCGCAGATGCCCGTGATCACGAAGATGTCGCTCGGGCACATCAGGCCGAGCAGTCCCCCGGGCACGGAGGCGGGCTCGGCGACGAGCGCGCCGGAGGCCGGGGCGACGACCGAGCTGGTGCCGTCCGCGTTCTGCACGACGCCGATCTGCAGGTTGGTCCGGCCCGTGACCACCGTGGTGTTGCCCAGTTTGATGGAGCCGCTGGCGGAGGTGGACACCACACACTGCGGGGTCTTCTCGACGCCGTCGGCGGCCAGCATCGCCGGGGCGTCTACGGGGCAGCGGGTGAAGGGAGCCCACTCGCCGTTCAGCGTGGGGCCGGCGGCCGTCGCCGTGCCCAGGGAGGCGAAGGCGCCGAGGGCGGTCAGCGCGGAGACGGTGGCGAGCCGGGTGCGGGATGAGGTCGGACGCATGGTGGTGGCCTTCCTTGGAAGTGGGCAGGTGGCAGGGACGGGAGGGCTCAGCGCTCGGCGACGGGGATCTCGTAGGGCTGGAGGTCTTCCGTGCACTGGCCGGGGGTCTCGGGGGTCGGGAAGACGGGGGCGGCGATCGCGCACGTCTGGCCCTGGACCTGCTTGATGTGGTTGCCGGGGCCGGAGACGGAGGCGGTGAGCAGGCGGTCGAGGTCCTCGCCGTCCGCCGTGCCGCAGCCGGTGAAGGCAGGGATGCTCGTCTCGCCGGACAGCGTGCCGCCGCTGAGCAGCAGGTAGCCGGTGGCCTCCTGGCCGATGAGCTGCTCGCCGCGGCCGTAGAGCACCAGGTGGTCACCGGGATAGTTGGCCGGATCCGGGTCGGCGGAGGTGAGGGACGTCTCGGTCCTGCAGTCGGGGCCGACGTCCAGGGGCGTCCCGTTGACCTCCAGGTCGGTCACGTGCGCGACGAGCGGCGCCCGGACGTAGGTGTCCGTGACCGTGGTGAAGTCGGACAGGCGCAACTTGATCCGCGAGTCGATCCGGATGGGCCCGGTCTGCTCCAGCACCATCGTGGCCTTGACCGGCGCGAAGTCGAAGGACAGGAAGGTGCTCGGGAACGGCGGTGTCTCCTTGCGCCCCTGGTAGTGGAGGTTCGCCCACGACACCGTGTCGAAGATGATGTGCTCCGGGTCGGGCGGGCCGTCCACGGGGATCCCCTGCTCGATCAGCAGGCAGGACGGCGGGAGATGGGCGGCGCCCTTCATCTTGTTCACGTTGGCGTAGCCGGTGACGTAGGCGTTGAGCGACACGTCCGTGGGCGGGTGCTGCTCGTCGTAGCGGCACGGCGGTACGTCGTCGCGGTCCGGGGCGGCGCCGGGCGCGGTCTCCAGCACCTCGGGCGACCGGTCCCCCTGCCGCTCCTCCCGTCCGTGCCCCTGCGCCTCCCGGTCCGGGGTGCGGGAGGCACCGTCCGGGCCGGACGGTGAACCGCCCGGGCTCGGAGAACCGTCCGCGCCGACCCGCACGGTGGCCAGCAGCCCCTGGCCGGGCGCGTCCTCGGCGAGGGCGCAGCCGATGGTGAGCGAGTCGGGTCCGGAGCCGGAGCCGGAGTCGGAGCCGGGGCCGGGGCCGGTGGCAGCGGACCGTGGGGCGGCCGGGTCCGTGCCGGCCGGGTCCGTGCCGGCCGGGTCCGCCGGGTCGAGGGCCAGGTCGACGGCGAGGGTGCCCGCCGCGAACGTCAGGTCTCCGTCGCCCCGGCCGGCCACCGAGGGGACGTCGCCTTTCGAGACCAGCGTCAACGGCCCCGACCCGGGCAGCACGACGGGCTCGGTGCCGCCCCGCCAGGTCGCCTTCGCCGTCGCCTCGTTCTGGGCGACGCCCACCTCCAGCCGGGTCGCCGCCCGCACCTGGGCCGCGCCCCGCCCGGTGAGGTCCGCGACGGCCTCCGCCGGGAGTTCGACGGTGGTGGTGACGCCGGACGGCGAGAAGGTCTCGCCCGCGTCGGCCCGTTCCGGGAACTCCGCCGAGATCCGCACCGTCGTGGGCAGTTGCCCCGACGGGAGGGTGCAGACGTAGGGGAGTCCGACCTCGATCTCCTGGGTGCCCGAGGCGGAGGCCGTGGTCGGGATCAGGGCGGCGAGCACGACGAACGCGGCGATCGACGTGGTCCGGGCACGGACCCGGGGCGGCCGGGGTACGGCGGCTCGTTGGGCTTTCATACGACTCCGCTCGGGTGGCTCGGGCAGCGTGGGCGGTCGGGCAGGGGCGGACGGCTCGGGCCCGCGAACGCCCGGCCGGGGTGCCGGCCGGGCGGACGTGCGGGGCGGCGGTGGCCTACGGGTTGGAACCGACGATCGTCGGGATGGCGTTGGTGGTCTTGACCTTGACGGCGTAGTTGCCCTTGAAGGTCGGCTTGGTGGCCGTGGTGACCACGGAGCCGCAGTTGACCGGCGCCGGGCTGCTGCTGACCGACAGGTCGCCCACGACGCTGTTGACCGCGAGTACACCGGTGGAGTTGGTGTAGGTGGCCGAAGCCTTGCCCACCACCGTGAACTTGCAGGCGCCGGCGGTGACCTGCGCCTTGACATTGCCGACGTAGCCCTTGGTGACGCCCGTCGAGGCGTTGTAGTCCTGCGCGACGACGTCCCAGGGGGTGACCGAGGTGGTGGTGACGTTGCCCAGGACACTGGTACACGGTGAACCGGACGAGCCGAAGGTCATGGTGGTGATGTCGGCGACGTCCCCGGGGTTGCCGGTGGCGCTGTTCATCGTGCCCTCCGCACCCGAGACCGTGCAGGTCATCGGGATCGTGGCGGTCAGCACGATGTTGCCGACGTTCGTGGCCTTGAACGCGGCGGGCGAGGGGGTGACGGTCCACACCGTGGAGGGCACCGCCGCGGACGGGCCGACGGCGAGGCCCAGCGCCGACGCGGCCGCACAGACCACGATGGCCGACCTTCTCGTGTTCTTCTTCATGGCTCGGGACTCTCCTTGAGGGTTGACCGGCGAAGACGGGCCTGACGTTACTCGCGGGAAACTTAGCCGAACAATGCGGTAGTCCATGATTCTTTTAAAAGTGGGACCACCTGTTTCCGGGGTGAGTGATCCGCGCTTCTCCTTGCTCACGTGGCGCCAAGTCCGGGAAACGTGAACGGCGTCCGGACTGTTCACAGCGGTGTCGCTCCCATCGGGTCCCGATGCTCACCGGCCGACAAGTTTCCGAGCGGTTTTTGTGTCCTGCCTGACAGGTTCCGGATGGCCGAAGTCGGCATCCCGGAAAACTCCGATTCCGGTGTTGCCCGCCGAGGTTACTCGGCCGTAACGTGCCGGTGTGGTGCTCGGTTCCAGGTCGGTGGCCCCCGTCGGCCGGAGCCATGACGGACACTTTTCGGCCCTCCCTCCATCGGGTCCGGGTGTCCGTCGGCAGGGTCCCGCGGGGCCACACCCCCCGGAACCGCGCGACCCTGCCCTGTCTCCCCGGAGACAAGTGCGGGGCCGCCGTGTTGTCTGCGCGGTGACAAGTTCGCCCGGGCCGCCGGAGATCCGGTGCCGACCCGTTGTCAGTGCGCTCCGCGCCGAATTAACGTGCGCCCGCAGCGCGTATCCGATTGACGTCCGCTGGAGGTGATATGGGAATCGAAGTAGTGGTCGAGGGTCTGACCAAGTCCTTCGGTAAGCAGAGCATCTGGCGGGACGTATCACTCACTCTTCCGGCCGGCGAGGTCAGTGTGATGCTGGGCCCGTCCGGAACTGGTAAGACCGTATTCCTGAAGTCGCTCATAGGGCTGCTCAAACCCGAGAAGGGCCGTGTCCTCATCAACGGAGTGGACATGGTGAACAGTCCGGAAAGAGACGTCTACGAGACCCGGAAACTCTTCGGTCTCATGTTCCAGGACGGCGCCCTCTTCGGGTCCATGTCCCTTTTCGACAACATCGCCTTCCCACTGCGGGAACACACCCGCAAGAAGGAGTCCGAGATCCGTCGCATCGTCATGGAGCGGATCGAGGTCGTCGGACTGCTGGGCGCGGAGGGAAAGCTTCCCGGGGAGATCAGCGGAGGCATGCGCAAGCGCGCCGGACTGGCCCGCGCGCTCGTCCTCGACCCGCAGATCATCCTGTGCGACGAACCGGACTCCGGGCTCGACCCGGTCCGCACCGCCTACGTCTCCCAGCTGCTGATCGACCTGAACGCCCAGCTGGACGCGACGATGCTGATCGTCACCCACAACCTCGACATCGCCGCCACCGTCCCCGACAACATGGGGATGCTCTTCCTGCGCGAGCTTGTCACCTTCGGCCCGCGCGAGGTGCTGCTCACCAGCGACGAGCCGGTCGTCTCCCAGTTCCTCGGCGGCCGGCGCGAGGGCCCCATCGGGATGTCCGAGGAGAAGGACGCGGCCACGCTCGCCGCGGAGGCGGGTGCCGCCTCCGCCGTCCCCGCCGCGCCCCGGGTGATCGTCCCGCAGCTGGAACCGTCGCCCGGCCTGCCGCCGCGCAAGGCCGTCGCCCGACGACGTCAGCGTGTCATGGGCATGATCGACACGCTGCCGCCCGCCGCGCGGTCCGCCATCCGGGAGACCTACGCGAAGGACTCCGAGGCGGCCACCCTGCCGATGCCCGCCGCCGGGAGCGGCGCGTGATCACCGGCGCGCTGCGGCAGACCGGCCGGCTCTTCGCGCTCGCCGCCGAGGTCGTCCGGGCCGTCTTCCGACGGCCCTTCCAGTTCCGCGAGTTCGTCGAGCAGTTCTGGTTCGTCGCGAGTGTGACCATCCTGCCCGCCGCCCTCGTGTCGATCCCCTTCGGTGCCGTCATCGCCCTCCAGGTCGGCTCGCTGACCGAGCAGCTGGGAGCCCAGTCCTTCACCGGCGGCGCCAGCGTCCTCGCCGTCGTCCAGCAGGCGAGCCCGCTCATCGTGGCCCTGCTGATCGCCGGCGCCGGCGGCTCGGCCATCTGCGCCGACCTCGGCTCCCGCAAGATCCGCGAGGAACTCGACGCCATGGAGGTCATGGGCGTCTCGCCGGTGCAGCGACTCGTGGTGCCCCGGGTCCTGGCCGCCATGGGCGTGGCGGTCCTGCTCAACGGCCTGGTCTCCGTCGTCGGCATCCTCGGCGGCTACTTCTTCAACGTCGTCATGCAGGGCGGCACCCCCGGCGCCTACCTCTCCAGCTTCTCCGCCCTCGCCCAGCTGCCCGACCTGTACGTCAGCGAACTCAAGGCGCTGGTCTTCGGGTTCATCGCGGGCATCGTCGCCGCCTACCGCGGCCTCAACCCGCGCGGCGGCCCCAAGGGCGTCGGCGACGCCGTCAACCAGTCCGTCGTCATCACCTTCCTCCTGCTCTTCTTCGTCAACATGGTGATGACGGCCGTCTACCTCCAGATCGTCCCGCCGAAGGGAGGCTGACCGATGGCCTCCCCGCTCGTCTGGCTCGACCGGTCCGGCGACCAACTGCTGTTCTACGTACGGGCCCTGCTGTGGATACCGCGGACCCTGCGCCGCTACCTCAAGGAGGTGCAGCGCCTCCTCGCCGAGGTGGCCTTCGGCTCCGGCGGCCTCGGCGTCATCGGCGGCACCATCGGCGTGATGATCGCGATGACGCTCTTCACCGGGACCGTCGTCGGACTCCAGGGCTACGCGGCCCTCGACCAGATCGGCACCGCCGCGTTCACCGGGTTCGTCTCCGCGTACTTCAACACCCGCGAGATCGCCCCCCTCGTCGCCGGACTCGCCCTCTCCGCCACCGTCGGGGCCGGCTTCACCGCCCAGCTCGGCGCCATGCGCATCAACGAGGAGGTCGACGCCCTGGAGGGCATGGGCATCCGCTCCATGCCCTACCTGGTCACCACCCGCATCATCGCCGGCGTGGTCGCCATCGTCCCGCTCTACGCGATCGGGCTGCTCTCCTCCTACCTCGCCTCCCGCTACGTGACCGTCCTGTTCAACGGGCAGTCGCGCGGCACGTACGACCACTACTTCAACCTCTTCCTCTCCCCGACGGACGTGCTGCTCTCCGTACTGAAGGTGCTGATCTTCAGCGTGATGGTGATCGTCGCCCACTGCTACTACGGCTACCGCGCCTCGGGCGGCCCCGCCGGCGTCGGCGTCGCCGTCGGCCGGTCCGTGCGCAACGCCATCGTGCTGATCAGCGTCACCGACTTCTTCCTGTCGCTGGCCCTGTGGGGCGCGACCACGACCGTGAAGGTGGCGGGGTGAGATGAGCGGACCGCGGGGAAAGACGCTGGGCCACCGGTTCGCCGGGGTGGTGTTCCTGCTGGTGCCCGCCCTGCTGATCTGGCTGGCCGTCGCCGTCTACGACAAGGAGTTCACCGAGTCCGACCCGGTGGTCGTGGAGACCGGCAGCGCGGGCAACCAGATGCACCCGGGCGCCGAGGTGAAACTGCGCGGCGTCGTCGTCGGCGAGGTCCGCGACATCGACGCCGACGGTGCCGGGGCCCGGCTCACCCTCGCCATGAAGCCCGGCTCCCTGGAACACGTACCGTCCGACGTGCGCGCGCAGATGCTGCCGACCACCCTGTTCGGCGAGCGCTTCGTGGCCCTCGTACCGCCCGAGAACCCCTCGGCCGAGCCGCTGGCCGCCGGAGCCGTCGTCCCCCAGGACCGCTCCGCCAACGCCATCGAGCTCCAGCAGGTGCTCGACGACGTCCTGCCGATGCTCACCGCCGTCCAGCCGCAGAAGCTCGCCGCGACCCTGTCGGCCGTCTCCCAGGCCCTGGAAGGGCGCGGCGAGCGGCTCGGCGAGACGCTGAGCCTGCTGGACGAGCACCTGGAGGAGTTCAACCCCAACCTGCCCGCCCTCAACCGCGACCTCAAGGAACTCGTGAAGGTCAGCCACGTCTACGCGGACGCCGCGCCCGACATCATCACGGCGCTCACCGACTTCACCACCACCAGCGGCACCCTCGCCGAGCAGGAGGCCGAACTCGCCGCCACTCTCGGCGCCACCACCCGGACGTCCGAGGACGTGACCGCCTTCCTGCGCAAGAACCGGGACAACATCATCCGGCTGAGCGCCACGAGCAGGCCGACCCTGGAACTGCTCGCCGAGTACTCCTCGGCGTTCCCCTGCACCCTGCGCACCCTCGCCGAGTTCGTCCCGGCCATGGACAAGGCGCTCGGCAAGGGCACCGACCGGCCCGGCATCCACGTCGACGTCACCACCGTCCCCTCGCGCGGCGCCTACCGCCCCGGCCGCGACACCCCGGTGTACGACTCCGGCGGCGGCCCCCGCTGCCCCTCCGTGCCGTACGTCGGCGCACTGCCCCGGCCCACCGCGCGGACCGCGTCCACCGCGGCGGACCAGGACCTCGGGCCCGCCAACTCCCCGTCCGAGAACGACCTCGTCAACGAACTCCTCGCCCCCGCCGCCGGCGAGAGCCCCGAAGACCTGCCCGACTGGAGCAGCCTGCTCGTCGGCCCCGTCTACCGCGGTACGGAGGTGACGCTCCGATGACCGGTGCCGACAGCGCGCACACCCGGCGCCGCCCGCTGACCGGGCCGCTGCTCAAGTCCCTCGTCTTCGTGGTGGTCACCGCCCTCGCCACGACCGTGCTCGGCCTCGGCGTCGCCGGCGGCGGTGCCGGCTCCGACGCCGGCGCCCGGACCTACAAGGCCCTGTTCACCGACGTCACCGGGCTCATGGACGGCGACAGCGTGCGCATCTCCGGAGTGCCGGTCGGCGAGGTGACCGACGTGCGCGTCGTGCACCGGCGCACCGCGCAGGTCACCTTCACCGTCCGCGAGGACCGCACGCTGCCCCGCTCGACCACCGCCGCCGTGAAGTACCTCAACATGGTCGGCCAGCGCTACGTCGCCCTCGGCCGCGGCAGCGGCGACCTCACCGGCACCCTCCCGGAGGGCGGCACGGTCCCGCTCGACCGCACTACGCCCGCGCTCGACCTGACCCTGCTCTTCAACGGCTTCAAGCCGCTGTTCGAGGGGCTCTCCCCGAAGGACGTCAACGAACTCGCCGGGTCGATCGTGCAGGTGCTCCAGGGCGAGGGCGCCACCGTCGACAGCCTGATCCGCCACATCGGCTCCCTCGGGACGACCGTCGCCGCCAAGGACAAGGTGATCGGCCAGGTCGTCACGAACCTCACCACCGTCCTGGACACCCTCAACGACCGCGAGGACAGCTTCGACGACCTCGTCGTCACCCTCCAGCAACTCGTCACCGGCTTCAACGAGGACCGCAAACCCCTGGGCAAGGCCGTGACGGCCATGGGCGAACTCACCACGGTCACCGCCGGCCTCCTCGAGGACGGCCGGGAGCCCCTCAAGAAGGACATCCGCGAACTGGGCCGGCTCTCGGCCAACCTCGGCGAGCACACCCCGCAGATCGAGGACTTCCTCGAACGGACCCCCGCCAAGATGACCGCCCTGACGCGCCTGTCCTCCTACGGATCGTGGTTCAACCTCTACCTCTGCGAGGCCCGCGTGAGCGGAGTGACCACCTCCGACGGCTCCGAACCGCCGACCGGTATCGCGATCACCGAATCGAGGTGCCGCGGATGAGGCGCCCGCACCTCAAGCCCGTCAAGGAACGCGACCCCGTCGGCGTCGGCCTCGTCGGACTGCTCGTCCTCGCCGTGATCGCCGTCCTCGTCTACCACGTGGACCGGCTGCCGCTCGGCGGCTCCACCTCCTACAGCGCCGACTTCTCCGAGGCCGCGGGCCTGGACGAGGGCGACGAGGTGCGCATCGCCGGCGTCAAGGTCGGCAAGGTCACCGGCGTCGCCCTCGACGGGCCCAAGGTGAAGGTCACCTTCGAGGTCGAGGACGCCTGGCTCGGCGACCGGACCACGGCCGCCATCGCCATCAAGACCGTCCTCGGCGACAAGTACCTGGCGCTCGACCCGCTCGGCGCCGCCCGCCAGGACCCCGGCAGCCGCATCCCGCTGACCCGCACCACCTCCCCGTACGACGTCACCCAGGCGTTCCAGGACCTCAGCGGCACCGTCGACGACATCGACACCCAGAAGCTCGCGGAGAGCTTCGAGACCATCTCCGCCACCTTCGCCGACTCCCCGCCCCACGTCCGCAAGGCCGCCACCGGCCTGTCCGACCTGTCCCGCTCCGTCTCCAAGCGCGACTCGGAACTGTCGGAACTCCTCAAGGGCAGCGCCAAGTTCACGCAGACCCTGGAGAACAAGAAGTCCAGCTTCGAGACCCTCATCGAGGACGGCGGCTCACTCCTCGGTGAACTGCGGGACCGCCGCGCCGCCATCAGCGCCCTGCTCAAGGGCAGCCAGGACCTCGGCATCGAACTCGGCGGCCTCGTCAAGGACAACGAGAAGCAGCTCGGCCCGACCCTCAAGGCGCTCGGCCGCGTCACCGGAGTCCTGGAGAAGAACAACGCCCAGCTCGGCAAGACCCTCGCACTGGTCGGCCCGTACTACCGCCTGGTCGGCAACACCCTCGGCAACGGCCGCTGGTTCGACAGCTACCTCTGCGGGGTCGTGCCCCGTGCCTACCTGCCCGAGGCCTCCCAGCCCGAGACCGGATGCCTGCCGCCGAAACAGCCGGCCGCGGCACAGGGGAGCGGTGAGTGATGAACCGACGCCGGAAGATCCTCACCGGTCTGCTCGCCCTCGCGGTGCTCGCGGCCGCCGGACTGGTCACCGCCCGCGCCATCGAAGCCGACGGCACCCGCCTCACCGCCTACTTCGACCGCGCCATCGGCGTCTACGCCGGATCCGACCTGCGCGTCCTCGGCGTCCGGGTCGGGGAGGTGGAGTCGGTGCGCCCGCAGGGCACCACGGTCCGGGTCGGCCTCCGCCTGGACGAGGGGGTGCGGGTCCCCAAGGGCGCGCGGGCCGTCGTCGTCGCACCGAGCGTCGTATCCGACCGCTACGTCCAGCTCACCCCCGCCTACGCCACGGGCCCCGCCCTCGCCGACGGCGCCGTCCTGCCCGCCTCCCGCAACCACGTCCCCGTCGAGATCGACCAGATCTACGACTCCATCACCGAACTCGGCGACGCCCTCGGCCCGGACGGCGCCAACTCCGAGGGCGCCCTGTCCGAACTGCTGCGCACCGGCGCCGCCAACCTCGACGGCAACGGCGAGGCCATCGGCACCGGCGTCGAGGAGTTCGGCAAGGCGGCCAAGACCCTCGACGGCAGCAGCGGCGACCTGTTCGAGACGCTCAGCAGCCTCCAGACCTTCACCACCATGCTGAAGGACAAGGACACCGACGTGCGCACCGCCCAGGAACGCCTGGACGAGGTCGTCGGCTTCTTCGCCGACAACAAGGACGACCTCACCGGCGCGCTGGAGGAACTCGGCAAGGCCCTCGGCCAGGTCAAGACCTTCATCGAGGACAACCGGGGCGAGCTGAAGAAGAACGTCGACCGGCTCGTCCCCCTCACCCGGACCCTGGTCGAGCAACGGGCCTCGCTGGCCGAGGCGCTGGACGTGGCCCCCCTGGCCGCGGGCAACGTCGTGAACGCCTACAACCCCGACACCCGCACCCTCGACGGCCGCGCCAATCTCAATGAGATCAGCATCGGCGGCCCCCTGCTGCCGCTTCCCGTGACGGGCGCGACCGACGGGACGAAGGGAGACGGCCGATGAAGCGCGGCACCCTCACCGCCGGCCGGGCCGCCGGGCTGACCGCGGGCGGACTGATCGCCCTCGGCCTCGGCTTCGCCCTGGCCCTCGGCGGGATCACCGTCGTGCCCCGCGGCTTCGGTGGCCTCGACGACCTGCCGCTGCCCGGCGGCGCCGACCTCGGCGACCACCCCCGCACCGTCACCGCGGAGCTCCAGGACGTGCTCAGCCTGGTCCCGCACTCCGCGGTGCGCGTCAACGACGTCGCCGTCGGCCGGGTCACCGGCATCGAACTCGGCGACGACGACTGGTCGGCCCGCGTCACCATGGAGATCAACGGCGAGGTGCGGCTGCCCGCCGACACCACCGCGCGGCTCGAACAGTCCAGCCTGCTGGGAGAGAAGTACATCCAGCTCGTCGCACCCGCCACGGAGACCGGAGCCGGCCCCCTCGAGGACGGAAGCGTCATCCCGCTGGCCCGCACCGGGCGCAACACCGAGGTCGAGGAGGTGTTCGGCGCGCTGTCCCTGCTGCTCAACGGCGGCGGCGTCAGCCAGCTCAAGACCATCACCCGGGAACTGGGCGCGGCGCTCGGCGGCCGCGAACCCGAGGTCCGCTCCATGCTCAAGCGGGTCAACACCCTGGTCGGCGACCTCGACGACCACCGGGGTGACATCACCGACGCCCTCGACGCCGTCAACCGGCTCTCCTCCACCCTCGCCACCCGCAAGGAGGACGTCGGCACCGTCCTCACCGGCCTCTCGCCCGGCCTGAAGACGCTGGAGAAGCAGCGCGGCTCCCTGCTGACCATGCTGCGCTCCCTCGACACGCTCTCCGGCGTCGCCGTCTCCACGATCAACGCGAGCAAGGACGACATGATCGCCGACCTCAAGGCCGTCGCGCCGACGCTGAAGGCGCTCGCCGACGCGGGCACGGACCTGCCCGACTCGCTCCAGGTGCTGCTGACCTACCCGTTCACCGACGAGGTGCTGCGCGGCGTGAAGGGCGACTACCTCAACACGTACCTGAGCATGGTCGCCGTGCCCGGCACCGAGGTGATCCCGCCGATCGTGCCCGAGGGCACACCGGCGAAGAAGCGCTCCTCCGCACCCTCGGAGCAGCGCTCCTCCTCGCCCCTGCCACTGCCCTCCGTGTCGGGGTCCGGAGGAGGTGAGCGCGGGTGATCACCCTCGCCGTACGGCTGAAAAACCTCGCCTTCCTGCTCGTCGCCGTCCTCGCCCTCTCCTACCTCGGCATCCGCTACGCCGATCTCGGCCGGTACGTGGGCGTCGCCGACTACTACACCGTCGACGTACAACTTCCGCGTACTGGAGGTCTGTTCACCCACTCCGACGTCACCTACCGGGGCGTCTCGGTGGGCCGCGTCGGCCCGATCGATCTCACCGCCGAGGGCGTCGTCGCCGAACTGCGCATCAGGAAGTCCGCGCCCCGCATCCCGGCCGACACCAAGGCCGTGGTCGCCGGGCTCTCCGCCGTGGGCGAGCAGTACATCGACCTGCGGCCCGAGAGCGACGGCTCCCCCTACCTGGCCGACGGCGCCCGCGTCGAACAGGCCGACACCCAGGTGCCCGCACCCGTCACCGACGTCCTCACCAGCGTCGACGACCTCGTGGGCTCCGTCCCACTGGAGGATCTGCGCACGGTCGTCGACGAGTTCGGCAAGGCGTTCGAGGGGCACGGCGACGACCTCCAGGTGCTGCTCGACAGCGGCAGCGACTTCGTGGAGGCCGCCGACCGGGCCCTGCCGTCCACCACGCTGCTCATCAACGACGGCGAGACCGTCCTGCGCACCCAGGCCGAGGAGTCCGAGGCCATCCGCGGCTTCGCCGTCGGAGCCGAGGAACTGGCCGCCGCCCTCAAGGGCTCGGACGCCGACCTGCGCCGCCTTCTCGCGGTCACCCCCGAGGCCGCCACCCAGGTCAGCGGCCTGCTGCGGGACCTCGACCCGAGCCTCGGTGTCGTCCTCGCCAACCTCCTCACCACCTCCGAGGTCGCCGTCACCCGGCAGCGCGGCATCGAGGAACTCCTCGTGAAGTACCCGGCGGCCGTCTCCGCCGGTGCCACCGCCGTCGACGGAGGGAAGCTGAACCTCGGCATGGCCGTCACCTTCTTCACCCCCCTGCCCTGCACCGACGGGTACGGCGGTACGCGCTACCGCAACGGCCTCGACCTCGGCACCGCGCCCGCCCTCAACACCGGCGCGGCCTGCACCGCCCCGGCCTCCGGCGGGTCCAACGTGCGCGGCTCGGGGAACGCCCCGAAGGGCGGCGCGGTACCCGAACCGGCCCGGCCCGGCTCCCTGCCCTCGGGCGGCGCCGGCACCCAGGGCAGCGGCGGCGCGGCACTCCCCGGCGCCCTCGCGCTGCCCGGACTGAGCGGCGAGGCACCGTCCGACCTGTCCTCGCTCCTCACCCCGGCCACCGGCGGTGCGCGGTGAGGCGGGCGCGGATCCTCACCGGAGCGGCGCTCGCCCTGGCCCTCGGCGTCTGCGCCACCGGTGCCTGGACGTACGCCCAGGCACGCACCGACGACTCGCTCGCGTACTCCAGGGAGCGGGACGAGGCGCTCGCCGACGGCCGCGAGGGCATCGCCGTACTCACCACGCTCGACGCCTCCACCCGGCAGCGTGCGGAGCGGAGCATCCGGGACTGGCGCGCCGTCTCCACCGGGCCGCTGCGCGAGGAACTCGGCGGCACCGAGCCCGCCGTGGGCTCCTCGGCGCGCGCCACGGTCACCGAGGCCGCCGTCACCGCGCTCGACACCCGGTCCGGCACGGCCAAGCTCATCGCCACGGTCCGGGTCGAGGTCACGCCCGCCACGACGAAGAAGCCGGCCACCGACCGCAAGCGCCTGGAGGCGGTCCTGGCCCGCACCGGCGAGGGGGAGTGGAAGGTGCGAGCGCTGAGCGCCGTACCGGTCGAGGCGGAGAAGGAGGGCGAGGAGCGATGACGACGGAGCCCGTCCTCGAGACCGCCCCCGCGGACGCGCCCGGAGACGACCCCGCCGGCCGCCCGCCGGGCGGGCGCCTGCGGCGCGCCGTGCCGGCCGTCACCGCCGCCGTCCTCGTCCTCGGCGGCTGCGGCTTCTTCTACGCGGCCCACCAGGAGAGATCGGCCGCACCCGCCCGCAACCGAGCGCTCACCGACACCGAGGCCACCTCCCGCGTCGCCGGCGACGTGGGCAACGCCCTCGCCCGGATCTTCTCCTACACGCCGGACGGCACCTCGGCCGCCGAGCGCTCCGCACGCACCGTGCTCGACGGCCGCGCCGCCCGCCAGTACGAAACCCTCTTCGCCCGGGTCCGCGACGACCTCACCGAGCAGCGCGTCACCCTGAGCACCCGGACCGTCCGCACCGGAGTGATCGAACTCGACGGCGACGAGGCCCGCCTGCTGGTCTTCCTCGACCAGACCTCCCACCGCGGAGGCGACGAGGACAAGGCCAAGGGCGGCGCCAAGGGCGGCGCCAAGGACGGCGCCAAGGACAGCGCCAAGGGTGCGACCACCACCGCCGCGGCCCAACTCACGGTCACGGCACGTCTCCAGGGCGACCGCTGGCGGATCGTCGACCTCAAGGCCCGCTGAACATGCGGCAGACGGGAGTACCCATGAAACGCGCGGCCCGCGTCCGCACCGGACTCCGCCTCCGGCCGCTGCCGGCCCTGGCCCTCGCGCTCACCCTCGTCGCGGGCGGCTTCGCGGCGTGGGCGGGCCAGGACTGGTACGGGGCGGCCCACGACGAGCAGGCCGCCTACGCCGAGCAGCGGGACGCGGCGCTCAGCGCCGGGGAGCAGGCCGTGCAGAACCTCAACACGCTCGACCACCGGGAGCTGCAGCGGGGCCTGGACCTCTGGGAGTCGTCGACCACCGGCGAGCTGCACGAACAACTGGCGTCCGGCCGAGCTGAGTTCGCCGACCAGGTGAAGGAGGCGAAGACGGTCAGCACGGCCCGGGTGCTCTCGGGCGCCGTCACCGAACTCGACGACCGCGCCGGCCGTGCGCGTGTGCTGGTCGCCCTGCGCGTCACCGTCAAGGCGTCCGACGGCTCGAAGTCGGACAAGGACAGCCGCATGCTCGGCGAACTCACCCGGACCGACGGCCGGTGGAAGCTGAGCGCCCTGGGCCAGGCACCCGTGGGCGGCGCACCGGCCGGCTGACCGGTCCCGTACCCGCAGAAGGCCGGCCGCAGCGAGGAGGACACCGCACATGTCGACGACCCGTCACCACATCAACCGCCAACGGCGCCGCCAGGCCCGCGAGACCAGGCCCACCTCCGGTGGCACGGCCGTCCTGACGCCCCCGGAGGCCGCCGAAGAGCCGCCGCCGTCCTCCGCACGGAAGCCGAGGCCGAGGGACGCCGCCGCCGAGCCCGAGCGGGCGAAGCCCACCCCGGCCGGACGGCGCCGGCCACTGGGCCTGGTGCTGCTCTGCGCGCTGACGGTCCTCCTCGGCGTCTTCGCGGGCTGGGCGCACGCGGAGGCCGGGGCGCTCCGGGACGAGCCCGCGCGCGGCAACACCGCGCTGACCGACCTCGCCCGCACCAGCGAGATCAAGGGACAGACGACCAAGGCCGTCGACCGGCTCTTCTCCTACGACCACGCCGACCCCGGCGCCCTCGACAAGGCGGCCCGGGAGCTCCTGACGGGCAAGGCGTCCACCCAGCACCGGGAACTGCTCGCCGACGTCCGGGAACGGGCCGACCGGCAGAAGGCGGTGATCACCACGACGGTCACCGAGAGCGCTGTCGAACGGATCGACGGCGACCGTGCCCGGGTCCTCGTCTACGCCGACCAGAGCAGTGTCGCCACCGCCGGCACGAAGGCGGGCGAGAAGGCCGGCCAGAAGAAGGACGCCGCCGAGGACCAGGGCGTGTACGCGGCGGCCATGCTCGCCGTCGACGTCGTGCACCGCGACGGACGCTGGCTGGTCTCCGCCCTCGACACCTTCGGCCGCTGAGGCCACCCCTCCCACATCGTCTCCGACGGATCCGACAGGAGTGACGACCATGCCCGTACGCCGTGCCCGGCACCGGTACGCCGGCCGGAGCCGCAGGAGGCTGCGCACCACCGCCCTCGCCGTGGCGGCCATGGCGGCCCTCACCGCCTCCCAGGCCCCCGGACTCACCGGGGACGCGGAGGACACCCACGCAGGACCGGCCGCCGACGACCTGCCCCTCTCGCCGCCGGGCGGCCCGTTCGCCGCCCTCGCGCCGCCCGGTGACGGCTCCTACCACACCGAACTCCCGCCCCTGGCGGCACGGAACGGCACACCCGCCCTCGCGCCGGTCCTCGGGCCGGAGATCCGCGCCCAGTCCGGCATCCCGGCCACGGTGCTGCGCGCCTACCGCGCCGCCGAGGCCGCCGTCGGCAGGACGGACCCCGGCTGCCGGCTGCCCTGGGAACTGCTCGCGGCGATCGGCAAGGTCGAGTCGGGCCAGGCGCGCGGCGGCGCGGTCGACCGGAAGGGCACGACGCTGAGCCGCATCACCGGGCCGCCGCTGAACGGCCGGGGCTTCGCCCTGATCCGGGACACGGACGGGGGCGCCCACGACGGCGACACGGTCTACGACCGGGCGGTGGGCCCGATGCAGTTCCTGCCCTCGACCTGGGCCCGTTGGGGGGCGGACGGCAACCGAGACGGCCGCGCCGACCCGAACAACGTCTTCGACGCGGCCCTGGCGGCCGGGCACTACCTGTGCGCGGGCGACCGGGACCTGGGCCGGGCGGCGGACCTGGACCGGGCGGTCCTGAGCTACAACAACTCCCGGGCCTACGTCGAACTGGTGCGGTACTGGCTGGAGTTCTACAGCCGGGGCGTCCACACCGTGCCGGACGGCAAGGGCGTCGTCCCGAAGAGCCCCGGCGCGGGAGGAGACACCCCCGCGACCGAGCCCGTCGACGGCGGGGGCAAGGATCCCGAGGGCCGGGAGGACGGCATCGACATCGGCCCGGACCCGACGACCACACCGTCGAGGCCGGCCCCCTCGCCCTCGCGCCCGGCACCGACGAAGAGCCCGGACCCCTCCACCCCGACGGCGGCCCCGACGAGCCAGGAGCCCTCCGACC
>NZ_QHJH01000055.1 GCF_003947455.1 Streptomyces sp. WAC 04229 | reverse complement strand
GCGCTCGAGGACTGGATCAAGAACTGGAACGAGCAAGCCCGGCCCTTCAAGTGGACCAAGACCGCAGACCAGATCATCGACCGCATCTGCCGCTACTGCGACAGGATCTCCGGACCGGGACACTAGCTGGTCGACGACGCGGTCGGCTCGCCCACTGACGCCGACGCGACGCCTCGCCCGTTGCTGCCCTCTCTGGCCAGGCGCCTGTCGGGCAGTGCTGTCACAGAAAGGCCCACCATCGCGATCTGTCCGGTACGAGCATCTGAACCAGCCCGGCGAGGTCGGCCACGTTGGCGAGCGCGGCCAAACCCACGGTCCGGCGATCACCCAGCGGGCGTAGCGCCGCCTCCGTTCTCCCTTGAGCAGGTGGCCAAACGCTCGCATCCCAAGTACTGCGCACGAAGCGTTCTCAAGGGCGGCCGACCCAGGCCCGATGGTGGGACGCGACGTACAACCCCTCGCGCTGTCGGCCGCACAAGACGCCGACGCGCGTTCTTCCCTCCACCACCTGCAACCCACTGTCCGACGGCCCCCAAAGGCGCCGATCGATCAGGAGCGGCGGGCGCAGCCACGTCCCGTGGTCTTCCCAGTGCCTGCCGACTTCAGGGACTTTTACTGAGGCCCAGTACACGGGGTTCTGTGCGAAATGCTCGATCAGTCCGGCTTCGCTCTCACCGGTCGGCATGGTATGGAAGTCCGTGGCTGGGAGCGTCTCCAGCGTCCAGGTGATCGCGCTCAGGTCGAGGTGGCCGTAGTCGGCCACGAAGGGGCCGTGGTCGCCGTGTTCGAAGAGGAAGTCCCGCAGCACATCGTCCGGCCACTGCAGGGCGGCCAAGATCGGGTCAGTGCGGAAGCGGTCGAGGTCAAGGCCGCCATCCTGGCGGCGGACCATCAGCGGGCCAAGGTCGTTGAGGTTCATGCCACCAGATCTATCGGAGATTGCTGACGGTGTTCCCCCTGTCCGCGGTCTAGTGACGTCTTGTCGGCTGCCTGGCGGCGACCACGGCTTCGGTGAGACGGTCCAGTCGGCTGTAGAGGGCCCGTACGAGGCGGGCGCGGTTCTGGACGCAGCACGCGGTGCCCTTGAGCGGTGCGGACAGGCGGCCGTCGGCTTCGCGGAGGATGACTTCTGCGAGGGCGCCGCGGCCGTCGCTCTTGGGCAGGGCGGCGGCGAGACGCCGGATGTCGGCGGCGACCGCGTGGGCGTGCCCGGTGAGCTGGAGGGCGATCTGCTCGTAGTCGCAGGGAGCGAGGTCCGGATCCTTCCACGCGAGGACGGCGGTGACGAGGGCCTCGTGCGGGGCGCGGTCCAGGGGCAGTTCGGCGTCCATCAGGCCCTGGGGGTCGTGGAGCACGGCTTAGGCCCCTCTCACCGCAGGCCCACCGCGTCGTCGACCGGGGCCGGGAGCGCCGGCGTCGCCGTGGTGGTGGCCGCGAGTTGGTCGGGCGCGGTGGCCGAGGCCGGCGGGAGGTTGTGGGCGTCGCCGGGCTGATTCCCGCTCGCGGACGGCGCGGGGGCCGGCGGGAGTTTCTCCGGTGCCATTGGGTCGGGTGTCGGAGAGGAGTTCGAGCTGCGATTTGTGGACACTTTCCGGCCCGAAAGTACGCAGGTGCCTCGCTTGTGCGGCGCGGTCGGTACAACGGTGGGAGAGATCGACCAGGGAGGGCTGCATGACCGAGTACAAGGACGCGCCCGAGCACAAGCCCGCGGTGGAGCGCGCGAGGCAGTACGAGGCGATGGCCTCCCGGTACGTCAAGAAGGCGTTGGCGGGCGAGGCGGGCGCGGTGCAGATGGCACAGACGTTCGCGTCGCTGGCAGCCGCCGCCCGGATGGAGCGCCTGGACTGGCGTTTGCGGGTGCTGGGTGACCAGCTTGGAGACGTGCAGAAGGCGATGGACGGTCTTCGTCGCAAGCTGCCCGAGCGGTGACGTCCCTCAAGTTGGCAGCGGCGCTGCTTACTGTGGGGTCGTGACCACGCCCTCCGATGACGCGGCCAAGCCGGTGCCGGTGCGGGTCGTGCTGCCCGCCGACCCGCTGCTCGAGCACCCGGAGCAGGAGGTCGTGGCACGGCTGTGGGGGCGACGGCAGACCGAGACCGGGTGGATGTACCTCGTGGGCCTGCCGTCGTACCGGGACCTCGAGGACGGCAGTGTGGAAGCCGCGGAGTACCGGGTATGGGTCCGGGCGCCCGACCACGTACGCCCGGTCGACGGCATCGACTACGACCAGGTCCCCACCGAGCCCCTACCATCGGCGCCCGCGTCGGTGGTTCGTGAGGTCCTCGGGGAGCGCCGGCCTTCGGGCTGGGTGCTGGCGAAGGTCCGCGAGGGGCGGGGCTCGGTCCGCGGGGTGCTGCACGCGCCGGACTGTGAAGAAGCCCCGCAGGGTGCGCCGCTGCTCGGTGTGGAGCAGGCGCTGAACGTCGCGGAGAACCCGGGGACGCGGCTGTGCACGCTGTGCGGGTGCGCTCAGGAGCTGACGCCGATGCTGAGCGGGTTCGACCGCATCACCGACTCCTGACCTGCCGTGGTCGGGACGGCCGGTGCCGTGGTCGGGCCCGTGGTCGGGCCCGTGGTCGGGCCCGTGGTCGGGCCCGTGGTCGGGGGGTGTCTCCGGAGTGACGGAGCGGCAGCGCACACGCGGGCCGGGAGTGCTGGGTTCGCCGGGGCACGGGTTGTACCACGGACGGTCTTCTCCTCGCGTTGAACGAGTGAAGGACTCGTCGCGGGGTGTCTGGCAGTCGCGGTGACCAGCGATTTCACATTTCGGGTCCGAGGCACGACGTCGTGGTGTCAGGGCAGACACCGCCGGCCGGTCGGCAATGCCACAACGCCGTGGCAGTCACCAGAGATTCATGGAGAAGACGAACGTGACCGAGTCAGTCGCAAGTTCGGGGCGACCGCGCAAGCGGAACCGAGCGATCCAGTATCTGTTTCAGGATCGCATCCAGGCGCGGGGTATGACCGAGGAGGAAGCGAAGGAGAAGGCCAGGGAGGAGATCATGAACCTCCTCATCAAGCACAGGTCGCACTGGCTTGCGCTCACCCAGCGCTTCGTGCGGGGCCACCAGGCCGAGGACTTCCTCCACACCGGGATCGAGCACATCATCGCCAGCCTCCCGGAGGACCCCCGCACCATCAAGAACCCTCGTGGGTGGATCGCCACCGTCCTCACCCGGCGCGCCCTGGACGAGTTGCGTCGCATGGACGCGGAGGCGCGGGCGCTGGAGAAGCACGGCGCGATGCCGGAGGCGTGGTCCGACCCGGACATCGCCGAGGCGGCGGAGGGCTACCTCCAGGTTCGCGACGTCCTCTATGACGTCCTGCCTGACCGGCAGCACCACGTCTACGTGCTGTACCACGTCGGTAAGTACTCGGGCGCCGAGATCGCCGAGATGCTCGGCATCAAGGCCACCTCCGTGCGCAAGGACCTGTCGAAGGCGCAAGCCGTTCTGAGGACGTCCGAGGTGCGCGAGCGTCTGCGCGACCGGTTGCGCGACTGAGGCCGGCGGTAGCCCTTCGCGGGTGAGCGGATAGGGGTGGACCGGTCCGATCCCCTCCACGTCTCCCGTTCGCCCGAGTGGGGTCATCGCCGATGCCCCAGTCCTACGGGATCAAGAACAAGGACGAGAACAAGAACACGAACAAGACCATGAACAAGAGCCACGACATCTTCGAGTTGAGCGAGAAGGAGCCCTTCGTGTACGACCGCATCATCTTGTACGTCTCGATCGTCATCACACCCGTGATGGCACTCTTCCGACGTCTCTTTAGGCGAATCGAGGCAGCTCGTACCCCCGTCGCCGTCTGGGACGACCCGACCTTGCGCGCCCAGGCATCGGAAGGGCGACCCGCGCGCCGCTCTCTGCGGACACCGCGAACCATGCGCACCTCTGAGCCGAAGAGGGCGTAGCAGCACACGAACCACGACCTCGTCTTCGTGCCGCGACAAGTGGGAGGAAGCTCAGTAAGTTCACGATAGAAGATCACTGACACAGGGCCGGGACCTGCGACTTCACAAGTCGGGTCCCGGCCTTCGTCGTGTGGGGTGTAGCAACCCCGATCACAGGAGCCATCATGGTGACCGCCTCCTCCCCCGCCCGCCGCATCGAGTCCTTCGAGCGGGACTTCGATGCGCGCCTCACCGCGCTGACCGCGGTCCTCGACGCCAAGGGGGACGACACCGCCGTCAAGGACGCCGTGGCGTCGCTGTTCGCCGTCGTCGACGTCGACCTCGCCGCCGGTGCGGAGGGCCTCGACGCGTACGGGGCCTTCGCGGCGCTGCTGACCAAGGTGGAGGCCGATCTCGCCGCCCGGGAGGCCGAACAGCGGTCCGCCCGGGGCCGGGTGCGCCAGGTCGCCCGCGCGCAGCGGCGTTACCGTCGTCGTCAGCTGCGCATGGCGGTCACCCGGATGGCGCCGCGCATCGGGTTCTTCTGCTTCGTCCTCATCGGCATTGTCGTCTTCGGCATCGCCGTCACGCTGATCGCGATGGGCAGCCTCGCCTCGGCCCTCCCGCTGTTCCCGGTCGCCGGAGCCGCCTGGGCCCTCGCCCGCGCCCTGCGCCGATAGCGCGCCCCAGCAGGGTCACCGGCCCTGCACCCGCGGTCCACGCGAGGAGACCGTGTCCGCTGCCCCCGACCCCCAGTGGGGTCGGGGGCAGCGCTGTATCCAGGCCATGCAGCGGCGTTGTTGCCCCGTTGGTGCAGGTCCCGGCAGATCAGCCCGTACTGGCCGTGTCAGCGGGCCCGGAGACGGGAGAACCAGCTCCCAGCCTCCGGTCCTGGAGCAGGTTCTTCTGCTTCATGGTGCGGGTGATCCTGCTGATCCTGCTCCCGGTGTTCGCGCTCGTCGGCTTCGGCCTGCTGATCGGCTGCGACGGCCTGGTCCTGGCAGTTCTCGCACAAGTGCGGGTGCGACTCGCGCTCGCCCCAGCCGCGGGTGTAGCCGAGCGTCTCCCGCTGGTCGTCGGTGAGTTTCTGCCCGCAGTCCGCGCAGGCTGGCCGCCGCCCCTCCCGCTCCGCGGCCATCCGTTCCTCACGGCGCCGTTCCTCTTCCCGGACGGCCTGGCGGCGGCGGGCGAGGTAGGCGTCCCGGCGGGCGTTGCCGATGGCGTCCAGCAGCGGCTGGCGGTGGTCGCGGCCGAAGCGCCAGAAGACGGGTCCGGCCGGGCCGTGTTCGCGCAGCTGGTCCAGGGTGGTCGCCACGATCGGGATGCAGCGGTCGTAGGAGTGGTAGCCGCCCTGGGGATGCCACCGCCCTTGCCAGTGGTGGCGGGTGAGGTCAGCGACCCTGGCCATCTGGTTGTTGGCGGAGCGCTGGCCGATCTGGTGGAAGACGAGCAGGACCGGCGGGTGCACCCGCTCGTACGCATCGGCGGCAGGTGCCCACCAGCGGGTGCGCCACAGCGGCTTCTCGATGCCGTCGGTGTCCTTCTCCTGCCGCTTGAAGAACCGGGCGTACTTGTCGAACTTCGCCGCGATGAGCACGGCCTCCTCGGTGCAGTTGTCGACCTCGATGAACAGCAGCGGCATCCCGGCTTCCGGGGCGGTCAGGACGACGTCGGCGCGGGCGCTGCCGATCGCCGGGTTCTTCCAGGTGCCCTTCACCGGGAGCGCGACCTCGGTGGCGTAGGAGGCGAGGGTGCCGATCCCGTCGGGTGCACAGGCGGCAGCCCGCGCGGCCGCGACCGCTTCGGCCGGCTCCTGCATGACCTTGTTCAGGTTCGGCTTCGGGCGGATCAGCGCGATGACCGTCTCGTTCACGGTCATCGGGTGCGAGGCGCCGGAGCGGCCCGCGCTCTTGGGCAGGCCGCCCATCTCCTCCAGCCCGCGGTCCAGGTCGATCGCGGCGGCAGCCAGACCGTCCTTCGTGAGCAGCCGGGTCTCCTCACCGCCCCGCGTGCGGCCGCCGTCAACGGCCAGGCCATGGCGCCGCAGATCGTTCACCGCGGCACGGTGGGAGGCGGTCCGGGCTTCCTTCCGCTTCGCTGGGGTCGGCTTGGTCGTGTGCCGGTAGGTCAGATGCGGCGTGGACAGCCGCTGAATCTGGTCGGCGGTGGCGATCTTCAGCACACCGAGGACGCGCAGCACATCGGCGCGCAGGTCGTTGCTCGATCCCGCCTCGTTCTCCTTGCGCTTGCCCGCCATCAGGCTCGCCCTCCCGTCGTCCGCGACCGGCCCACGGCCGGGCGCCGCCCCCCGGCCGTGGAGGGGACCGAGCCCCCGGACCCGATGATCTCCCCCACCACCGACAACCAACTCAAGGCCAAGGGGAGAGAAGAGGGTTGTGACGATCCGGCGCGGGCCCGAAAACCCGTAGTGACAAGGGCAAATACCGGGTGCGTGGCTGCCGGGCACGGAAGTGGCTTCGGCAGTGGGAACGCAAGCGCCGGCGGCAGGGCCTCACTGGGGCTTGCCCAGCAGCCGCTACGCGGGGCGCGGCCAGGCTGGGCGGCGACAGCGTGAGGGGTCGGGCTCCAGGATCGCGGCCGCGCGGGGCGGCGGGAAGGGGTGGGTCGGTCGGGAGCGGGCACGGTGTCCTCGTTCCTCCGGCCTGCTGGCCGGGTCGGCGGTTCCGGCCCGCGCGTGGATGTGCGCACGGGCCAGGGCCACCGTGAGGAAGGACCCCTTGTCCGCGGTCTGACGACCAGACCCGGCAGGCGTCCATTTTCGCCTTGACCAACCCTTGCAGGCTGGTTTTGTCCGTGGCCGACGCCACACCGCCGGGCGGAGTTCAGCGGGCGGGGCGTGTGCTGGACGGCGAGGCTCCGCGCCGCCAGTCCGAGGGCTTCTGGCCGCGGAACGTCTCGCCGCTCTCGATCCGGGCCTTGTTCCGGGTGAACTCCCGCTCGGCTGCCGACATCTGCCGGGGCGCACAGGCGGAGTGTCCCCAGCGGTCGGTCACCTTCGTGATGACCTCGCCCTTGACGTAGTCCTTGAAGCAGGCCGGGCAGGTGCCCGGATAGGCGGCGCGTACCGAGCCGCGCGGCAGCGGCACCGCCTTCTTCGCCGCCGGCTTCTCCGCGGCCGGCTTCTTCGCGGCCGGCTTCCCGCCACCCGCCTTCTTCTTCGCCGCCTGCGCCCGCTTGATCGCCTCGCGTTGCGCCTTGCCGGGCCGCTTCTTCGGCTGCTGCCCGCGTGCCGCCTTCGCGGCCTTCTGTGCCGGGGTCTGTCCCACGCGCGGATAGTCGAGCCGACTCCTGGCGGCCGTCGCGCGCCACGCGCACCAGCCACCGGGAACAGCGGCGCGCGGAGGCGCACCGGTAGGCGCGCGGCGCGTTGAGTTGCGCACGATGCACCGCACTCCCCCACCGGGTGGAGCGCACCGGGTGGACTCCAACGCGCAGCCGATGCGCATCACGATGGGTCCACTCCCCACCCGGTGCGCCAAGTGGCGTCCACTCCCACCCGGTGGAACGGACCGCGATGCCAGAGCGCGCGGCATCGTCCGCACCCCGCATCGCCCTTACGCAGGGTGATGATGCGTGGTGTGTCGGGAGGGAGAGATCTCCCCTCCGCCACCGTGCATCGGGTGCCCGGTGAGGGACGTCTCCGGAGTGGTAGCGGAGGGTGTCAAGGTGAAACGTCGAAAGATCGCGGGAGATCGTGGCTGGACAAGGGTTGCTTTCCGCTCGGTGGACTGGGTGGGATCCGCAGCGGCACACCTGGACAAGGGGGTGCATCGAGTGCACCGCGTCCGATGCTCCGTCACCCTCCGTATGTACACCGGGTGGAGCGGGCGGGAGCGGCCGGCCACTCCCGTACGCATCGTGCGGTGCACCGGTGCGGTGGGGATGAGTGCACGGCATCGTCGGCGCGCGAACCGGTGCGCCCGATGCACCGCGCCAGCGCACCGGATGCCGGGATGTCCTGCACTCCCCCACCGCACCGGTGCACCGGAGTGGAGTCCACCCGATGCGCACCACCGTGGTCTCCACTCTCCGAGTGGACTCCACCGCCCACCCAGCCGCCGATCCGCGCCCGGGTGGGCGGTGGAGTTCACTGTGCCCACTCACCCCCAGCGGCGGCCCCGCACGGAGCGCCACGGGCTCGGCCGGCCGCCGGGGTACTGCCGAGAGCGCGAGCGGCGCCGGACGGGCGGCGGCTTCGGCGACGGGTACAGCGCCGCGCGCAGCCGGGACGCGTCGGCGAGCTGCTCGAGGCGCTCGCACTGCTCCGGCGAGAGGTGCGGCAGGGTCGGGTGGACCATCGGGGCCTCCGTGCTTGGGTGGGTTAACTCCCCTGCACCCTCGCTGTCTGCGTCGCCCGCAGGGGCGCTCGCGCGGCCCGCGTCCCGACAGACGCTCCGGCGACTTCACCCGTCGTCCCGTGAGACGGGCACGAGCTCCGGGCCCTCGAGGATCCGAACGCGCCGACGCCCACGGACATCTGGTCCGTGGGCGTCGGCATGGTCAACGACCAGCGCTCAGCTCGCCATCATGGCCTGGAGGTCGCTGAGCGACAGCTCGTTCGTGCCACGGTCCGCCGCCTTGCTCTGCGTCCACGCGAGGATCGCCGGGTGGGCGTCCTCGTACTGCGCGCCGGCGGTCGTGTGCTGCCCGTCGCTGGTGGCGACCTGGGTGAGGTAGGCGGCCAGGGCGTGCGGGCCGCCGCCGTTGTACCCGATCTCGTAGCCCATGCCGTTCCTCTGCGGAAGGAGCGAGAGCACGCCCTTGTCCGTCCGGGCCCAGAACAGACCGCGGCCGGTGTAGAAGCGGCTGAAGACGTCGTTGGGGCACAGTTCGAGCGGGGCGTACGTGGTGTAGCTCCACTGGTCCGTGCCGCCGGTGCCCGCGTGCTTGAAGTGCTCGCCCACGACGGGCAGCCCGAACTCGGGATCGTAGAAGGTGCGGCGGCACACGCAGCCCGATCCGCTGATGGCTGAGGGGCTGGCCTTGTCCTCTGTGACGCACGGGTGGAAGAGGGCCGGGATCTTCTTCGGGTTCACGAGTGTGCAGTGCATCGCGTTCGGCTCGCAGCGCACCAGCCTGTTCAGCCACTCCTGGAAGTGAGGTGTCACGGTCTGCTGCGCCTCGATCTCCAGTACGGCGTTCAGCGACGACGTGACGGCGCCATGCTGGGGCTCGGTGTAGAGGACGAAGTTCAGGTAGCCCTTCGTCGGGTCGGTCAGGTTCAGATCGCGGGCCTCGTAGGGCAATGTGCCGCTCCAATGCGGGTGCCGGGCGGCCGGGGCGCGGCCGCGGGTAACGGTGAGGTCAGCCGGCGCGGTGTTCCGGGCGCAGGGTGAGGCCGCGGTTCAGGAACTGCGCGGTGTCGTCCGGCCCGAGCCCGAGAGCGCGGGCAACGGCGGTGCCTTCGTCATCGCGGACGAAGGCGAGCAGGATCTTGCGGCTGGCGGGGTCGGCCAGGACCCGGCGGGCGGCTTCGACGGTGTGAGCCAGGCAGCCGGTGGTGCCGTCTTCGACGATGTCCCGGCGCGTGGTGTCGTCCCAGACGTTGAGCTGGAGGTTAGCGCCCTCGGTGGAGCAGTCCTCCTTGGAGTCCGCGCCCAGGACGCACCGCCCGAGCAGCGCGGCGTGGGCGTGACGCTGGAAGTAGACGGCGGTGCCCAGAAGCCGGTCGACCTCCTTGGCCGCGTCTTCGCGGGCCTTCTCGGGGCTGACAAGCGAGGTCCTCGGGTCGTGGGGCTGCACCCGGATTTTCAGCGCCGCCAGGCTGCGGGCGAGATCGTCGGCGATGCTGAGCAGACCCACCAGGTTCACGTCGCCGCGCTGGCGGGGCGGGGGCAGTTCGTCGGGGTAGCTGTCGAGCGGTTCCAGCGGTTCGTGCAGGTCGGTCAAGGGTTCCTCCCGTGCCGGGTGCCAACCTCCCGATTCTCGATCCGGCTTCCTGGAGCTGGCGGGTGAAGTCGCAGATCGGCCACGCCCTGGCCGGTTGCCATCCCTCACCGGTCAAGGCCCGCTCCTCTGCCATGGGCGGGCCGGTTCGCGTGGTGCTGCTGCTGGTCGGTGGGCTTGACCGCGTCTGCCGGCTGCTCGGGCTTCGGCCAGTCCTCCATGGCGCGGCGGCGGGTGTCGGCGGCGCGGGTGAAGGCGGCGAGCCGGTCCAGGTTCTTGGGTGTGCGCAGCCATGTCGCCGGGTCGGTCGTGCGGCCCTCCAGGTACTCCTCGGGCATCGCGGCCTGCTGGTGGGCCTGAACTGCGGCGGCCCGCTGCGCCCGGGTCAGGGCGGCGTCCCGGCCCTGGTGGTCGACGGCGTGGGGAGCGGACGCCGTCTCGCCCTCGAGGTCGCGGTGATCGGCGGGTGCGGAGACGTTGTCGGCTCGGAAGCGGGCGTCGCGGATCGCGTTCTGCACAGCAAGGCTGGCGACCCGGGCCCGCTCGTAGCGGCTGGACTCCCGCGGCGGCGTGCCTTCGGCGGGAGCGATCCACCACCGGTGCGGCACCGGGAAGTCGGCGGTGTAGCTGATCCGGTCCGCCGTCGGAGCCCTCCGGCCGGGCTTCGCGACGGTGCGGCGGCGGGAGTACCGGAGCAGGGCCCGGTCGGCGATGTAGTCGTCCAGGCCGCGGGTGAACTCGCGGCCGCGCAGCGTCTCCAGCAGGTGCCGGCGCGCTTCGGCCAGGATGTGGCGCCGGGAGAACTTCTCTCGCACGGTGAAGACGACCGCGGCGATGTCGACGGCGGCGAGCGTCACGTCCACGGTGGGATCCACCCGCGCCCGGATCGCCGCTCCGACTGCCCGGCACCTGTCCAGGAGGCCGTCGATGAGCTGCTGGCCGAAGCGGAGGATCGCGGAGGCGCGCCACCACGCGAGCAGCTGCGCGAGCGGCTTCGGCTTCTTCTTCGCGGGCCGGGTCTCCTGCGCCGCCCACCAGCCCAGTGCGTGACGGCCGCGCTCGCCGGGCAGGTGCCCGTGGTCCTTCACGTACTGGTCGGTGAGGACCTCCAGGGCGTCCTCGATGCGCTGGCGGCGGGACGCTGACCAGTTGATGAGGTCCTCGGGCACTCCGGCGATCTCCATGACCGGACGCAGGCCCGGCGTGACTTCGCGCGGCACGGTCGCCAGCCCCAGGGTCTCGCACACCTCGGTCGTCATCGCCAGGGTGTAGAGCGTCCCGGCGGCCACCACGTACTGGTAGAGGCGGTAGGTGTCCAGGGCGCCCCAGACCGGTTCACCGTCGGCGCCCAGGCGCTGGACGCGGTTGAGGATCAGGCAGTGCTCGTGCAGGAGCGGCAGTCCGTCGCGGTTGTCGTAGTGTCGGAAGGCGGCGACCACGAGCGCGGGCGTCTTCGCGCGGCCGCGGCCTGATGCCCACCGGGTTTCGGCAACTTCGTCCTCCAGCCAGCGCAGCGCCGCGGCGAAGGCCCGCTCGTGGGCCCGCTCGATGACCCGGCGCACGGTGGCATCGCCTAGCGCCCACAGGACGACCAGGGACGCCTGCGGCCGGAAGGTGAAGTCCATGCCGAGCAGCGGTGTCTGCTTGCGGGCCTCGATTTCCTCGATCGGCTGCCCCAGCACCGTCAGCCGGCGGGCGGTGGCCGCGTCGACGCCGTCGTCCAGGAGGCTGCGCTCGATGCGGTCGGCGTCCGGGTGCCGGCCCTCGCCGAACAGCAGCTCCAGCTGGCGCTCGGATACCTGGCCGCCCTCGGTGAGCCCCAGCGCACGCAGACCGCGCCCCAGCCACCGTCCCGGTGGGAGACCGGCCAGCTCCTGGGCGTCCTTCAACGATTGTCCGACCGGGCGGCGGCCGTCCCCGAACGCGACTCCGCGTATGTAGTACCGCCACGCGTTACGCCTCTGGATCTTCGCGACACTCAGCATCGCCCCAGCACACACCGGCTCTGACCTGCAAAAGAAACTCGATCCCGTGAGGCGGGAGGGTTCACTGGAACTTCACCGCCGATCCCGTGCGACGGGCGGTTTTGGCGGGAGGAAGTCCGCTCTGGGCAGACCGCCGGGCCATGCAAATGCTGCGCATCGGCGGTCGACCGAGTTGCCCTCACGGGATGTTCGGGTGGCTCCCGTGGCGGGGGCACCTCGCAGTTGATGCCGGGATTCGACTATCAGGGTCCGGTCCGAGAGGCAGGGACCATGCCTTGCGAATGCTGTCGATCAGAGGACGGGCGCTGTAGGGCGATATCCCGAGTTCCTGTCGTGCATCGGCTAGCCGTTCAGGATCGCCTTCCTGGCCGTGTCCGGCAGCCAGTTCCGTACGGCGCTCGAGTCCGTCGGTGCTGAAGATGTCGAGCAGGGTGAGTGAGAAGTAGGCGTACGTGGATGCTTCGTCGATGAGCTGGCGTGCGCTGCCGCTGATCTCTGGATCGTCTGGTGGCCGATGTGACGAGTCGTCGGCTGTCGCAGGAAGGGGGTGGGCGCCGTAGGCGTGGAAGGCGAAGTGATCAAGCGTGCGGAGTACATCCGCTTCGACGCACGGACAGGGGTCTCGCAGGTAGCTGCTGAGCGTGCGGAAGGAAGCGAGGACGCCGCTGGTGTCGTGCGACCACTGCAGTTTGCCCAGCAGGGTGCGGAAGCCGGCAAAGGTCTCCGCGAGTTCTTCCAGGATGAGTTGCCGGGAGATGTCTGTGAGCTCGTAGGACTGGGTCTTGTCCTGTGTCTCGCGGAGCTGTAGGCCGTAGCGGAGCAGGTCGCGCAGGATGCCGCCGGACAGCGCGTGTGCGAGCAGGATGTGGGGTTCCTTCAGTGTCTGTGAGCGCCTGGCGAGGATGGCTCGTGAGTCGCTGAGGGTGCTGGGCTGGACATGGATGATGTCGTCCAGGGAGCTGTCGGTGGCGTCCCGGTGCGGAAGTCCTCTGCGGACGAAGGCGGCTCCCACGTCCTCAGCAACCGAGATCAGGTAGTGGACCAGAGGAACGCCCAAGATGGCTTTGATCTCCCGGAGGAACGCGAGCGCATCAGTGTCCGCGCCCAAGCGGTCCACTTCGTCGATGGCGATCACGACGGTCTTGCCCGCTTCGGTCCTCTCGGTGGCGATGCACCTGAGCAGTTCGCGAAATTCTTCCACCAGTTCCGGGTAGTTCGGGGGGACGGTGGACACAGACGCGGAGTGGTTGGTGCCCAGGCTCATGATCTGGGCAGTGCTCCCGGTGGTCAGGCCGTGGGTGGCCTGCTGGATCGTCTGAAGGCGGTAGAGGTGGTTCTGGCAGCGCGTGACCAACTCGGGTTCTTCCGACTGCGGCTGCCAGTCCCCCAGCTTCGACAGCAGGAATCCGGCGATGATGCCTGCCAGTCGCAGTGGGTTTTCCGGATCCGCTAGAAGGGACCGTATCTGCGGATTTGTGATGAGGAACAGCAGAAGGTAGATGCCCACGGCGGCGCTGATCGGGCGGAAGATCGTCTCCAGGAAGATGTGCCGCCTTCCGAGAGGGAACTCGACTTCCGAGTCGCGGATCAAGCGCAAGAACGACCACAGGAACAGCAGCCCTACTGCGTAGCCGACGGCTTGGTAGAGGGCCTCGGGCTGGGTGTTGTGCAGGTACCGGGCCCGCTGACGGATCTGTTCGTCCAGCAGCAGGGTGGCAGCGGATGCCCAGGCCAGGAGCAGTCCGATGGGTCTGATACCGCGCGTCCACAGGCGTCCCAGCATCCGGGGCAGCAAGGCTGTGTGCCTTGACTGCCACCAGACGATTCCGCCGATCGTGACGGCCAGGCTTGCGACGACGGTGTGGCCCTGCCAGATGGCCGTGACGTCGCTGCGTAGGGCGTCGGTGTACGTGCGCGCGACATCGGATACGGACGTGGCGTACTGCTCGTAGAGCGACCGGACCGAGGCCGAAAGCCCTAACACCACCAGGGCGGTGGCGGGCACTGCGAAGGAACTCCACCGGCTCAGCCGCTTGGCCTGGAGCCTGACTCGCCGCAGTGCTCGGCGCGCGGGCGACAGGCGAGCGAAGCCGGTGGGTTCATAGCCCCGGGCCCGCATGTACTTCTCGCACAGCTGGACCGACAGGGACAGGAGAAAGTCGTGTGGAGCGTAGGTGGCCGGCGCTTGGACGATCACGCCGAAGCCGGCCTTCTTGACGCACTGCTCCAGTAGCGTCGATTTGCCTGCACCGCGTGGGCCGCAGACGGCGATGGTGCCGTCCTCGAGGTGGGTGAGCTTGCGCTCGAGTTGACGCCGGGCCGCGTTCTCGATGATGAAGCCGGGCGCTCGGGGCGCGCGCAGGCCCCACTCGTAGTCATCGGGGATGAAGAGGGAGTCGGGGTCATCGCCCAGCATGTGACGGACCAGATCGGCCACCACGGGACCGGTACCTGTCTCTTGCAGTTCTTCACCCCAGCGTGCGGCGCATGCTCCTACCTCTATGCGTTGAAGGAGCCACGCGCCCTTGAGCCCTGCGGCTATCAGGCACTGTGTCAGGTTGGCCCACAGTCGGGACCCCCGCCAGATGAACAGCGTGACCATGGTGACTGCCGCCACCACCACCGCTATGAGCAGGGCGAGTGGGCCACTGAAGATCAACAGGGCAAAAGAGACGGCAGCGACCAGCGAGCAGACGACTCGCCAGTCCCACTGCGTCGCTCGAGCCGCTCGCTCGTGTCTGTCTCGGACCTCGGCCAGGTCCTCTATCGCTCTGTCGAGCAGGGATGAGGGGCACCGGAGGGTGGTGTAGCGGTGGTATCGCGTCGTCGTCATGCGCTCTACGACGGCGTCGCGGTCTACGCCGGCACGTTTGCCGAGCAGCCGCTCCGTCTCGGGCGCGTCAACTGCGGCCAGCACGGCCCGTTGGTAGATCGCTGACTTGTCGGCACCGTCGACGAAATCGAAGGCCCTCGCCGCCCATAACTCCAGCCAGGCCCGCAGGTGCGGCATCCATCCACCTTTCCCCCGAGTGCAGAACCTGCGGATGCTACTCCCGCGGCCAGCACTGTGGCAGGCGTTCTCCTGAAGGTGGAGGCTGGCTGCCTACGGTGCGTTGGTCCGTTTGCCCAGCAGGCCTTCTACACCGGCGAGCGCGCCGACCCACTGGAGGGCTCGCCCGCGGCTTTCGGTGCTTGGCACCGCGCGCAATGTGGGCGGGCTGCCTTCGAGGAGACGCAGCAGTTCGGTGCGGCGCTCGGTGTACGGACGGGGCCTCCAGTCGGTGTCGTCGACGGCGAGGACGTCGAAGAGTGCGACGTGGACGGTGAAGTCCGCGCCGCGTGCCGGGCCGCGGCGACCGGCGCGGGTCTGCAGGCGATCGAAGGCTACGCCGGAGCCGGCAGTGAGGACCGCGACGAGCTCACCGTCGAGGACGGCGTCCGGCAGACCGGCGACAGCGTCTGCGACATCGGAGAACTGGTGAGAGGGGTTAGTGCCGTGCCGACTCCACACACGTCGGGTCGCTGTGTGGATCTGGCATCTCCAGCCGTCTTTCTCCAGACTCTGCTGTGTCTCCCGAGACACAGCAGCGCCGCTCTGGCTCGGTCATCGTGAGACGGGGGCGATGTGCTGAGCGCTGACACGCCTGCGTCATGAGCTGAGTTTGGATACTCAGGACGAACGGAGCCAACGGCGCTATCAATGAGTCATGCGAGCATCACGCCCCGGTCCTGCTTCACCGTCCGCTGACCCTGAGCAACTCCCCGACCTTGTCATCCTCGTTCACGGCACCTTCTCCACCGCCGACGGTGAAGGGGGGGACCAGTGGTGGCAGCGAGACAGTCCAAACTGGCGATGGCTCCAAGAACACCTACCGGCGGGCGTCGCTCTGCCCGACGAATCTGTCCGACTGTTCCGATGGGACGGCGCGAACAGCCAGGTTAGCCGACTGCATGCAGCTAATAGATTGCTGGCGCTCATGCTGAAACTCGAACATGAAGGACGGAATTACCACCTGGTCGGCCATAGTCATGGCGGTTCCGTAATATGGGAGGCCCTAGTCAGCGCCGAAGTTACACGTAATCACGGGAGGGTCTATGCGGAACTGCGCCGGGCCTTGAACGATCCTGAAGTCCTACCAGGTGGCCAACCGCTCATCCCGCTACGGCGCGACGAGTACGACCCTTGGTGGGTGAGGTACAAGACTCGGGATCTTCCTGACTCGTCCGAGTATGAAGCCATTCGATCGGCGACAAAATTGCAAGGTTTGCGAAGTTGGACGACCGTCGGAACCCCATTCATGCGTTACATGCCGGTACGCCGAGGGCTGCTTTCCCGTTGCCTGTCCCTCCAATCGCCATCAGCCTGGCGCATCTTGGGCAAAGCGTACGTTGCTCTGATTCCGATGTTGCTGACGGCGCTTCCACTAGTAGCTTTTGCTGCTGCTCTTTTCGGGTGGAACTGGGGCAGGGCGGTGCTAACTAGCGACACCGCCAATGCGTGGAGTGTCCCTTACGCCTTGTGCTGGTTGGTCACTTTTCGCTCGATGAGAGTCAGCGACTATAATGATTCATTGTTAGATCGCGAGCGGGCTGTACCTGGTGTCTTCCGCCGGTTCTCCGGGCGCTGGCTGGGCTTATGGTCGCCATCTGATGAAGCCATTAACATGCTCTCGGCTCTGGCTCACCACCAGGTCAGGTATGAGCTGCTGTGGTCATCGGGCGCCCTGAGCGCCCGCCGAAAATTGGCGCGTCTCCCCAATCAGGTACCGCTACCGAATTTGACTATACCGGACCCTATTCGCACGATCACCCTGGTGCCGCACGTTCGGCGCACTTCTGTATTGTCCGCAACCAAGCCAGTCGTCACTTTGGTAAATCGATGGATCGCGCCGTTGTGGACACGAAAGATCGCCCGGACCTTGGCGCGCAGCGTCCAGGGATCTGACCTTCCTCGCACTGTTGCCGCCTATGTCTCACCCTGGCCGCTACCACTGGATCACGATTGCACCCACTTGGGCCTCCCTGTTCGCACCATTCGTGAAATCGATCGGGAGGTCACTGACTGCAATGCCATGCTCGCACCAAAGGCGCGCGAGCTACTGATTATTGCAGCATTGGAAGGCGTGTCGAAAGACGGTCAAGGTTCTGGCAGGTTCCTCATGGAGAGTGACAGTACGTTGGTGCATACCGGATACTTCAATAATCCGGATGTACGCAGGCTAATTATCCACCATATCTGCCAAACACGGACTTCGGTCGACGGCTACTCGGCACCGGCAGACGACGAGTTAGAAATCTGGCTCACACGGCACCTGGAGAGTACCCGAACCTGCTTCGCGGGTCTTTTGCAGCAGTCAATAGAGGCGCTGCGTGCGGATACGTTCCCAGTTGAGGATTCAGCCAGATGAGACACAGCAGAGCGTCCGGAGAACGGCGAACTTCAGAGCGGAGGCTGTGGGGTCTGTACCGCCTCCGCCGTTGCTGCCGGGGTCCTTCTTCGCGTCAGCGTTCGACGAGCATCCAACGATCACGAGAGTTAACGCTGCGGCTGCCGCCACCCTGATGGCGCCCTCATTTCATCCCCCAGTTCCACACTCGGAAGTCAACACGCACTCGCTTGATCATGACAGTAGCGGGGCGCATAGAGGGCGCTGCTGGCTGGTCCGGCGCGCGCAGCTCGCTGCTGCAGGACCAGCCACCAGACCGAATGAACACGTCGATGGCTGCCGCCCGGCCCTCGCGGAGGGGCGCCAGGCCCTTCGGGATGCCCCGCCCGGGCCCGTCGACCCGCTACCGCCCCCGTCATAGCTGACGCTCGATGCAGCGGCGGCTGTGGCCGGCTTCCAGCAACGGGTGGACCGTGGCGCGCCTGATTCGGACACGGTTGACCAACCGCTCACCCCGCCGTCACCGTCGCGGGTGATCACTTCAGGTTCGTGGGTGGTCTGCTGGCAGGTGCATACCTAGGTCATCCACAGGCGCAGTGACCAGAAGAGGAGGCCGATGACGCCGGCTCCGGTGCTGTAGGCGGCGCCGCGCAGAAGGTATTGGGTGAGGGTGCTGTGGTGGTCGCGGTTTCGGCGTTTGTTCCGGCGGCGGGCAGGCCGCCATGAGCCGCGTGTGTGCGGGTGTGGGCCGGTGGTCGGCTTGGGCTTGGTTCGGGTCCGCCTTTTCTGTGATGCCGTCGTGCGGGCGTCGCGGCGCGTACGCTTGGGCATGAGGACGCTCTCTTTCGTGAGGTGGTGTCCTGGGCGAGGAGTTCGCTCTGCGGTCGGTGGCCTCGGAACCGGTGACCGCGGGAGGGCTCCTTGTCTGCTGTCGGGGGTCAGGAGCGGCGGGCTGCCACGTGGTGGAGGCGGTCGGCGATCTGTCGTTCGGGCCGGCACACCAGGGGCTGGTCGTCGCTGTGGTGTAGGGCGAGGCGGACGACTTCGTCGAGCAGGGACGGGTGGGCGGTCGGCTGGTGGTGCTCGTGCATCCACTGGGTGAAGCGGGCGGTGCCGAGGAGGAACTCCTCGTCGAGGCCGGGCGCCTGCAGGCGCAGTTGGTCGATCCAGTGGGTTGCCTGGGTGCGGGCTCCTTGTGCGGTGTGGTGGAGGTAGAGGCAGTAGGTGGCGCCGAGGTGGCCGGCGCCGGCTGCCAGTTCCCACCAGAACTGGGCGCTCTGGGGGTGGTCGGCGAGGTGGAGCATGCAGCCGAAGAGCTGGGCGCCGTCGATGTCGAGGTCTTCGATGGGCGGGTGGCGGTTGCCGTCGCCGTCGTCGCCGAGGCAGGCCGCGAGCTGCTCGACGTGCCGGGCGGCCTGGGAGTTCTTGAGGTAGAGGCGGGTCAGGACGGAGAGCTGGCGGCGGGCTCGTGTGACCAGGGCGGTTTCGTGGGTGGGGGGCAGGGGGGATTTGCGGGCGAGGCGGCGCAGGCCGTCGGCTTCGTTGAAGGGGCGGCGGCGGGCGCGCAGGGTTTCGCCGGCTTTGGCGAGGATTTCTTCGACGGTGTCTGCGGGACGGGATCGGTTGAGTTTTGCTCTGCTCACGGCGTCAGTCCTTCGTGTCCGTCTCGCTGCCAGCGCCGGTGATGGCGTCGCTGTCCTTTTTGAGCAGCGTGGGCACGGCCTGTTCGATGCGCTGTTTTCCCTGGCGGCAGTGGTAGTTGACGGTCTGCTCGCTGAGGCCCATGTACCAGCCGATGCGCTGGGGTTTGATGCCGAGGATGTAGCGCAGGACGACGGCGTCGAATTGCTGGGGCGGGAGGCCGGCCAGGGCTTCGAAGACGCCCTGTTCGCTGTTGAGGCGTCCCAGGCCCTGGCGGTAGGTGGAGAGGCTGTGGGCTATCGCGGCGCGGTCCTCGGCGTCCTGCCGGTACTCCTCCACGGTCTGGCGCATGATGGCCCAGACCTGCTGTTGCATGTTGCTCTCGACCAGCAGTTCGTTCCAGTTGTCCTGCACTCGCGTCATTGCGGTGTGCACGGCGGACTCGGCTGCTTCGTTGTCTTCCAGGACGACGAAGGCGTAGTCGTGGAAGGCCGTCTGGTCGGACAGGTACAGCGCCTGGTAGCTCAAGGGCAGGCGGGTGTAGACCCCGATCGGGTCGCCACCGCTGCCGGCACCGACGTGCTCTGCGTGCTCGTTGTCGTTCATGTCTCCTCTTCGCGCGAGGACGGGTAGCGCCCCCCCCTTGCCCAGGCAACAGCGCCTGGGCCGCGGCTTTCTGACGACTACTCAAGCGCGCCGAACGCCCGATCGCTCATGCACGAGAAGACGAATTTCGCCCCATCAACCACGGACGGGACATTTAGCACTCAACTACCTTTCAGTAACAGGCCGTGAGCTGCCGCTTTCGATTAGTCATACGAACGAGAAGTGGATGAGCCTCCGAGAATGTGCCCCAGCTCACACCGGCGCATCCGAAGACGCCTCCACGAGCCACGACACGCACGAGTGAAAACCAGCGAACCGATTGACGCAGCGAAGCCGACCGCCACGCATCGGGGCTGTCCGCTGGCGGCCCTTCCCCCTCGACGAGCAGGACTCCGCCCGGACCGAGTCACTCCACACGGGGGTCGGAGCGGTCCTGCCTACGGCACCGGCTGGTAGGTGATCTGCCCGGGGCAGTCGGCCCCGATAACGCGGATGGCCGCTGCTTCGTCCTCGTCGGACGACAGGCGCCAGCGCAGCTCGCGCTCACCCACTCAGCGACGGAGCGGAGCGGCAGTGCGTCGCGGCCGCCGGGCGGCAGCCCCGTCGCTGGGTCCTGGTTGACGAACCCAGCAAGTACGACGGTCCTCACCTGACCGCAGACCACGTCCGGGGGCTCAGGAGGCGCGCGGAGGCTTCCGGGGCGCCTTCTTTGCGGCCGTCTTCTTGGCCGCGGTCTTCTTGGCCGGCGTCTTCCTCGCGCTCTTCTTCGGCTTCGCCAGTTCGTGGATGTCGGCGTGCGTGCCGTCCTCGCGGGTTTCCCGGGCTCTGGCAACGGAAGCGTTGAGCGCGGCCATCAGGTCCAGCACGCCCTCGGGCTGGTCAGGCTCCGGTGCGGTCGGCGGTTCGCGGTGCTCGCGCTTGGCCACGATGATCTCGCTGAGCGCCTTGGTGTACTCGTCCTCGAACCCCGGGCCGGTCAGATCCTCCACCGTCATTGTGTCCATCAGCGCGAGCGCACCGTCGACTTCCTCCTGCGAGACCTCCACCGGCGCCGGCAGCAGCGACGACGGATCACGGACCTCGTCCGGCCAGAGCATCGCGTGCAGCACGATCGCCTCCGCGCGCACCCGGAGCAGGCCCAGACGCTCGCGCCCCGACCAGGCGTACTTCACGACGGCCACCCGCGAGGAACGCTCCAGCGCCTGCCGCAGCAGCTTGTACGGCTTGGCGGCGACCTGCTCCTTCGGCTCCAGGTAGTAGCCGGAGCCGATCCGGATCGGATCCACGGACGCCAGCGGCACGAAAGCCACGATCTCGATCGCGCGGGCGGTCGGCAGCGGCAGGTCCCGCAGATCCTCGTCGCTGATCGGGATGATCTGCGTCTTCGACAGCTCGTAGCCCTTGCCAATCTCCGCGGCCGTCACCTCGCGGTCCTCCAGCTCACAGACCTTGCGGGTGCGCACTCGGCCCATGTCCTCCAGGTGGACCCGGTGAAAGCGGATCGAGTGGTCCTCGGTCGCGCCGGTGACATTGATCGGCACGCTGACCAGGCCAAAGCTGATCGCGCCACTCCATACGGTCCGGGGCATGACCTACCTCCGCAGCAGCCCCGAGTCCTTCCAGGCTAGGACGAACGCAACCGCCGGGCACCCCGCCGGCGCGAGGGCGCAGGGCAGTCCCCCGGGCGCGTGGTTGTCCCGGGGGCGCTGTGGGAGGCTGCCTATGCCGCTGGCTCGTAGGTGACGGTCTGGTCCGGGCAGTCGGCCGCGACCTCGCGCATGGCAGCTGCTTCGGCTTCATCCGCCGACAGGGTCCAGCGCAGTTTGGTGCCCACCCACTCGGCGATGTAGCGGCAGTGCACCTCGGCGGCCGGCGGCAGCCACGTCGCGGGGTCCTGGTCCGACTTGGACCGGTTGGAGCGGGCGGTGACCGCGACGAGGCTGGCCTCGGCGCCCAGGTCGTTGGCGTAGGCCTCCCGCTGCGCCGCGGACCAGGTCGAGGCGCCACTGTCCCAGGCCTCGGCCAGCGGGCCCATGTGGTCGATGTCGAGGCCGGAGGCAGAGGTGACCCAGACCTGGTCGTAGTAGGAGAACCAGCGGCCGCCCGTCAGCCGGCACCGCGACCCGACGGTCGGGGGCTCCACGGCTTCGGCGATCAAGACCTCGGCACGGGTGTTGCAGCCGTCGGAGGGATTGGCGCCGGTGTTCCAGTGGCGGAAGGCGTCCCGGTCGTAGCCCTCACGGGACTCCTCCGCGATCGGGAGGGCGGCCACCGCCTCGGCCAGGGACAGGGTCTGTGCGGCCTGGGCAGGCGCGGGCACCGTCAGGGGCAGGGCGACGAGGAACGCGGCACTCAGGCCGCGCAGCACGGTTTTGAGCATGACCCGTTCGTAGCGGGCCGGCCGGGGGCGCAGTGGGGCGTTCGCCGAAGGCGCCGCCCGTGTGGGGGTAATGGTCCTACCGGCGCCGGGGAGTGCGTCAGCCGGCCGCGGGGTGCAGCTGTAGAGGCGTTGGGGCGTGGTGACGTCAGTTTCGCGCCCGGCCTACGAGCAGCTCGCAAGCCGGGCCCTGTGCAGTAGTGGGGGCTCAACGAGCGATGAGCCGTTGGCTTGCAGCGTTCCCTGCCGTTGGGCTTCGATTTCAGGACGCAGCTGCCGAAGCTGCCGCCGGTCCTCAACGGAGTCGAAAATCGGTTGCGGCGCAGTTGCAGCCGTGGGCTGGCCGGGCAGGGCGTGGGTCAGTCAGCTGCGGCCTACCAGGCAGCTTCGGCGTCCTGGGCGGTGGGGTGGGTTGGGAAGACCTGCTCCAGTCCGACGACGCGGAGGATGCGGCTGACGCGGGTGGGAACGGCGACCAGGACGATGCTTGCCTCGCCCGCGAGGGCGTGGTTGCGGGCGGCGATGAGCATGGTGATGCCGGTCGAGTCGCAGAAGGTGAGGGCGCCGAGGTCGATCACGAGCTGCTGGCCGGTGCGCAAACTGAGCGCGTCCAGTGCGTCCCGGACCTGGGGTGCGGTGTGGTGGTCGAGCTCCCCGGCAAGTTCGATGACCGGACCGGATGCGGTGGTACGGGTGTGGACGGTCAGGTCGTTGGTCACTGCTGCTCATCACTGGTGAGTCGGGGCACGTGGATGGCCAGGACGGCGGTGTCGTCGTCGACGCCGCTGCCGAAGGTGTCGAGCAGGTCACGGACCGCGCGGATGGTGTCCGAGGCGGTGTTGGGGGCGAGGTCACGGCCGAAGTCGAGGAACGCGTCGTCGCCGTAGCGTTCTCCTCCGCCGGCTGCGGCGTTGGTGTGTGCTTCGGTGAGGCCGTCGGTGTGCAGCAGGAGGGTGTCGCCGGGGGCCAGATGGACGGTGGCGGTGGCGATGTGAACGTCGGGCAGGACGCCGATGAGCTGCCCGCCGGGGGTGGGCAGGAAATCGGCGGTGCCGTCCGCGCGCATCAGCAGGGCCGGCGGGTGACCGCCGCTGGCCACGGTGATGCGGAAGCCGCCGCGGTCCTCATCGGGGGTGAGGAGGCCGTAGACAACGGTGCAAAAGCGGGGGTCGGTCCCGTTGTACTCGTGGTTCAAGACGGTGTTGAGGTTGCCGAGGACGGCGGCCGGGTCGGAGTCGTAGACGGCGGCGGCGCGCAGGGTGTAGCGGGCCAGGGAGGTGACGGCGGCCGCGGCGGCGCCCTTGCCGCACACGTCGCCCAGGAACAGGCCCCAGGTGCCGGCCGCCAGGGGGAAGAGGTCGTAGAAGTCGCCGCCGACCTCGTCGACGGAGGCGATGTGGTAGTACGCGGACACGTCCAGGCCGGGAACGTTCGCCAGGGCGGGTGGTAGCAGGGTCTTTTGCAAGGTAGTGGCCAGGACTTGGAGCCGATCGCGTTCGATGTCGGCTTCCTGGCGGGCGCGCAGCAGCTCGGTTTCGTAGGCGCGGCGGTCACGGGCGTCGAAGATGGTGGTGCGGATCAGCAGGGGCTGCCCGTCGCTGCCCGTCTTCACCGTGGAGGTGACCAGGACCGGCAGCCGGGTGCCGTCGGCGGCCTTCAGCTCCAGGGCGATGCCGCTGATCTCGCCCTGCATGCGCAACAGCGGGCCGAAGTGGGTCTCGTGGTAGAGGCGGCCGCCGACGGTGAGCAGGTCGGAGAAGTGCTTGCGGCCCACGAGGTCGTCGCGGTGATGTCCCAGCCAGTTCAGCAGCGTGGCGTTGACCTTGGCGATCCGGCCGTCCAGCTGGGTGGAGAGGTAGCCGCAGGGCGCGTGCTCGTACAGGTCCTCGGCGCTGTCCTCCAGCAGTGCGGAGAACTGCGCCTGGTCGTCCGGCCCGTCGTCTTCTCGCCGGTCGGCCTCTTCGTCGTTGATCTTGCTCATCACCGGGCGGCTCCCACGAACGTTGCGATGGCCTCGGCGGTCTCCTCGGGCGCGGCGAGCTGTGGGCAGTGTCCGGTGGCGTTCAGCGTGACGAGTCGGCTGCCGGGTATCTGGGCGTGCACGAAGGCGCCCACCTCGGGCGGGGCGATCGCGTCGTCGGAGCACTGGGCGACCAGGGTGGGCACCGTCACCTTGGCGAGGTCGGCGCGGTTGTCGGACAGGAAGGTCACGCGGGCGAAGACCGTGGCGATCTTCGGGTCGGTGCGGCAGAAGCTGCTGGTGAGCTCCTCGCCCAGCTCGGGCCGCTCCGGATTGCCCATGATGACCGGGGCCATCGCACCCGACCAGCCCAGATAATTAGCATCGAGCGATTGCAGCAGCTCGTCGATGTCCGGGGCGCTGAACCCGCCCCGGTAGCCGGTGTCGGGATCGTCGATGAAGCAGGGGGAGGGTGCCAGCAGCACCAGGCCCGCGAACGCCTCGGGCTGTCGAGCGGCGGCCAGCACGCCCATCATGGCGCTGACCGAGTGCCCGACGAATGTCACCGGGCCCAGGGCCAGCTCCCGGCACAGTTCAAGGAGGTCTTCGACGTATCCGTTCAGTGTGGAGTACCGCTCCGGACTCCACGTGGAGAGGTCTGAGTTCCCCGCGCCGACGTGGTCGAAGAGGACGACGGTGAAGTCGCGCTCCAGTGCCGGCACCACGAGACGCCACATGTTCTGGTCGCATCCGAAGCCGTGCGCCAGCATCACCACCGGCCCGCCAGCTTTGCCGGTCACCCGTACATGGTTCCTGCTCCGCACGTCCATACGGCCCATCCTCGCAGACCCTCTTTGCGCCTTCCGATGGCCGGTTCAGCGGTCGAGGGCTGCAGAGAGGGTGGGGTGGATGTCGAACAGCGTGGTGGCCCCGGTGATGTCGAGGCGGCGTTGGAAGGACGGGCTGAGGGGGCCGACGAGCGCCACGCCCGGCGCCGGGCGTGCGCTGATGAGCAGGGCCAGCAGTTCCGCGTTGCCGAAGCGGAGACCACCGAGGTCGACGACGAGCGGGAGGCCGGTAGCGGCGGCTCGGGCGAAGTCGACGTCGAGGCCGTCGGTGGTGGTGAAGTCGACCGTACCGCGCAGCATGAGCGCCGTCGCCTCCGCGGAACCACAAGACCACCGCATCCGGGGCCTCGTCGTCGCTCAGCTCCGAACCGGTCGCTTGCTTGATCGCCCCAAGCAGCTGCCTGCGACTTCGCCGGCCCGGCCTCGTGGACCTGTGCCACCAGCGGTGGGGGCACCAGAAGTGCGGGATCGGGCAGGTGGGGCTCTTGAGGCTGAAGGCTTCTTACCGGTCGGTGTGGATGGCGGGGTTGGTGGTGGCCCACGACGCGAGGAAGCGCAGGGCTTGACTCGATGGTGTCCCTGGCGGGGCGGACAGGACCATGAGGGACTGGTCGGGGTCGTGGGGAAAGGTGAGGATCTGCCAGTCGAGGTCGAGGTCGCCGGCCACAGGGTGCCGGTAGCTCTTGGTTCCGAAGGTCTTGTGGGCGACGTCGTGGGTGGCCCACCAGCGGCGGAAGTCCTCGTCGCGGACGGACAGTTCGCCGACGAGTGCCTGGAGAGCGGAGTCGGTGGGTGTGAGGGCGGCGTCCATGCGGACGAAGGAGACGCAGGCACGGGCGCTGGATTCCCAGTCCGCGTAGAGGCTGCGGACGCCGGGGTCGAGGAAGGTGAGGCGCAGGAGGTTACGTTCGGCGGGAGGCAGGGCGGCGAAGTCGGTGTAGAGGGCGACGGCGAGGGTGTTCCAGGCCAGCACGCTCATGTGGCGGCCGAGGACCAGGGCGGGGGTGTCGGCCAGGTTGTCGAGCAGCAGCTGGGTCTGGTTGCGCACCCGCGTGTCGTGGTGCGGTCGGGCACGGCTTCGGGTGGCGTGCTTGTCGGCGAGCTGGTGGAGGTAGCTGGTCTGGTCCGCGTCCAGGTGCAGGGCGCGTGCGATCGAGTCGAGTGCGGCGGGTGAGGCCGAGGGGAGTCGTCCTTGTTCGAGGCGGGTGTAGTACTCGTTGCTGATCGCCGCGAGTTGAGCGACCTCTTCGCGGCGAAGGCCGGGGACGCGGCGCAGGTGTCCGGTGGGCAGGCCGCATAGGTCCGGGCTGATGTCGGCTCGGCGGGCCCGCAGGAAGTCACCCAGCTCGTTGTTCCTGCCTCTGCTGGCACTCATCGTTTCCATTGTCGCTCAGCGGAGGGGTGTGCGCTTGCCCTGCCTGCGAGCGCTGTGCGGGGTGGGGGGTAACAGATGTGGCCTGGTAGCGGCGGCCCGCGCGTGTGAGCGTGGAGGCGTCCTGGAATGAGGGACGGGAGTCGTGATGCGGGCAGTCCTGTCGAGCGGGTCCGCAGGCGTGGTGGTGGCCGATGTGCCGTGGCCGGAGCCTGGGCACCACCAGGTGCTGGTGCGTGTCTCGGCGGCCGGTGTCAATCCCGTCGACGTGGACGCCGGCCGGACGGGTCCTTTCGATCGCGTCCTGGGCTGGGAGGCCGCAGGGGTCGCTGAAGCGGTGGGCGAGGACGTGCGCGGAGTTCGGGTGGGGGACGCGGTCATGGGGTGGACCTATTGGTTCTCCAGTGGGCGGGGCTGCCAGGCGCAGTACTGCGTCCTCGACGCCTCGGAGGTGTCGGCGGCCCCGCGGCAGGTGGATGCCGCGCAGGCTGCGACGGTGCCGCTGAACGGGAGCACTGCCTGGCAGGCGCTGCTGGAGCTGGGCGTGCAGCCGGGTGAGTCGTTGCTGGTGATGGGTGCTGCGGGTTCGATCGGGGGTTTCGCCATCGATCTCGCTGTCGGGAAGGGCTGTGAGGTGTGGGGCGTGGCTGCCGCGCGGGATGCCGATTTTGTCGGCGCGCGCGGGGCGCACTTCGTCGACCGCGCCGATGCTCTGCGCGGCGGCGGTGCTCTGCCCAGCGGCGGCGTCGACGCGGTGCTGGCGACCGCGCCGGTCGACGAGGCGTGGCAGACCGCGGTCCGTCCGGACGGCCGGTTCCTGAGCACGGTAGGCCAGACGCTGCCCCGCACGGCCTGCGGGTTCCTGAACGCCCATCCCGACGCCGGTCAGCTGGGCGAGCTGGCTCAGGTGGTCGACAGCGGCGAGCTGCGGACGCGGGTGGCGCAGCGGTATCCGCTCGCCGATGCCGTCGTGGCCTACGCGGACGCGGCAGCGCCGGCGGTGCGCGGACGCCTGGTCCTCACCCCCTGACCACTGGCCCGGCCCCGCCTACGAGCAGAACGCGAAACAGTGAACACAACGAGTGAACCGGAGAACGACATGTCCGCCGTTGAGAGCGTGACCTTCAAGAACAAGACACTGGACGTCGCCGCCGACGTGTACTTTCCCGACGGCTTCGACTCCTCCCGCACGTACCCGGCCATCGTCAGCGCCCACCCCATCGGCAGCTGCAAGGAGCAGACGTCCGGCAACGTCTACGGCAAGGCCCTGGCCGAGCAGGGATACGTGGTGCTCGCCTTCGACGCCACCCACCAGGGCGCCAGCGGCGGAGAGCCCCGCTACATCGAGGACCCCGGCCTGCGCGTGGAGGACTTCCGCTGCGCGGCGGACTACCTGGTCACCCTCGACTACGTCGACGAGGACCGCATCGGGGTTCTCGGCATCTGCGGAGGCGGCGGCTACGCCGCGACCGCGACCATGACCGACCGGCGCTTCAAAGCCCTGGGCACCGTCGCAGCCGTCAACTACGGCCGGATGATGCGCGAGGGCGACCTCTCCCCCGACTCCGCCATCAAGACGCTGGACGCCGTCGCCCAGCAGCGCACCGCCGAAGCCCGCGGCGCCGAGGCCCGCGTCGACGACGTGCTGCCCTCCTCCCCGGAGAAGGCCGAGGAACTCGGCATCAAGGCTCTCGACGTGGTGGAAGCGACCAAGTACTACCGCACGCCCCGCGGACAGCAGCCCCACGGAGTGAACCGGTCGCTGTTCTCGCACGCCGGCCCCGCGATCGGCTACGACGCCTTCCACCTCGCCGAGCATCTGCTGACCCAGCCCCTCCAGATCATCGTCGGGGGCGTTCCGGGCGAGTTCGGCTCCTACCGCGACGGCTTCGACCTGTTCAACCGGGCCAGGTCCACCCAGAAGGACATCGTCGTCGTGCCCGGGCAGTCCCACTACGACATGTACTGGAAGCCCGAAGCCACCCAGCAGGCCCTCGACACGCTCATCCCCTTCTACAACAAGAACCTCTGACCCGAGGCCATCCTGGCAGCGGACCCGGGCCGCCACGGCGCACCGTCGTGGCGGCCCGCGCCGTTCCGCCACCCGGTTTTCCGCGCGCATCCTCGAGGGCCAGCATGAGTGACACGCCTGTCCGTACCGGCCACGGCCGGCACACCGCGATCCTGACCCGCATGGTCGCCCGCAGACGAGACGAGGAGCACCGCGCGGCCACTCCGCTGGAACTGTTCTTCGACCTCTGCTTCGTCGTCGCCGTCTCCCAAGCCGGGGCCCGCCTCGTGCACGCAGTCGCCGAGGGCGATCCCGCGCACGGCGTCACCGGTTACCTGTTCGTGTTCTTCGCGATCTGGTGGGCCTGGGTCAACTTCACATGGTTCGCGTCCGCCTACGACTGCGATGACGTCCCCTACCGCCTGGCCACCCTGGTGCAGATCGCCGGCGTGCTGGTGCTCGCCGCCGGCATCCCCCGCGCCTTCGACGGCGACTACACACTGGCCGTGGCGGGTTACCTGATCATGCGTGTCGCACTGACCGGCCAGTGGCTGCGCGCCGCCCGAGGCGAGCGCGGCCCCGCGCGGCGGGCGGCCCTGCAGTACGCGGCCGGTCTCATGGTCGTCCAGGCCGGATGGGTCGTCCTCCTTCTGCTCCCGGACGCCGCCTGGTGGTGGGGGTTCGTACCCCTGGTCGTCGCCGACCTGGCCGTCCCCGCGGTCGCCGAGCGCACCCACCCCACCCCCTGGCACCCGCACCACATCGCCGAACGCTACGGCCTCTTCACCATCATCGTGCTGGGCGAGAGCATCCTCGCCGCCTCCACGGCGGTCAGGGCCGCCCTGGACGAGCACACCGCCCTCGGCGAGCTGCTGCCCATCGCAGCAGGCGGGCTGGTGATCGTCTTCTGCGCCTTCTGGATCTACTTCGCCTCCCCCACCCACGAGTACCTGGCCGGTGTACGCAGGCCCCTGTGGTGGGGATACGGCCACTACGTGATCTTCGGCTCGGCAGCCGCGATCGGCGCCGGCATCGAGGTCGCCGTCGAACAGGCCACCCACCACGCCCACATCTCCACCCTCGCCGCCTCGTTCGCCGTGACCGCACCCACCGCACTTTTCATGATCACCGTGTGGCTCGTTCACACCAGACACTTCAAGCACGGCGCGGCCCAGCACCTCGTCCTGCCCGCCGGAGCCGTCCTCGTACTCGCGACCACCTTCGCCGGCCGCTGGGCCGTCCCCCTCGCCAGCCTCGCCGCAGCACTCACCGTCGCCACGGGCTTGTACCTCACCACCCAGAACAGCCGTGCACCCCACCACACCACCACCGGCTGAGCGGCCTCGCCTGACCGAAGGCAGGACATCCGAGACGGCGCCGGCCCCGAACCGACCACGCGCCCGCTACGCGCCGAACAGCGGCACGGAAGCGGCCGACAGGTCGGGACGGGTCCGGTGGAGACGTACCGGGTGCCGCCACCGGCCGGCCGCATCGCGGGCGACGTCCACGTCGACCTCCACCACCAGCTGCGGGTCGACGAGCGTGACGTCCAGGACGTCGCGGCTGCCCCACCCGACCGTGAACGTGCGCCCCGTACACGGATGCCCACCCGCCGCCGGCAGCAGCACTCCCTCCAGGGAACGCGTCACCGCGCGGGCGAGGGATGTAGTGCGGCCGGTGTAGCGGAGCGCGCCCGCGTCGTCGTAGCGACCGAGGAGCAGAGTGCGGGGCGCGGCGGGCGGGCCGGTGACCGCGCCGACGAGGGCGTCCTCGGTGGCGCGGACCTTGTACTTGGCCCACGCTCTCGCGCCTCCGCGGTAGGGCTCGGTCAGCCTCTTGAAGCAGAGGCCTTCGAGCCCGGCGGACGTCCATTCCAGCCAGGCGCGGGCGGTGGCCGGGTCGGTGGTCGACGGGCACAGCGTGAACGGCGCGGACAGACCCCGCTCCGCGAACAGGGCCTCCAGGGCCGCGCGGCGCTCGCTGTAGGAGCGGGGTGTGAGGTCGGTGCCCTCCAGGCACAGCAGGTCGAAGACGACCAGTTCCCTGTTAGATCTGCGTGTTGAAGCGGATCGGCAGGGGTGTCTTCAGTGGTTGATTGGCGGGTCTTTTGGGTGCCGGAGCACGGGGCGCCCTCCATGCGGCTGCAGAAGATGCTGCAACGCGAGGGGCTGGGCTGGCGCGAGGAGACGGGTGGGCGCCCAGGAGACCCGATCATGCTGTCGCCGGACTACCGGGTGGATACGGAGCTGAGCAACTATCTGTGCCGCTCGTCATTCGCTCGTCTGAGTGGTGAGACGAAGCGCAACTACACGGACGACTACCGGATCTTCTTCAACTTTCTGTGGCGACGGGGCAGATGGTGGCACGAAGCCGAATCGGACGATCTCTGGGATTTCGAGGACTGGCGGATGCGGTCTTCGGACAATCCTGCGCCGGTGGGCGGGGCACGGTGGAACCGCGGTCTGGCTGCCCTGAGCCGGTTGTACGGATGGGGCGTGAGCGCCGGAGTTGTTGCCCGCTCGCCGGTAGTGACGCGGGAGGTGCGGGGCCGCTTCGGGGGTGTGGTCAAGGTTCCGGAGGCGCGGGCAGTCCGGGCACGCAGCAGCAATGTGCACTGGCTGACACCGCGGGCGTTTCGTGTGTGGCTGGAGGTAGGGCTGCGCAGGCACTCTCCGGAGGGGGGCCCTGAGTCGGGGCGGGCGGGGCGGCTGGAGGCGCGCAACACGGCGTTTGCGGAGCTGCTGTTCTCTTCGGGATTGCGGTTGACGGAAGGCGCTTCGCTGCTCACCTTCGAGATGCCGCGACCGGCGCTTGGCGGGGACCGGTTTTATCCGGGGCGGCTGGCGCGGGCGGTGACGAAGTCGAAACGGGCCCGAACCTTCTACGTGGCAGGCCAGGTGGTCGGGTCGGTCGCGGGCTATGTGGAGTCCTCACGTGCTGCAGTGGTACGCCGGGCGCAACAGGCCAGCCGTTATGAGAAGTTGATGCTGCGGCGCGTGGTGACGGCCGTGACCGGGAGACGGCAGCGGGTGTTGCACTGGCGTGATGCGCAAGGCAGGCAGGGGCGGACAGCGCTGGCGGAGGCGGGGGTGGCCGAGCGGATGCGTCTCTATCGCGAGGGTGCACAGGGGTTGGAGCCGCTGTGGCTGTGGCTGAACGAGGCCGGGCTGCCGCTGCGGCCGGCGTCGTGGGAGAACGTCTTTCGCAGCGCCTCGGAACGGTGTGCGCGGGAGCTGGCGGGGCAACTGGCCGAGCCGCCGTTCTGTACACCGCACATGTGCCGGCACTCCTTCGCCCTGCACATGCTGGTGGTACTGCATCACCTGATGGACCGGCGGATGGGCTTGAGCGTGCAGGAGCGTCGGGACTTCCAGCTGCTGTACGGGGATGTGTGGCGGATGGTGCAGGATCTGCTGGGCCATGCGCAGGTGGAGACCACTCGCGACATCTATCTGGCGCCGGTGGCGGACTTGCGGCTGCGGTCGCTGCTGGCCGATCCGGCACCGCTGGCGAAAGGGGCGGCTGCGCCCTCGGTGCAGTGGGTGAGCGAGCTGCTGGCGCGCATCGCCCGCGAGAGCGAGGGTGTGCAGGACGTGGACATCGCGCCGGGGCGCTGGTGAACAGGCGCGGGCGCCGGGCGGTGCTGCCGCAGACGGTGCACCGCCGCGCCCCGGTGTTGGAGGGGCCGGCATTGGTGGTCGAGCACCGCGATGCCGCGGAGCGGGTGCGGAGTTATGACTTCGCCCGGCTGCCCGTCGCGCCCGAGCTGGGCCGCGCCTGGGCGCAGCTGTTCGCGGCCCGGTGCGGGCCGGGCGGTAGCTGGAACTCGGTCCTTTCCAGCACCACGGGCTGGACGATCCTGGCACGCTTCGCTCGTTTCGTGGGTGCCTGGGATCCGCCGCCCGTCGGTTCGGAGGCTTTGACTCCGGCACTGTGGAACGCCTACAGACTCAGCCGCCCCCGCACCGCAACAGGGCTGAACGACTGGCGGTGCTCGCCGCGTTCCTGCGCACGGACCCCGAACTGTCCGGGCCGGTGCGCGAGGCGCTGAGCGGGCGGATGGGGCGCCTGCCGGCGAAGGAAGAAGCCTTCTCGCCGACCGAGTTCGAGCACATCCGCGGCACGGCACGGCGCATGGTCCGCGCCGCCCACCTGCGCATTGTCCACAATCTCGACCTGCTGGAGACCTGGCGCAGCGGCGCGCACCGAGAGGGCAGCATGCAGTGGCTGGTGGGCGAGACACTCGAAGCGCTGGCACACACCGGCTACTGCCCGCCGTGGCCGGTCAGCCGCCCAGGGCTGGTGCCCCACCGGTATGCCAAGGCTCTGGGCGGCGCGGGAGCGGAGGCAACGTGGAAGCGGCTCTTCCTGGGCCGGGAAGAGGTCGCGGCGGTGGCCGTGCTGCTGGCGGCCGAGTTCGGCTGGAACGCCTCCGTCATCTCCCAGCTGCAGGTACCGCGGCTGGTCTCCGCGGTCCCGCAGGCCGGGGCGGGGGCGGTCTACCGCCTTGAGCTGCACAAGATGCGGCGCGGCGCGCGCAGCATGGAGAGCCGCAACCTGACCGACTGGGGTGCCGACTCGCCGGGCCGACTGATCACGACGGTGTTGCAGTGCACCGCTCCGGCCCGCCGGCTGGTGGAAGAAGGAGGTGGCGATGCCGGGCGGCTGCTGATCTGGCGGGAGGCCACCGACAGCCGGCGACGCGCCCAGTGGAGTGAGCTGCGAACGGGGCCGTTCGCCCTGGGCCTGACCGGAAACCAGGTCGAGTCGTGGGGGCGCGCGCACGGGCTTTCAGGCTCCCCGTTGCGGCGGCTGCGCCGCACCGTCAACGTGCTGCACCGGCGCGAGCCGGGACAGAACAGCCAGGACGTGCACGACACGGTGTATGTGCTGCGCGAGCCGCAGGCGCGGCAGGCCGCCGTCCCCGTGATCGCGGCCGGGGTCACCGAGGCGTTGGAGGCCGCCCGCGCCACCGTGGTGCGCGCCCGGCTGACCGCCGCGCACCGGGCGGGAGATCAGCCCACGGTACTGGCCGACTGCGCCGACTTCGCGCACAGCCCGCTTATGCCCGGCACCGAGGGCTGCCGCGCCTCGTTCCTGCTGTGCACGGCCTGCCCCAACGCCCGCGTCCACCCCGGCCACCACCCGCGCCTGGCCTACCTGCAACGGGCCATCGACAGCCTGCGCCCGGTGCTGCCCGCCGAGGTGTGGGAGGCCGAGTGGCGCGACCCTGTACTGCGGCTGGCAGACCTGCGCGCCCGCGTGGGCGAGAGTTCCTGGCTGCGCGCCCGAGCCGCGGTCACCGCCGACGAGCGCGCCGTGATCGATGCGCTGATGAAAGGCCATCTGGATCCGTGACCCACCCAGCCGCCGGCCTGCCGGCCGTCCTGCCCGGGCCCGGGAGTCCGGCCTTCCTTCCCGAGCGCATCGTCGCCGCCCACCACGGGCCGCCGCCTCGCTACGCGGATGCGGTCTGGTCCCTGGCCGCGTTGGAGGGCAACCCCTCCAGTAACCCGGTGCGGATCTTCTGGAACACCTATCCCGCGCCCCTGCGCGAGCAATTCCGGCTCCTGGCCTGGTCTCTCATCAACCGGGAGCTGCCCGGTCACTTCATTGCCGCACGCTCCGCCGCCTGGCGCACCCGGGTCAGCAGCACCGCCATCTACCAGACGCATCTCACCTGGCGGCACCTCGCGCGCTGGCTCCACGCACATGGCGCCTGCGGCCTTGCCGCCTGCACACCGCAGGTCTTCACGGACTTCATCAACCGCTCGGACCAGCCTCGCAGCAGGGTCGAGGTCCAGCACCAACTGACGGCGCTAACCCGGCTGTGGGCCCTGGACACATGGTGCTCGCCCCAGCCCGTCGGCGTGAGTGAGCCGCCCTTCAGCCGCACGGTGGAGGACTTCCTCCCACCGCATCCGGCCGGAGGGGAAAACGCCATCGAACCTCTGGCTCCGGCCACCATGGGACCGCTGCTGATCTGGGCCCTGCGCACCGTCGAAGACTTCGCCGACGACATCCTCACCGCCCACACCGCACGTCAGACCATCACCGCCCAAGCCGCCCGGACTCGCGCCACCCCGGCCGGGCGCACCGCGGTGCGTGCGTACCTGGCCGAACTCGTGGCCCAGCAGCGCCCGCTCCCGGCCACGCTCGCCCTCGGCCGCCCCGCCCTGGCCCAGGCCTATATCGCCGCCCGCACCGGCGCCGCCCCGCACCAGGTACAGCGCGTGATGCGAGAGGAGAGCGAACGCTTGCGCCCCTACCTGCACGCCCACCCCGGCCCCTGCCCTATGGACATTCCCATCACCGGCACCGTCGAAGGCCGGCCGTGGACCGAGGCGATCGACTTCTACGACGCCACCAAACTCTGGCGCCACCTGGGCACCGCTGCCTTCATCGTCGCCAACTACCTCACCGGCATGCGGCCCAGCGAAACCCTCACGCTGCGCCGCGGCGCCTGCCAGATCTCCGAGACGGGCCCGCCCCTGCTGCACGCCCACACCTACAAGACCGCCAAGGCCCCGGACGGCACCCGGCTCGGCAGCGGCCAGCTGCGCGAGACTCCGTGGGTCGCGGTCGGCCCGGTGGTCACGGCCGTCAGCGTGCTGGAGCGCATGACCGGTGCCCGTCCGCTCCTCTTCGATCTCGATAAACACGACCCCGGCGGCCGCCACCATCGCAGCGGCGCGCTCAGCCCGGAGGCGCTGCGCGACCGCATCGAGGCTTTCTGCCTGTGGGCCAATGCCCTCGCCGACAAGCTCGGCAGGCCCGGCGAACGCATCCCTGAAGATCCGCACGGCCCGATCGGCACCGCTCGCTTCCGTCGCACCCTGGCCTGGCACATTGCCCACCGGCCCGGCGGGCTGGTCGCCCTCGCTCTGCAGTACGGGCACCTGCGCACTGCCGTCAGCGCCGGGTACGCCTCCCGCAGCCGCGACGGCATCCACGATCTGCTGGACATCGAGACCGCCCGCGCCACCGCCGACACCCTCACCCGCCTCCACGAGGACCTAGAGAACGGGGACGGCGTCTCCGGACCTGCCGCCCGCCGCGCCCTGCACGCCGCCGCCCAGGCTCCTGTCTTCGTCGGCACCCTGCACACCACCCGTCAGGCTCGCGAGGTCCTGGCCAACCCGCAACTGGCCGTCCACGAGAACCAGCACAGCTACCTGATGTGTATCTACGATCCCGACAAGGCTCTGTGCCACCGCCTCGGACCTCGCCCCCAGGCCCCCACCCTGGAACGCTGCCAGCCCGGCTGCGCCAACATCGTCCGCACCGACCATCACGCGACCCGACTCACCCACGAGGCAGACAGGCTCGAGCAACACGCCGCCAGCCCGCTCACCCCACCGCCTCTGGCCCAGCGCCTGACCACGCGGGCCGTGCGGCTGCGCGATCTCGCCGCCGCGCACTACGACAACCGCATCGCTCAGGAAGAGTCGACCCCGTGACCCCCGCTCCCGACGAACGCGACCGCATCCAAGCCGCCATAGAACGCATCCTGGCTGGTGCTCCTCAGCACTCCAACGGAGCCCTGACCATCGTCGCCCTCGCAACCGAAGCGGGTGTCCCCCGCAACGCCCTCACCCAGCGCCACCTGGACCTGAAGAACCGCTTCTACGAAGCAGTCCGTGCCCGTGGCCAGGCCCCAGAGAGTGAAAGGCGGCTCCGCCAGCAGATCACCAAACTCAAGGAACTACGTGCCCGCGATGGCGAAGAACTTGCCCAGCTGCGCCAGGACGTCGAGCACCTCGTCCGCGCGCTCCACGAACTCTCGTGGACTAACGGCCAGTTGCGTGCAGCGGCGACCCGGGCGAGAGCCCAGATTCGTGCCCTTCCCAGACAGCCCTCATGAGCAACTTCAACGGCATGCACCTCACACGCATCCCGTTTCTTCCGATTCGCCCGTGCCTGTGCCGAGGAAAATACCGCATTGGAGGGTCAACGTGCCCCCGGTACGCCCGGTACCGGATCGTCCGGCTCAGGCCCTGGGACCGAGGTTCTCCCGCGCCCACTGCTCCATCGTGGTCCCGGGGCGTCCCAGGACGGTCTGGACGTCGTCGTGGACGACTGCCTCGAATCCCATGTTGCCGAGCACTGTCTGGCGCATCGTCGCGACAGCGCTCTCCATGTAGAGGCGTTCGGCGGCTGAGGGGACTGAGCTCGCGTACGCGGCCAAGTCGTCGGGGCCCGACACAGAGCACGTGATCTCGGATCCCAGCACCTCGCTGAGGGTCTTGGCGACCTGCGAACCGGTGGCCAGTTCCGTGCTCAGCCAGTAGTTCTTGCCCCCGTGTTCGTCTGGTCCTTGACGCAGCACGGCAGCTGCGACCGCGGCGATGTCTGCGGCGCACACCCATCCGCGTGCGCTCTCCTGCCAGGGGACGTTGAACGAGCCGGTCTCGGCGACCGTGGCCAGCACCGTGTCGGTGATGACAGTGGGGTGCAGGTGCGTCCACGCGATCCCGCTGGCCTCGATGTAGGTCTCGATGAGCTCATGCCAGCTGTAGTGGGGAATGTCGTGGCGTCCGGCGCTGAAGACGCCGAGGTGGACGATGTGGGCCACCCCGGCCTGGGCGGCGGCGTCGACGAACGTCTTGCTCTGGTGGAGCATGTGCGCGGTGTACCCGGTCAGGAGGAAGACCCGGTCGATCCCCTCCAGCGCCTTGGCGAAGTGCTCAGGCCGGTCCAGGTCCAGCAGGACGGCTTCGCGCCCCTGCGTGCGCCACTGCTCGGCGACATCGGCGCGCCGTGTCGCCAGGCGGACTTTAAGTCCCGCGTGGTCCTTGTCCAGCTCGTTGACGAGCTGCGATCCGACTGTTCCGGATGCGCCGATGATCAGGGCTGTTGCCATGGTGGTGCCTTTCGGTTCTGCGGGCGTAACGCCGCCCGCCTGTGCGGGTTCAGGCTGCGGTCGCGTTCTTGGTCAGCGCGTCCATGAGGAGTTCGACGAGCCGGTGGGCCTGCTCCCTGGTGCTGTGTTGTGCCGAGGCGGCGGCGCTGCCCACCAGGAGCAGGGCGTCGCCCGGGGTGATGTCGGCGCGCAGGGAGCCGTCCCGGGCTCCGGCGTCGATCAGGGTGGTGACGGCGTCGTTCAGGAGTGTGTGCGTATGGGCGTAGGGGTCGGCGTCGGAGGCGAGGGCGGCGTTCAGGGCCGCGCACATGTTGCTGTTGGCCATCGCGTGGTCCAGGAAGTGGTCCAGCCATGCCCGGGTGGCCTCGGCGCCGATGCGCCGGGCTGCGAGGTCGCTGGCTTTCTCGCACACGAGGGTGATCTGCCGCGTGTGGGCGGCGACGAGGAGGGCTTCACGTGTCGGAAAGTGCCGGTAGAGGGTGCCGACTCCGACGCCAGCCTGCTTGGCGATGGCGGCCGGCGTGGCCTCCGGGCCCTGCTCGGCGAAGGCCCGCGCGGCGATCTCCAGCAGTCGCTCGCGATTCTGCAGCGCATCACTCCTGGTCCTGCGGGGGGTGGCGGGCATGCGGCATCCTCCTACGATCACCTGAAGCATGTTCCGGAATGCGTTCCGCTTAGAATATTAAGCGGAACGCGTTCCGGAAAAACTGTACACCCTGCTCCGGAGGATGCTGCGTGCGCGATTCGGGCAAGGCGTGAGCTCTGCGGCCCCTAGCCGGGATCGCGCACCCCCGGCGGGCCCGGCGCGGTCACGACCGCCCCTCGATGAGCGCGGCCAGGCGCTCCATCTCGTCCACGTCGTGGTTGCAGCACTGGCCGCAAAGCACCGCCGCGCCTTGGGCGGCCCGGTGAGCCGGATGTCGTGCGGTGCCCAGGAGCCACCGGTGAACTGGCGCCGTTCTTCGGGGTGAGTCAGTCGCACTTCGATCAGCTGATGGAGCAGGTGCGCCGTCGTGGCGGTGAGGTCTCAGCGGCTCAACACGCAGAACTTGACAGAGAAGACCAGGTGCGCGGGCCGGGCCTGCGCGGCCGCGAGCGCGCCGGCACCGCGGCGGCGGGCGAGGCGCTGCTGGAGGCGCTCGAAGGCGAGACGGCCGGACTCCCACACCACCAGCTCGCCGTCGAGGCCGGTGTCCTCGGGCAGCTGCGCGAGGGCGGCCTCACGGACTTCGGGGAACGCACCGGGCATGTCGGTGCCCTGCCGCGAGCGCAGCAGCACCCGGCCGCCCGGGTAGCGGGCGAGCTGGGCGCGGAACCCATCCCACTTGGGCTCCCCCGCGGCGCCTGCTGGCAGATCGGGGCCGGCCACAGGGACGGTGAGCATCGGCTGAGGCAACGTCCAAGTCATGTCGGATGCTTTCCACCCCGCCCTGCCTGTCACTAATCAAACGGCGCGCAGCGTTCTGCCCCACCGCTCTGCGGCCTTGGCGTCGCAGAACTCGCACAGCGGCGAGCGGGCGCCCCGACCGTACTTGTGGGTCGGCCGTCGGCACGCGGCACACGGGCCGCGCTCATCGCCAGGGCAGGTGCGGGCGGAGGTGTCCGGTTCCGTGACGGGTGGCAGTGGGGTGGTCATAGCGGGGTCCTTTTCCCGGCGGCCGACCCCGGCCGCCTCGAACGCAGAATAGAACGCGCCAGGTGCTTCGCGGCTCGCGCCCCGCCGTGGTGTTCAGGAGGCGCGGCGGATGACGGCGGCCGGGCCGATGACGCCCGGGCCGAACTTGTCCCGTACGCGGTCCATGGCGGCTTCGGCGACGAGCCGGGCTTCGCGGCCGTGGTCGAGGCTGATCTGCTGGGCCACCTGGTCGGCGTCCACGAGGTCGTCGCCCTTGAGGACGAGGCCGGTCAGGCGGCCGCGCTGGAGACCGGCGGCGTCGATGATCCGGTAGGCCATCGTGCGCAGGTCCTCGTCGTGGGCGGAGGGCTCGGGCAGGCGGCGGGTCTTCTCCCAGCTGCCGCCGCCGGCGAACTGCAGCGTCAACGACAGCGCGCGGGCGGCCTGGCCGCGTCGGCGCAGCAGCCGCGCGAGCTGGACAACCAGGTCGAGGAGGGCGGCGCGAACGTGAGCGCCGTCCAGGACATGGCCCTCAAAGCGCATTCGGACGGTGGCGGCCGCGGGCAGGGTGCGGGGGACGACCGGGCGGGGGTCGATGCCGCGGGCCCGGTCGGCCGCGAGCCGGCCCGCCTTGCCGCCGAGCAGGCGCTGGACGGTCTCGGACGAGATCGCGGCGAGCAGGCCCACGGTGTGGACGCCGTAGTCGTGCAGAGAGGCGGACTGCTTGGGGCCGATGCCGTGCAGGGCTTCCACCGGCAGCGGCGCCAGCCAGTCCGCGGCGCGGTCGGGCGGGACGGTGAGGACGCCGCCGGGCGGGTCGACCTGGGCGGAGGCGGTGGCGGCGACCGTAATGGACGGGCCGATGCCGACCCGGACGTCGACACCGAGCCGGGTCAGGGTCCTCACCCGCAGCATCTCCCCCAGCCGCTGCACGTCGGAGCCGTGATAGCGCAGCGCGCCCTTCAGCTCCACCAGGGCCGCGGTCGGCGGCAGCGCCTGCACCACCGGCGACAGGCCGGCGAGCAGCTCCAGCACCTGCCGGTAGACGTCCTCGCGGAGACGGTCCAAGCAGCGCACATGCATCACCGTCGGCACCCCGCCCGCCTCGGCGTCCACGCTCGTGTCCACCGCCACCACCTCCCCCACTACGATATAGAACAAGAATTCGAACACGCGAGTGTGACGGAGATGGATCACGGGCCTAGAATCAAAAATGTGTTCGATGACCTGCCGCCCGACCTGGAGCGTCTCCAGACGCTGCGGATCTGGCACGCCCTCTGGGTGCGGCGCATCGACACCCGGATCGCCGCGATCCGGCAGCGGCAGGCCGAAGAGGAGCGCGGCCGCCGCAACCGCCCCGCTCCGCCGGACTGGGTGGTCGAGCTGGGCATCGGCACCGGCCGCCCGCCCGTGAAGGTCCACGCCGGCGACTGCCACATGCTCGGCACTCGCCGCCGCGCCGTCGACCGCAACGAAGCCCGGCGCCTACTCTCCGGAGGCCTGGCCGCATGCGGTCACTGCCAGCCCGACGTCCAGCTGGAAGTCATCGACTGACGCGACACCGCTCCTGGCCGGGGGCCAGCACCATACGCGCGCGCTACTGGTGAAGAGGCAGTGTTCCGTCCGTGCACTACTCCGGCTGTTGGGTCACGGTAGCTCGCGCCGACGACGGTGCAGCAACTGCCGCTTCACACCGACCATGACTCGCCCGATCATGCAGGCGATTCCCGCGCCGCCGGCAGCGATGGTCCAAAAGCCGTCACCAGCCTGGGACGTGTTGAAGTAGAGCCAGCAGCTCAGCCCAAGCAGTACAGCGCTTACGACATTCAGCACTGCGCCGACGACGAGCAGCTGACGACCCCGCCCCGAGAGCTCCGACAGCAGTAGCCACCACCGCCAGAGGAACCACACTCCCCCGGCGGTGAACGCCGCACCCAGAGCGGTGAAGGCGCCGAACGGCACGCCGACCATCAGCCCTACACCCGAGGGCAGGCTAAGCAGCCCTCCTACGAACATGATCGCTCGCACCTGGCCGTCTGAACTCGGTGTTACGTACGCCATGGTGATGACCCTAGGCCAGGCCAGCGAGAAGCCTGGATGGCGGTAGCCAGTCCCGTGCGGCGCCGCCCTGACCGTAGTTGGCAGGCGTTGCCGACTAGGCACGTTTTACTGGTGAAGAGGCAGTGTTCCGGCCTTGCACTATGCGTGGCATCGGCAGCACCCATCACCGGCGGCGGGGCAGGAGCAGACCATTCCAGCATCACCGACCACACCACCTTGCGGTCGTCACCGGACCGCGCTCCAACAAGGGGCCTTGCGCCTGCCCGAGCGTCGGCGGGGGGGATGGGACAGGTTCTCGAGAACGCGACGGCCAGTGACGCGGCTTCCATTAGGTTCGGGCAGGGAGACACAACTGCATGCGCCTCTTGCCATTTGGCAAGAGGCGAGAGAGATGGGGTGGGTGGCTGTGGGTGACGGAAGCGGTTCGGATCAGGGGTGGATGGACCTGGCGGACGCGATCACGCTGTTGCGGGACCAGGTCGCCGAAGCCCAGAACCGGATCGCGGCCCCAACAGGCGACGGTGACCAAGGGGTGCTGTTCACGCTCGGGGAGATCACGCTGGATCTCGGCCTGGAGTTGACCGGCAGTAAGAGCGCCGACGGCGGACTGCGCTGGAGCGTGATCAGCCTGGGGGGCAAGAAGGAAAGCGGCAGCAAGGCCACCCACACGGTGACGGTGAAGCTGACGCCCCACCGACCGGGCGGTGGCGACATCGACGTCAGCGACGAGGAGTAGACCCTCCAGGCACGCGCGAGGGCCGGAGTTGATGGCAAAGAAGGTGGGGGCAGCTGGTGGAGTTCGACCGGCGGGTGCAGATCCGGGTGGACCGGCTGGAGAAGGGGCAGCGGCAGAAGGGGTTCGGCTCGGGGTACCTGGTGGGGCCGCGGCTGGTGCTGACTGCCGCCCACGTGCTCGACCACGCAGACCCTGACGCCGTCAGCCCGGTGACGGTGAGTCTGCCCGACACTGGCGAGCGGCAGTTCCCCGCGGTGGTGCGCTGGCAGCGCATGGACGACACCGTGGACGCCGCGCTGATTGAGATCGTCGACGGCCACGGCTGGCAGGTGCCGCAGTCCCTCAGTGACCTGCTCAGCCGGCCGCCCCAGCGCTACGGACTCATCATCGGAACCCGCCCCCACCTGGTCACCGCGAGTGGCTTCCCCCGTCTACAGAAGGAGACCACGGACGGCCGGCGGCTGGATGAGCAGTTCGTCGGCCATATCGCCCCAGGTACCGGCTCCCTGGTCGGCCGCTACGAACTGACCGGCACCGACCCCACCCCCGCCGCCGCAACAGGCACCCACGGCAGTGGGAGCCGCTGGTCGGGGATGTCCGGCGCCGCCGTCCTCGCCCACGACGGCTACGGCTCGGATCTGCTGTGCGGCGTCATGCGCCGCGACCGCCAGGCCGACAACGGCACCCGCCTGACCGCCACCCCCGCCGCCCGACTCCTCGCCGACGATGCCTTCCGCGCCCTCATCACCGAGCACACCGGCAGGGAGCCCGTCCTCGAACCGGTCGAACCCGCCGCCCTTCTC
>NZ_QHJH01000054.1 GCF_003947455.1 Streptomyces sp. WAC 04229 | reverse complement strand
ACCAAGCACAGGCCACACGAGGTGCAGCGCCGCGTGTCTGATGTGATGCAAGGACGGGGGGTGCCTGAGGGGGCGGAGCGCCTGGCGGGCGCGGACCCGCGGCGGAAAAGGGGGGGGGTGAGGGCGCGGGGCGGGGGGGGGGCCCCGGCGGGGAGGCGGGCGCCGGCGGGCCGCCCAGTTCGGCCCGCACCCGCCGGTAGACCAGCAGGTCGTACAGGGCCCAGCCGGCCCACAGGCCGAGGGTGGGACGCTTGCCGCGGCCGAGGAAGCGTTCCAGGTGGGCGCCGCCGAAGCGGACGGCGAGGCGGTGGGCGCGCTCGAAGGAGGCGCCGCGGCCGATCTTCTCCGCGGTCGCCCGGCCGGTGTCGTGGATCTTCTCGAAGAGGTACGGGACGCCGACCAGGAAGGTGGGGCGGAACGACTTGAGCGCGGGGCGCAGTTCGTCGGGCCTGATGCTCGGGAAGTGGCCGATCTCGATGCGGGCCAGCAGGCAGGCGATCTGGATCGTGCGGCCCAGGATGTGGGCGAGCGGCAGGAAGAGGAGCGTCGAGGCGGTCTGGCCGGTGACCTCCTTGAAGATCGGGTGCAGCAGTTCGACCGTGTTGGCGGCCTCGGCGTGCAGGTTGGCGTGGGTGAGGACGCAGCCCTTGGGGCGGCCGGTGGTGCCGGAGGTGTAGCAGACCGTCGCCACCGCGTCCGGGGTCAGGGCGGTGCGGCGCTTGGTGACCTCCTCGTCACTCACGCCCGTGCCGAGGGCGGTGAGGTCGGCGAGCGCGCCCGCGTCGAGTTCCCAGACGCGCGGGCGTTCGGGGTGGGCGGCGGTGCCGGCCAGGACGGTGGCGGTGTTGGCGGCGGTCTCGGTGACGAGGTGCCGGGCGCCCGAGTCGCGGACGATCCACTCGACCTGGTCGGCGGAGGAGGTGGCGTAGACGGGGACGGTCTGGCCGCCGGCCGCCCAGATCGCGAAGTCCAGGACGGTCCACTCGTAGCGGGTGCGGGACATGACGGCGACCCGTCCGCCCGGTTCCAGGCCGCCCGCGATCAGGCCCTTGGCCACCGCGGTCACCTCGCGGGCGAACTCGGCCGCGGTGACGGGCCGCCAGGCGCCGTCCGCCTCGCGGCGCAGGACCACCGCGTCGGGGGCCTCGGCGGCGTTGGTGAACGGGATGTCGGCGATGCTGCCGGTGGTGGGGCGGGGCGCCAGGGGTGCGGTGCGGGCCTCGCGGACGGCGCCGTAGGCGTCCCTGACGGTCTCGGTGCTCGCGCGGGACACCAGGGCACCGCGGTTCCTCGCCCGTTTCAGGTCCTTGCGTACGCCCATGTCGGCTCCCGGTCGCTGATCGGCTGGCGTTGTGTCGTGCGCACCCAGACTTGCTTACTCCTGAGTAAACTTACTCAAGAGTAAGCATAGGTCAATGGGTGCGGCCGGACCGGGGCCCCTCAGGTCAGCCGGTTCGCCGTGCCGATCGCCTCGGCCAGCCGCCGGACGTCCTCGTCCTCGGTACGGCCGGCCAGAGAGCCGGCGCGCTCGGCGAGTTCACCGAGGCCGGGCGCGCCCGGCAGGGAGCCGTGGCGGGTGTCGCCGTCGTAGGAGGACGAGGAGGCCGACGAGGGCGAGGACCGGAGCGCGTCCGCGAAGTACGCGGCGGTCGCGGTGACCCGCAGGCCGCGGTCCGCCTCCCAGACCGAGTCCCCGAGGGCGTCGGTCTCCACGTCGCCGGACTCCTCGTGCGGGGTCCGGCTGTCGGGGTCGAGCCAGCGGACGGTGGCCGTCGCGAGGTGTCCGTCGGCGCCGGGCCGGGTGCGCACGGCGTACAGCGCGGTGACGGTGTGGCCGGGGCCCACCTCGCCGCCGTCGACGCGGTCGTCGCGGAAGTCCTCGTCGGCCACCTGCCGGTTGTCGTAGCCGACGAGACGGAACTCGGCGACCGTCTCCGGATCGAAGGCGACCTGGGCCTTGGCGTCGCGGGCGGTCAGCTCGATGTGGCGCGGGAGCTGCTCGCAGAAGACCTCGCGGGCGTCCTCGGCATCCGAGACGTACGTGGTGTGGCCGTCGCCCTTGTCGGCGAGGCGTTCCATCAGGGCGTCGCCGTAGTCGCTGCCGACGCCGACCCCGAACAGGGTGATGCCGTGCTCGCGGCGCTCGTCCGCGATGCGTTCGAGGATGGTGTCCGGGTCGGTGTCACCGGTGTTGGCGAGGGCGTCGGAGACGAGGACGACGCGGTTGGTGGCGCCCTCGCGGCGGCCCTCGACGGCGGTGTCGTAGCCGGTCTCGACGCCCGCGCCGAGGTTGGTGGACTCGGCCGGCTCCAGACTGTCGATCGCGTCGTGGACCCGGCCTCGGTGATCGCCGAGCCGGGTCATCGGCAGCACCGTCTCGGCCTCGTCGCTGAAGGTGACGAGCGCGACCGAGTCGTCGTCGCGCAGCCGGTCGGTCATGGTGGCGAGGGAATCCTGGGCGAGGTCCAGACGGCCGGGCTCGCCCATCGAGCCGGAGACGTCGATGACGAACGTCAGTGCGGCCGGCGGGCGTTCGCCGCGCTGCTCGGCGGTGCGGGTGGCGAGGCCCACGCGGACCAGCGACCAGTCCTTCTCGTCGGTTCGGGCGCCGTCCACGCTCACCGTGAAGCCGTCGCCGTCGGGGCGGTCGTAGTCCTGGCGGAAGCTGTTGACGAACTCCTCGGGCCGGACCGTCGACGGGTCCGGAAGCCGGCCCTCGGAGAGGGTGCGGCGGGCGTAGCCGTAGGAGGCGGTGTCCACGTCGAGGGCGAAGGTGGAGAGGAGGTCGGGGTCGGGGGCGACCTCACGGGAGTCGCCGTTCTCGCCCCTCTCCCCGGCCTCCCCGGTGGATGTGCCGCCGCGCGGGCCGTCGGGCGCGGGCGCGTAGCCGCCGCCCCGGGAGTCGGCGGCGGTGTCCTTCGCCCCCTGGGCCGCGTCGTCCCCTCCCCCGCAGCCGGTGAGCAGCAGGCCGCCCGCCGCCGTGAGCGCGAGCAGCGCGCCGACCGGCCTTCGTGTCCGGTACCGCTTCATCGTCCCTACCCCCTGGTTCCGTTGACGCCGACGTACGTGACTGTGACGGCGGGGCGGGGCGGAACGTGCGGGACGGGGCGTCACGGCTGTGTCTCGAAGTGGGCACGGCGGCGGGCCCGCGTGACCGGTGGGTGACCCTCCGGTGACCGGGCCGATGTCCAGCCTGTGGCACCCGGCCTACGACACCACGTCCTTGCGCGAGAAGTTCCGGAAGGCCAGGGCGAACAGGACCAGTGCGTACGTCACCGAGAGCGAGGTGCCCTGGATCAGGCGGGTCCAGTCCAGCTCGGGGCGGACCGTGTCCAGCCAGGCGTACTGCCAGTGGGCGGGCAGGAAGTCGCGCCAGTCGCCGAGGGCGGTCACCTCGTCCAGGACGTTGCCGATGATGGTCAGGCCGACCGCGCCGCCGACCGCGCCCAGCGGGGCGTCGGTCTTGGTGGAGAGCCAGAACGCCAGCGCGGCGGTGACCAGTTGCGAGACGAAGACGTACGCCACCGTGAGGGCGAGGCGCTCGGCGGCGGTGCCGGTGGGCAGGCTGCCGCCGGTGGGCAGCTCCAGCGGGCCCCAGCCGTAGGCGGCGGTGCCGACGGCGAGGGCGACCAGGGGGAGCAGGACGATCGCGGCGAGGCTGAGGGCGAGGGCGACGACCAGCTTGGACCAGAGCAGGCGGGCGCGGGGCACCGGCGCGGCGAGCAGGTAGCGCAGGGAGGACCAGCCGGCCTCGGAGGCGACCGTGTCCCCGAAGAAGAGGGCGACGGGCACGACGAGCAGGAAGCCCGCGGAGGCGAACAGGTTCACCGCGGCGAAGTTCGCCCCCGACGCGGTGGCCGAGTCCATCAGGCTGACCTGGTTGTTCGACCCGCCCGGTTCGCCGCCGATCCGGAAGGCGACGAGCAGCACGAACGGGAGGGCGAAGAGGATGCCGCCCATGACGAGGGTGCGCCGCCGCTTCAGCTGCCGGACCATTTCGACCCGGACGGGCAGCGTGCGGCCCGCGCGGTACCCCTCGGCGACCTCCTGGGCGCCGGTGGGCTCGGCGCGGTCGGCCAGCGTGCTCATGCCGAGTCTCCGATCAGGGTGAGGAAGGCGTCCTCGAGGCGCCGGTGGGGGCCCACCGACTCCACGGGCACGTCCAGGCGGACGAGTTCGGGGATGAGGTCGCGGGCGGTGCCGGTGGAGTCGAGGCGGACCAGGAGGCCGCCCTCGGTGACGGCCGCCGAGGCCACGCCGGGCAGCGCGGCGACCTTCTCGACGAGGGGCGCGTCCACGCGCGCGTGGGTGCCGACCAGCAGGGTGTCCCCGGAGCCGACGATCTCGCCGACCGGACCGGCCTGCACGAGCCGGCCGTGGTCCATCACCACCAGGTGGGTGCAGCTCTGCTCGACCTCGGACAGCAGGTGGCTGGAGACGATCACCGTGCGCCCGGCGGCCGCGTAGCGGATCATCACCTCGCGCATCTCGCGGATCTGGGGCGGGTCGAGGCCGTTGGTCGGCTCGTCCAGGATGAGCAGGTCGGGCAGGCCCAGCATGGCCTGGGCGATGGCCAGACGCTGCCGCATGCCCTGGGAGTAGGTGCGCACCGCGCGGGCGAGCGCGTCGCCGAGGCCGGCGATCTCCAGGGCCTCGTCCATGTGGGCGTCCTCGGCCGGGCGGCCGGTGGCCCGCCAGTACAGCTCCAGGTTCTCCCGGCCGGACAGGTGCGGCAGGAAGCCCGCGCCCTCGACGAAGGCGCCGACGCGGGAGAGCACGGGGGCGCCGGGCGCGATGGCGTGGCCGAAGACGCGGATGTCGCCGCCGTCCGGCGCGATCAGGCCCATCAGCATGCGCAGGGTCGTCGTCTTGCCCGCGCCATTCGGCCCGAGGAGGCCGAGCACCTGGCCCTTCTCCACGCGGAAGGACAGGTCCCGTACGGCGTACCGGTCGGCGGACTTGGCGTACCGCTTGGTCAGGCCGGTGATCTGGAGGGGTACGCCGGCCAGCGCGGGGTCGGGGGGCGGGGCCGAGGTGCGGCGGCGGGCGGTCAGCAGCAGGGCCGCGGCGACGGCGGCTCCCGCGAGGGGCGCCCACCAGACCCAGGCGGGCAGCCCGGCCGTCGCACCGGTGTCACCGAGGGCGGTCGGTACGGACAGGCCGCCCTGGAGGGAGACGGTGTAGGTGGCGGGGGCGGCCGGTGAGGCGTAGCCGAGGTCGGTGGAGGCGAGGACCAGGCGCAGCTTGTGGCCGCGTTCCACCTCGTGGTCGACGGCGGGCAGGGTGACCGTGACGTCCTCGCCGGCCTTGGCGTCCGCCACCCGCAGCGGCGTGACCAGTTGCGAGGGAAGCACCTGCTGGGCGCCGCCGGGGCCGACGTCGTACACCTTGGCGAAGAGCACGGCGTCCTCGGCGGTGGACTGCACGCGGACGGTCGCGGTGGGCGAGCCGGTGATCTGGAGGTCCTCGCGCAGGGGCGCCGACTCGAAGGCCGCGTACTGGCCGGGGAAGTCGAGGGAGATGCCGACGCCGAGCGAGGAGAGCTGGGAGAGGCCGCCGGATCCGCCGATGCCGGGCAGGGCGGAGACGGCGGGCGGGGCGGCCCCCGCCGGGTTCTCGAAGGTCTGCTCGCGTCCGCGCAGTTCGATCGCGCGCGGCTCGCCGCCGAGGCCGGGGTAGGAGTCGGCGCTCACGCCCTCCAGGCGGGGCTCTCCGTCGCCGCTGCCGGTGCCGACGGTGCGGGAGACGCGGAAGGCGGGGCCGGTGCCGGCCGACTCGTCGCCCTTCAGGTGGCGGTCGAACCACGCTCCGGTACGGGCCTCGACGCGGTCGGCCTCCAGGTCGCCGCCGTCGTGGCCGCCCGAGACCCAGTCGACGTCCACGGGGGCGCCGTTGGCGCGGATCGCCTTGGCGGCGGCGTCGGCCTGGCCGAGCGGGAAGAGCGAGTCGGTCTGGCCCTGGGCCAGCAGTGTGGGCACGTCGATCCGGTCGCCGACGGCCTGCGGGCTGCGCTCCTGGAGGAGCTTCACCGCCTCGGCGTCCGGCGCCCCCTTCTCGGCGACGCGCTGGTACATGCGGCAGAGCGCGGGCTCGAACTTCTCGCAGCCGCCGCCCATGTTGACGAAGATGCCGGCCCAGAGCTTCTTGAAGACGCCGTTCGGGAAGAGGGCGTCCGCCAGGTTCCAGTACGTGATGGCGGGGGCGATGGCGTCCACGCGGTCGTCGTGCCCGGCGGCCAGCAGCGCGACGGCGCCGCCGTAGGAGCCCCCGGCCATGCCCACGCGCGGGTCGCCCCTGCCGTCCAGCCGGACCTCGGGCCGCCCGGCGAGCCAGTCGATCAGCCGGGACACGTCGGCGACCTCGCCGTCCGGGGCGTTGAGCCCGATCTTCCCGGTCGACCTGCCGAAGCCGCGCGCCGACCACGTCAGGACCGCGTACCCGTCCTGGGCGAGGCGCTCCGCCTGGTCCCGGACGTCGGCCTTGCTGCCGCCGAAGCCGTGCGCGAGCAGGACCGCGGGGCGGCGGCCGTCGGATCCGGCCGTGAAGTACGAGGTGTCCAGGCGCACTCCGTCGCCCACTTCCACGACCCGGTCGGCGCGGTGGACCGGGGGCGGGTCGTCGCCGGCGACGGCCGTCCAGGTCCCGGCACCGGCGAGCACGACGACAGCGGCCGCGGCGGAGAGTATCCGCCGCGGCCCCCGTAGCAGCCCTCGCACGCGGGGCAGTCGAAGATCCATGCGTCAACGGTACGGGCAGCCGCCGACAACCGAGGCCCTCCCGGGGGTGAACCACCGCCCCTCCCAGGGAGGTACGAGCGCGGTGGCGCGTACCGCGGACGCGGTAGGCCGGGTCACGGCCCGGCGGGCTCCCGTACGTCGTCGGGGACGGAGACCAGCCAGCGGGTGTCCCGGCGCGGGCGCAGGTACAGGGCCCAGTAGAGCGTGGCCACGGCCGCGATGCCGCCGGTCCACAGCAGGTGGCTCGCCTCCTGCTGGGTCAGGATGTAGGCGAGGACCGAGATCAGCAGGACCGGCACCACCGGCCACAGGGGCATGCGCCACGCGTGCGTGTGCCCGTGGGCGCCGCGCCGGGACAGCAGGGCGGCGACCGCGACCAGCAGGTACATCGCGGTCACGGAGACGCCGGTGACGCCGTACAGGGTGTCGAGGTTGACGTAGCACAGCGCGGCGCCCGGCACGCCCACGGCGAGGGTGGCGACCCACGGCGAGCCGAACCGGCCGAGCCTGGCGAAGAGCCGGTTGACCGGCGCGGGCCACGCCTTGTCGCGGGCGGAGGCGAACAGGACGCGCGAGTTCTGGATGACCATCACGATGCCGGCGTTGATGATGGCGAGGGCCACGCAGAGGCTGACGAAGGTGCCGACGGCGGAGTTGGACCAGGCGGTGACCATGGCGCCGATGTCGCCGCCGGTCAGCTCCGCCAGGTCGGAGGCGCCGAAGGTGATGGCGACGACCGGGACGAGGATGATCACCGTGGAGATGGCGAGGGTGGCCAGCACCGTCCGGGCGACGTTGCGGCGTGGGTTCTCCAGTTCCTCGGAGAGGTAGACGGCGGTGGAGAAGCCCTGCGTGATGAAGAGGGCGATGGCGAGCCCGGAGACGACCAGCATGGCCGTCACGGGGTCCGTTCCGCCGCCCGCACCGCCCACCTCCATCGACGTGAGGCTGCCGGGGCCGCGCTCGGCGTGGGCGAAGCCCAGCACGGCGACGACGGCCGCGGCGATGACCTCCAGGACCAGGAAGACGCCGGTGATCCAGGCGTTGGCGCGCAGGTCGAGGAGGCCGGCGAGGGTGGCGAGCAGCATGACGGCTGCGCCCGCCAGGGACGGATCGAGGTGCAGGATCGGTTCGAGGTAGTCGGCCGTGCCCATCGCGATCACCGGCGGGACGATCATGACGACCAGCAGGGACAGTACGAAGACCAGCCAGCCCGCCAGGCGCCCGGCCATCGTCGACACCATGGCGTACTCGCCGCCCGCGCTGGGGACCAGAGTGCCCAGCTCCGAGTAGCAGAACGCCACGGCGACGCAGAGGAGCGAGCCGACGGCGATGGTCAGGGCGGTGGCGGTGCCGAGCGAGCCGAACAGGTCGGGGACGACCACGAACAGCGTGGAGGCGGGGGTCACGCAGGAGAGCGTGAGGAGCGTGCCGCCGACGACCCCGATGGACCGCTTCAGCGTCCGCGACCGGTCCGGATGGTCCCCGAGGTCCTCGGGTGCCGTCGCAGCGGTCTGGGCGGGACGGAGCGTGTCGGTCATACGCGGTTTCCGATCGACTCGTGCGGCACGGTGCGCGGCGGAGCGCCACCGCCTCCGGTTCGCTCCCGCGGCAAGATGGAATACCGACGGAAACCAGTGCGTCAATGGCAGTTCATCTACGGAATCCGTCGCCTGAAGCGCGTAGAGCTTTCGAAAACGGCATCAGATGCGTAGGCCCAACGGCCGTTCCGGGTGCGCGGGATCCGTTGCGGACGGAGGAAAAAAATACGGCCGTCCGGATGACGGACGGCCGTACGGGGCTTCCCCGGGCTCTGCCGGGCAGTCCTCAGTGGTTGCGCGGGAAGCCCAGGTCCACGCCGGCGGGGGCGTCGGCCGGGTCCGGCCAGCGGGTGGTGACGACCTTGCCGCGGGTGTAGAAGTGCGTGCCGTCGTTGCCGTAGATGTGGTGGTCGCCGAAGAGCGAGTCCTTCCAGCCGCCGAAGGAGTGGTAGCCCACGGGGACCGGGATCGGGACGTTCACGCCGACCATGCCGGCCTCGATCTCCAGCTGGAAGCGGCGGGCCGCGCCGCCGTCCCGGGTGAAGATCGCGGTGCCGTTCCCGAACGGCGAGGCGTTGATGAGGGCGACGCCCTCCTCGTAGGTGTCCGCGCGCAGCACGCACAGCACCGGGCCGAAGATCTCGTCCTGGTAGGCCTTCGCCGTGGTCGGCACCCGGTCGAGCAGGGAGATGCCGATCCAGTGGCCGTCCTCGTGGCCGTCGACCGTGTGACCGGTGCCGTCCAGGACGACCTCGCAGCCCTCGGCCGCCGCGCCCTCGACGTAGGAGGCGACCTTGTCGCGGTGCGCCTTGGTGATGAGCGGGCCCATCTCGGACGTCGGGTCGTTGCCGGGGCCGATCTTGATCTTCTCCGCGCGCTCGCGGATCTTCTCGACCAGTTCGTCGCCGACGGCGCCGACGGCGACGACCGCGGAGATCGCCATGCAGCGCTCGCCCGCGGAACCGTAGGCCGCGCTCACGGCCGCGTCGGCCGCCGCGTCGAGGTCGGCGTCGGGCAGCACCAGCATGTGGTTCTTGGCGCCGCCGAGCGCCTGCACGCGCTTGCCGTTGGCGGAGGCGGTGGTGTGGATGTAGCGGGCGATCGGGGTCGAACCGACGAAGGAGACGGCCTTGACGTCCGGGTGCTCCAGGAGGCGGTCGACGGCCACCTTGTCGCCGTGCACGACGTTGAAGACGCCGTCCGGCAGCCCGGCCTCGGACAGCAGCTCGGCGATCCTGACGGCCGCCGACGGGTCCTTCTCGCTCGGCTTGAGCACGAAGGTGTTGCCGCAGGCGATGGCGAGCGGGAACATCCACATCGGCACCATGGCCGGGAAGTTGAACGGCGTGATGCCGGCGACCACACCGAGCGGCTGCCGGATCGAGGACACGTCGACGCGGGTGGCGACCTCGGTGGACAGCTCACCCTTGAGCTGCACGTTGATGCCGCAGGCCAGGTCGACGATCTCCAGTCCGCGGGCGACCTCGCCGAGCGCGTCGGAGTGCACCTTGCCGTGCTCGGCGGTGATCAGCGCGGCGATGTCGTCGCGGTGCGCGTCCAGCAGCGACCGGAACCTGAAGAGGATCGAGGTGCGCTGCGCCAGCGAGGACTGGCCCCAGCTCAGGTACGCCTCCTTGGCGGCGGCGACCGCGGCGTCCACCTCGCCGACCGAGGCGAAGGCGACCTTGGTGGTGACCGCGCCGGTGGCCGGGTCGGTCACCGGCCCGTACGTGCCCGAGGCGCCTTCGGCGGGCTTGCCGCCGATCCAGTGGTTGACGATGTTCGTCATGACCGAGAACTCCTTCACAGATGGCGGCGACGGGTACAGACGTGCCGTTCGTACAGCTCAGGGCCTTTGACCACGGACGGTCCGGCCGCGGTCTCGGCCATGTCTCCATCTCACCAGGCGCGGGCCCTCCCATGCGCCCGACACAGTGTCTGCGGTTTGGGTGCGGGCGTAGACACATGTTGCGGGCGTCCGGCAGGGCGGGCGCTGCGGGCGCCCGCCGCGGAGGATTCGGCTCGTTGTTCGGAGTGTCGCTCGTTGTACTGGAATGCGGGCGACACAGTGGTCGTCGCGTGTATGGCGCGCTGCCTTGATCAAGCTGGTGTCTTCTGCGAATGGAGACGCCGTCATGCGAGTTTGCGACATTCAGCGGTGTGAGGTGCGGCCGGGGCGGCTGGTCGAGTTCACATTCAGTGAGGCGACAGTGGGGGCCATGGCGTCACTGGCGCCGGACCCGCGGCCGCCGGCGTACATCCAGGAGTCGCACATCAGGACAGCGCGGTCGGTGCGCGAGGGCGGGCTGTTCGTGCCGACGTGGCTGGGGGCGGCGTTCGATCTGCCGGGCCGGGTGGATCTCGATGTGCTGGAGCGGGCGTTGCGGGGCTGGACGCTGCGCCACGAGACGCTGCGCAGCGGCTTCAGGTGGGCCGGTGACGAGATGCAGCGGTTCACGCTGCGCGAGGGCGATGTCTCGCTGCGGCGTGAGGTGATCGGTGACTTCGCGGACGCGGGCGCGCTGGTCCGGTATCTGCAGAACCGATTCGACACGGCAGCGGACGCGCTGCGCTGGCCGAACCTGATCTACACCGCGGTCGTCCGGGACGATTCCACGAGCGTGTACATGGCTTTCGACCACACGAACGTGGACGCCTACTCCCTCCAGCGCATTCCGGAGGAGATCCACGAGCTGTACTCGGCGGGTCTCACGGGGCGGCCCGTCGCCGGGATGCCGACGGGCAGCTATGTCGACTTCTGCCGGCAGGAGCGCAGGGACGCGGACGGGATCGGTGACACACACGCAATCGTCGCACGCTGGCGGGAATTCATCGGCCGGTGCGGTGGGCGGCTGCCGGCGTTCCCCGTCGATCTCGGCCTGCAGCCCGGTGATGTGCTGCCTGCGCAGAAACTGGTGTGCGAGCCGCTCGTCGACGCGAACGCGGCCGCGGCGTTCGAGGCGTACTGCCGGCCCTACGGCGGCAGCCTGGTGGGGATCCTGGCCGCGACGAGTCTGATCGTCCACGAGATCGGCGGCGAACCCGTCTACCGCACGGTCGTGCCGTTCCACACCCGGCTGAAGTCGGCGTGGTCGGATTCGGTGGGCTGGTACGTCGGTGGCGCACCCATCGAGGTGCCCGCGGCGCGCGACTTCCGCGGGGCGCTGGAGACGGTCCGCGCCGAGTTGCGCGCCAACCGGTCGCTGGCACGCATTCCGCTGGCCCGGGTGCTGCCGCTGCTGGGCGCGGAATTCCGCCCGACGTCGCCCGACTTGTATTCGATCGTGTCGTACGTGGACGCCCGCCTGCTCCCCGGATCGTCCCGCTGGACCGAGAGCAAGGCGTACGGGCTGATCAGGGTTTCGTACGGCGACCAGGTGTGCGTATGGGTCAACCGGCTGCACGAGGGGCTGTGGTTCGCCTGCCGCTACCCGGACACCGACATCGCCTACAAGAACGTGCGCATGTACATCGAGAGGCTGCGGGACGTGATCGCGTCCGTGCCCACCCATGACGCTTCTCCGCCGCCCAGCCGACGCCCTGTTGACGCAACGCCACTTCCCTTGAGCGGTGTTGGTACGGCGCCGGGACGTGCGTGACAGCCAATTCACACGATGTGAAGGCATCTACTGCAGAGCAACCCAGCTTTTAATAGGGGGATTTACTTCCACTCGGTGATGCCGTCAATTCGTTGTCCCCCGAGAGGGACGCGCGGCGCGGAAGCCCCTTGATTACTGATAGCGTTCGGCCAGTCACGGTAGGCAATCAGCCTCTCTGTACGAGCGGAAATCCGAGGGTCTTATGCGCAAGCTTCAGCATGTCGTGATCGCAGCGGTGGCAGCGGCGGGCGGCCTGTCCGCCGCCGGCGCCGGCACCGCCGTCGCCGACACCTCCGACAACGCGCCGAAGGTGTACGACATCTACCGCCCCTACCAGGAGTGCAGCCCGCAGACGGTGTCCCAGAACGACGTCCCGATCGGCGTGCTCGGTATCGCCGGGACCCTGGACACGACCTGCGACCAGTACAACTACGACTTCACCGGCTGAGCCCGGCCCGCCCGGCGCCCGGGTACGCCGCACTCCTACGAAGGAAAGCGCATCACATGTTCAGCAGGAAGAAGATGACGGCGGTCTCGGTGCTCGCCGGCGGCCTCGCCATGGCCTGCGCCGGCCTCGCCCACGCGCACGCCGGGAAGGACCCGGGGACCTGCACTCGCGACCTCTTGGGTGGCTTCACCTGCAGTCAGCGGATCCACGGCCAGCTCTCCGAGGACGGCGAAATCCCCCACCAGGAGACGTGCACGCCGGTACAGCCCCTCACGCTGCCCGCCGCCCTGGGCCAGGGGCAGCTGCAGCTGGGCCCCAAGGTGACCTGTTCTCCCACTACTACGGGAGCGACCGACGAGGTCGAGAGCGGACAAGGACCGTTCGCCCTGCAGCCCCAAGTCCTGCATGGGTGACCCTTCCGGCAGGCATTGCGCCTGAGCCGGCGAACGACGTATGGGTCGACACGACGCGTAAGGCACAATCCCGACATATGACGAAATGCGTGTATAGGCTAACGCTCAGTAGTCAAGCCGGGCTTCGTGCCCGAGTACGGAAAGGTCACTCATGCGTAAGTTTCAGCGTGCCGCGGTCGTAGCCATGGCGGTTGCGGGGCTGTCGGCGTTCGGTGCCGGGGCCAGCTTCGCCGGTGAGGGCGACGCGCCCGCGCCGGTCTCCGCCGTGGCCAACTCGTCGGCCAACGCGCTGGCGGTCACCGGCGGTTACTACTTCGCGCCGCCGGCGCAGCCGCAGGGCGAGCCGCAGGCCGCCCCGGAGGAGGAGCGGCACGCCGAGCCCGAGCAGTACGGCCACGAGGGCGAAGGCCAGTAAAGACGTTGCCGGGAGTTCGTTCTCCCGGTGCCGCCACGGGCCACCGGCCCGTGGCGAACGCAGCCCGGACACGCCACGGTTACTCAGTGCGCGCGTCCGGGCTGCGGCCCATTCGGCCGCCGGTCGCAGGTGACAGCGCGTCCAGGCGCCGACTGATCGGTTCCGACACCTTCACGGGCCCGGGCGCACACCGGTCAACGGCAACCAGCGCCCGGGCCCTATCCGGTAAAGGAATGCAGCACATGTTCACTCCGCGGAAGATCGCCGCCATCTCGGGGATCGTCGGAAGTCTCGCCGCCCTCTGCGCAGGCGCCGGGCAGGCGTACGCGGACGGAGGCGCCGGTGACTGCGAGAGCAGGGACGGAGTCTGCGTCCGCAAGAGCGAGACTCGCATCGACAAGGACGGCGAGCACATCCTCAGGCAGGATCAGAGCTGCTCGACGATCGACCGGCCGAACGTGGTGTTCCAGGAGCACCAGGTACTGGGCGACGGAGGGTCGGCCAGTGCCGGGCCGGTGGTGGACTGCTCCAACACGGCGAAGCTGCCGAAGGGGTTCAAGAAGCCGCACTTCGTATGAGAGCTGCCGGCGAATGCCGGGCCGGGATCATTCCCGGCCCGGCATTTCCTTGTCCGCCCGCAGCCGTGCCGGCACGAACGAGCGCGGGAGCCCAAGGGCGCCCCGCTCACGCAAAAGCGGGCGCCCCGTGACCGGGACGCCCGCAGCCCACATCTGTGGGCCGGCCTTCAGCCGCCGACCGTGTTGTTGCAGCCCATCGTCGAGCCCAGGGAGGTCTTCTGCGCGCCCGGGTTGCCCTCGCCGTTCAGCAGGTTGCCGCCCAGGCCGTTGCCGATGCCCACCTGGCCGAGGATGTCGATGTTGCTGTCGTGCGACCCGCAGCTGCTGGTCTGGCTGACGGTGTAACCGCCGTTGCCGCCCTGGTCGGCATGGGCGGTGCCGACGCCCAGGAGTCCAGCGCTCCCGAACGCGGCGACGAGGACGGCGGCCATGCGGAGGTTGTGCATGTCATCTCCGGTGGAGTGAGGTGGAGAACGATCGGCTTTGGTGCGGAAGCGAAGGCTGATGCAAAGAACGGTCCCGGCGCCCTGCCCCGAGGGCCCGGTGCCGGGACCGTTCACTGGCCGACGCCGTGGCGTCGGCCCGGAAGGTCAGAAGGCGCTGTTGTTGCAGCCCATGGTGGAACCGAGGTGGGTGGACTGGGCGCCCGGGTTGCCCTCGCCGTTGAGCGCGTTGCCCAGCACGCCGTTGAGGAGGCCGACCTGGCCGAGGATGTCGAGGTTCAGGTCGTGCGACCGGCACTGGGAGCTCTGCGAGATCTTGAACTTGTCGCCCTCGCCGCCCTTGCCCTGGTCGGCGTGGGCCGTACCGCCCACGAGTCCGATGCTGCCGAGCGCGGCGACCAGGACGGCAACGTTGCGAAGCTTGCGCATTTCATCTCCGGTGAGGTGAGTGGGTGCGATCCGGGAGAGATCGACTTTGTACAATTCAGGAGATTAATGCGAAATAAGAACAAAACGTGCAACGACGCGCCGTTTTGGTGGCGAAAAGGCAAATACACCCAAAAGACCTATCGCGCATCCCCGGCCCCGCCGCCCGGCAGCCGACTGCCCTACTGCGCCTGCGCGCTGGCGAGGGAGTTCGCCTGGCTGTTGGCCTGGGTGCAGTCGACCCCCCGGGTCTGCGAGGCGGCGAGCAGCGCGACCGGCACATTGGCGGCGAGCAGGTTCTGCGGGCTGCACTCCTGGGACGGACGGAACAGGTTGGCCTGCTGCACCGGGCCACCCTGCTTCGGCTGCGGGGCCTGCGGAGAAACCTGGGGGCTGATCTGCGGGTTCAGCTGAGGGTTGACCTGCGGGCTGACCGTGGTACCCCGCTGGGGAGCCGCCTGCTGCGGCGCCGGCGAGCCGTACGACTGCACGGACGCCTGCGCCGAACTGGCCGAGGCGGCCTGGGCGTCAGGCTGTGAAACCGGCGTCGGCACAGCACCGTTGTGGCCGACCGGAGTCACAGCGGCGCTGGGTCCGGCCCCGGCGGCGGTCAGACCGCCGGCCGCTGCGACGATGAGCGCGACGTGCTGAAGCTTGCGCATGAAATCCTTTGGCCCTTCATTGAACCTGTGCACGGACTGGGCGAAATGCTCGATACGAAAGCGCAGTTGATCTGCACTGCTGCCTTGGGCGGCCGCAATAGAGCGTCGTTCCTGCCCCGTGCGGAACGAGGTGGGCGAGAGCCCGGATACGGGTGCGGCGCCGCCGTCACCCGTTTGCCGCAAGGGGTGCACGACCCTGCCGTCAACTCCCTTTCGGACAGCGGCAAATGGGTGACGGACTTTCACGTGCCGTGACCAGAACGAGGAAACCCTCGTTCCCCGTGGGGAGGGCAGCGGCCGTGGACCTGAGCAGGGGAGAAGGCGATTCGCTGCTGACTCCGACGCATAGTCCGTGTGCTGCTCACTGTGACCGCTGCCGACGATGCGGTGCGAGTCTCGCGCCGACTGCACGCGTGACGCGCTGAATTCAGTGGATTTCCAGTTCAGGTATCGAAGGGCCGAGGGTTTCATGCGCAAGCTTCACAAGGTCGCGCTCGTGGTGGCAGCAGCCGGCGGTCTGACCGCCGCCGGCGCCGGCGCCAGCCACGCCGCACCCGTCGGACAAGTCGGTGCCGTTCCAGCATCGACTCCTGACTACCCCGCCACGCACGCCGCCCCGCCGCCCCAGCCGACCGGCCCCTACGCCGCGGCCGGGACGCAGGGGACGGCTCAGGCCACCGCCACGCCGCAGCAACAGCACTACGCTGCGCCGGCGCCCCAGCCGTACGCCCAGCCGGCACCCCAGCCATACGCCCAGCCGGCACCCCAGCCATACGCCCAGCCGGCGCCCCAGCCGGCGCCCCAGCCGTACGCTCCGCCGGCGCCCCAGCCGTACGCCCAGCCGGCACCCCAGCCGTACGCTCCGCCGGCGCCCCAACAGACGGGCCACGCCTACGCCGCGGCCTCCTCGCACGGGACGGCGCAGGCCTCCACCTCGCCTTACCAGCCGCAGGCGGCTCCCATGCAGGCGGCTCCCATGCAGGCGCCCCAGGCCGCCCCCACGCAGCCTCAGGTCGTTCCTCAGGTCGTGCCGCAGGTGATGCCACAGGTCGCCCCCCAGGTGGCCATGCCCCAAGGCCTCGCGGCAGAGCCCCCGACCCAGGTCGCCCCGCAGGTGAACCCCCAGGTGAACCCTCAGGTGAACCCGATCCTCAACCCGCAGATCTCGCCGGCGGACGCACCGCAGCTGTCGCCGGTCGGCCTCGGACAGGTCGCGGCACCTCCGCTCGGCCAACTGGGGCTCCCCCGACTCGGCTGACGGCCCTCCGGCGCAGCCGCCCGCAATCGTCACTCCTCTGTTCCGACACCCCATCCGCTCGACCAACGGAGAACCCCCATGCGTACGTTCCAGAAGGCCGTCCTCGTGAGCGCCCTGCTCGGCAGCGTCGGCGCCCTCAGCGCCACCACCGCCGTCGCCAATGACTGGGGCAGCGACCTCGACATCACGCAGGGCACCGAGTGCCGTTCGCACGACATGAACATCGAGGTGCTCGGCAGCGTCGGTGCCCTCACCGGCCTGGCGGGCAACATCCTGAACGGCGAGGGCAACCCCGGCGCGCAGCAGAACCACCTCGGTTCCGACATGGGCTGCAACAGCCAGGCGCTCTGACGTCTCCCCCGGCCAGGCGCCGGGGTCAGTGCGGCGCAGCACGTCACGGGCACCGGAGGGAGTCGACATCCCTTCCGGTGCCCGTTTGTCGCTGCGTCCGGGTCAGCGGGTGGGGTCCGGGCGGAAGCGGCGGTACAGGACACCACCCGCAAGGAGAAGCGCGGCGCTCCCGGCGGCGGCGCCGACCGTGAGGTCCGCTCCGGTGTGGGCCAGCATGGCCGACTCGGAGCCGGGCTGGGTCCAGGCGTGGACCGGGGTCTCCGGTGCCGGGGTGCTCGGGACCGTCCGCTCCGGGGCGGCCGGCTTCGGCGCCGAGGTGTCCGGGGCCGGGCGGGTCTGGTCGTCGGGGCCGTTGACCGACTCGTTTCCGAAGACCGGGTTGCCCAGGCCGACCACACTGACGCTGTTCCCGGACACGTTCACCGGCAGGTCGACCGGGAGCTGAAGACCGTTGCCGGAGAGCAGGCCGGGCGAGTCGGCGGTGTGGCTCTGAGCCGACGCCCCGCTGGAGGCCGCCTCTCCGCCGCTCTCCGGGGAACTGCCGCTGGAGGCCGATCCGCTGCTGCTCTGCGAACTGCCTTTCTTCGCACCGCTTTTGTTAGCGCAGGAGTTGCCCGCGGCCGGGTTGAGCAGCCCCGCGACGTCCACCGTGTTTCCGCAGATGTTCACCGGCACGTCCACCGGGACCTGGATGGCGTTGCCGGAGATCAGCCCGGGCGAGCCGTCCGCCGCAGCGTCGGCGCCGGCTCCGTCGGCCGCGAATGCCGAGGACACCGGTAGTGCCAGGGCCATCACGCCGGACGCGGCGGCGGCGAGTACACCGTTTCGGGTAGCCAGTCCCATGGGTTTTTGCCTTCCTGACAATTCGCGGGCACTCACCCGCACCCCATGAAACGCAAGGGATCCCAGCAGAGTTATGGGTACCGCCTTCGATGCCACCCTCGGGCACCAGTCCGCCCGCTGTTCCACAACAAACCGACAAGCGGCGGATATTACGGACCCGGGGCCACGACCGTGTCACAAGTACCACCGTCGTGTCACAACTGTCGCGCCTCCACGGGCCTTCCGTCACAGGCGCGCACGGGCCCTCTCCGGCCATCACTCCCGGTCGTTCACCCGGCACACGCTTGGTGATCGCCAGCGCAGCGCCCGGCTCCCCCCGGTGGCCGTCCCCGGCCGCCGCCGCGGCGCGCGCGGGGAGGTGCGACTAGTGACCGACCGAAGGCTCTGGTCCTACAAGGACATCGCGGCCCACATCCGGGTGCAGCCCGACACCGTGCGGTCCTACCGCAAGCACGGACTGCTGCCGCCGCCCGACCACGTGGAGGGCGGCAAGCCCTACTGGTACGCGGACACGATCCGGGCCTGGGTGGCGTCCCGGCCACGCAACCGGAACCGGTAGCGGGGCCGGGCCGCGCGGGAGAAAACCGTTCTGTGCCCCACCGCCGCGTGAGGCACAGTGCCGCCCATGGACTTCTCAGAGAAACCCGTCCTCACCGGCGAGCGGACCGTCCTGCGGCCGTTCACCGCGCGGGACGCGGACGTGATGTGGGAGATCGTCAACGACCCCGAGGTCGTCCGCTTCACGTTCGAACCCAGCACCGAGCTCACCCGGGAACGGCTGCGCTCCTGGTACGGCGTGCGCACCGCCGACCCCGACCGCCTCGACCTCGCCGTCACCGACCGCGCGACCGGCGAGCTCGTCGGCGAGGTCGTCCTGTACGACTGGGACCCGGCCGCCCGCAGCTGCACCTTCCGCACCCTCATCGGGGCCCAGGGCCGCGGCCGGGGTCTGGGCAGCGAGGCGACCCGGCTCATCGTCGGGCACGCGTTCGAGCGGGTCGGCCTGCACCGCGTCCAACTGGAGGTCTACGCCCACAACCCGCGGGCCCGCCGGGTGTACGAGAAGGCCGGCTTCGTGGTGGAGGGGATACGCCGGGAGGCGGCCCTGCGCGACGGCGTGTGGGTGGACGACGTCCTGATGGCGGTCCTCGACCACGAGTGGGCCGCCCACGGAGGCGTCGCGCGTGACGGGTGAGGCCGGGTGAGGCCCGGCGGGGTCCGCTTCCATACCCCCTAGGGGTACAGTGGGGTACGTGGTCCACGCTGGGCCACGGGTACCCGCCGTGCACACCCCGACGAGGAGTAACGACATGACCGCCCAGACCGACACCCAGGGCTCCGTCACCACCGTCTACAAGGTGAGCGGAATGAGTTGCGGACACTGCGAGGGCGCCGTCTCCGGCGAGATCTCCGAGATCGCGGGCGTCACCTCGGTACGGGCCGTCGCGTCCACCGGCGAGGTCACCGTCGCCTCCGGGGCACCGCTGGACGACGACGCCGTACGCGCCGCCGTGGACGAGGCCGGCTTCGAGCTCGTCGGCCGGGCCTGAGCACCGGCGCCCCGCAGCAGCCACCGTCCCCCGGCCGGGCCGCGTACGGTCCGGCCGGACCCGTCTGGAGCCCGGCCCATGACCAGCACCACCGCGGACACCGCCACGACCGCCCAGGCCGCCGAACCCGACCTCGCCGAGGTCGAGCTGCTCATCGGCGGGATGACCTGCGCCGCCTGCGCGGCCCGGGTCGAGAAGAAGCTCAACCGCATGGACGGCGTCACCGCCACGGTGAACTACGCGACCGAGAAGGCCCGGATCACGCACCCGGCGACCACCACCGTCGCCGACCTGATCACCACCGTCGTACGCACCGGGTACACCGCCGAGGAGCCCGCGCCGCCGCCGGAGCCGGAGAGTCCCGAGGACGCGGCGGCGTCCGGACCCGCCGCCGATCCCGAGTCGGCCGCCCTGCGCGGACGTCTGGTCGTCTCCGCCCTGCTCGCCGCCCCCGTGGTGCTGCTCGCGATGGTCCCGGCGCTCCAGTTCGACAACTGGCAGTGGCTCTCGCTCACCCTGGCCGCGCCGGTCGTCGTCTGGGGCGGGCTGCCGTTCCACCGCGCCGCCTGGACCAACGTCCGGCACGGCGCGGCCACCATGGACACGCTGGTCTCGCTCGGCACGCTCGCGGCGTTCGGGTGGTCGCTGTGGGCGCTGTTCTTCGGGGACGCGGGCATGCCGGGCATGCGGCACGGCTTCGACCTCACCGTCTCCCGCACCGACGGCGCCTCCGCGATCTACCTGGAGGCCGCCGCCGGGGTCACCGTCTTCCTCCTGCTCGGGCGCTGGCTGGAGGCCCGCTCCAAGCGCCGGGCCGGGGCCGCGCTGAGGGCGCTGATGGAGCTGGGCGCGAAGGACGTCGCCGTCCTGCGCGAGGGCCGCGAGGTGCGGATACCGGTGGCCCGGCTGGCGGTGGGCGACCGGTTCGTCGTCCGGCCGGGCGAGAAGATCGCCACCGACGGGACGGTGGCCGAGGGCGCCTCGGCGGTGGACGCCTCACTGCTGACCGGCGAGTCCGTGCCGGCCGACGTGGGCGTCGGCGACGCCGTCACGGGCGCCACGGTCAACGCCGGGGGCCGGCTGGTGGTCGAGGCGACCCGGGTCGGCGCGGACACCCAGCTGGCCCGGATGGCGCGGCTCGTGGAGGACGCGCAGAGCGGCAAGGCAGAGGTGCAGCGGCTGGCCGACCGGGTGTCCGGGGTCTTCGTGCCCGTCGTGCTGCTGATCGCCGCCGCCACCTTCGGCGGGTGGCTGGGGGCGACCGGGGACGCCGTCGCCGCGTTCACCGCCGCCGTCGCCGTACTGATCATCGCCTGCCCGTGCGCGCTGGGCCTGGCCACGCCGACCGCCCTCATGGTGGGCACCGGCCGGGGTGCCCAGCTCGGCATCCTCATCAAGGGCCCCGAGGTCCTGGAGTCCACCCGGCGGGTCGACACGGTCGTCCTGGACAAGACCGGCACCGTCACCACCGGCCGGATGACCCTGCACGAGGTGTACGCCGCCGAGGGCACCGGCGAGGAGGAGGTGCTGCGGCTCGCGGGCGCCGTCGAGCACGCCTCCGAGCACCCGGTCGCCCGCGCGGTCGCCGCCGGTGCCGAGGAGCGGGTCGGCCCGCTGCCGGACGTCGGGGAGTTCGCGAACGTCCCCGGGCGCGGCGCGCGCGGTCGCGTGGAGGGCCGTGAGGTGGCCGTGGGGCGCCTCCACGACGAGCTGCCGCCCGACGTGGCCCGCGCCAGGGACGAGGCCGAGAGCAGGGGCCGTACGGCCGTCGTGGTCGGCTGGGACGGCGCGGCGCGCGGGGTCCTCGCCGTGGCGGACGCCGTCAAGGAGACCAGCGCCGAGGCGGTGGCCGAGCTGCGGCGGCTGGGCCTCACGCCCGTGCTGCTGACCGGCGACAACCGGCGCGTCGCCGAGTCCGTCGCCGCCGCCGTCGGCATCGACGAGGTGATCGCCGAGGTGCTGCCCGAGGAGAAGGTCGCCGTGGTGGAGCGGCTGCGGGCCGAGGGCCGTACGGTCGCCATGGTCGGGGACGGCGTCAACGACGCGGCCGCGCTCGCCACCGCCGATCTGGGGCTGGCGATGGGCACGGGGACGGACGCGGCGATCGAGGCGGGCGACCTGACGCTGGTCCGCGGTGACCTGCGGGTGGCGGCGGACGCGATCCGGCTGTCCCGGCGGACGCTCACGACGATCAAGGGAAACCTCGTGTGGGCCTTCGGCTACAACGTGGCCGCGCTGCCGCTGGCCGCCGCCGGGCTGCTGAACCCGATGATCGCGGGCGCGGCGATGGCCTTCTCCTCGGTGTTCGTGGTCACCAACAGCCTGCGGCTGCGGGCGTTTCACTGAGGTCTCGATGCGGTGGCCCCTCTGGAGTCCGGCACGTACCTCACATAAGCTCTTCACAAGGCTCGCGCATCTTCCTTACGCTGGAGTCCCGGTCGACGTATCGGGGCCCTTGCGCCAGTAAGGGACATATGCAGCATATGCAAGAGACGCAGATCACAGTGATGCGAACGTAACCATCGAAGGGGTTCGAAGGTCTAAGTTGGCGATGTCAGGGAGCGTCTTGGGGGGCGCCACCTGGCATCTGGGGATGTCTTGGGGGACTTTCCCAGAGCTGCGTTGCCGGGACACGTACACCGGGAAGCTTTGAGCGGCCCTCCCGGGCGTGCGCTGTCCCGGCAGACCGCACGACAGTACGAACGCACGACACGTATGGACGCATGACACGTACGAGCACGACGCGTACGAGCACGACACAGCGAATTCAGGCGCTGTCCTCACAGACGCCCGGCCGGATCCCGTGGGGGGAATCCGCACCGGGACATGGGAAGGCGCCCTGGATCGTCGGCCCGTGGGGGGACCGGCGCCAGGGCGCCTTCTGCTGTTCCGGGGCAGGGACGTCCCGGTGCGCGCGCACTCCGGACACGAGAGAGTCCCGTACCGCTCCGGGCGGTGCGGGACTCTCCTGGTGCGCGTGCGGGGGTGCCTTGCGGCTCAGCGCTCCTCGACCGGGACGAAATCGCGCTCGACGACGCCGGTGTAGATCTGGCGCGGGCGGCCGATGCGGGAACCCGGCTCCTTGATCATCTCGTGCCACTGGGCGATCCAGCCCGGGAGGCGGCCGAGGGCGAACAGGACCGTGAACATCTCGGTCGGGAAGCCCATGGCCCGGTAGATCAGACCGGTGTAGAAGTCGACGTTCGGGTAGAGGCTGCGCGAGACGAAGTAGTCGTCGGAGAGCGCGTGCTCCTCCAGCTTCAGGGCGATGTCCAGCAGCTCGTCGGACTTGCCGAGGGCGGAGAGCACGTCGTGCGCGGCGGCCTTGATGATCTTGGCGCGCGGGTCGAAGTTCTTGTAGACCCGGTGGCCGAAGCCCATCAGGCGGACGCCGTCCTCCTTGTTCTTCACCTTGCGGATGAAGGAGTCGACGTCACCGCCGGCGTCGCGGATGCCTTCCAGCATCTCCAGCACCGACTGGTTGGCGCCGCCGTGCAGCGGGCCCCAGAGCGCGTTGATGCCGGCGGAGATCGAGGCGAACATGTTCGCCTGCGAGGAGCCGACCAGGCGGACCGTGGAGGTCGAGCAGTTCTGCTCGTGGTCCGCGTGCAGGATCAGCAGCTTGTCCAGGGCGGAGACGACGATCGGGTCGAGCTCGTACTCCTGCGCCGGCACGGAGAAGGTCATCCGCAGGAAGTTCTCGACGTAGCCGAGGTCGTTGCGGGGGTAGACGAACGGGTGACCGATCGACTTCTTGTACGCGTAGGCCGCGATCGTCGGAAGCTTCGCGAGCAGCCGGATGGTGGAAAGGTTGCGCTGGCGCTCGTCGAACGGGTTGTGGCTGTCCTGGTAGAAGGTCGACAGCGCCGAGACCACCGACGACAGCATGGCCATCGGGTGGGCGTCGCGCGGGAAGCCCTTGTAGAAGTTCTTGACGTCCTCGTGCAGCAGGGTGTGCTGCGTGATGTCGTCCTTGAACGAGGAGAGCTGGTCGACGGTGGGCAGCTCGCCGTTGATCAGCAGGTAGGCGACCTCCACGAAGGAGGAGCGCTCGGCCAGCTGCTCGATCGGGTAGCCGCGGTACCGGAGGATGCCGGCCTCGCCGTCCAGATAGGTGACGGCGGATTTATAGGCGGCGGTGTTGCCGTAGCCGCTGTCCAGCGTCACCAGACCGGTCTGGGCGCGGAGCTTCCCGATGTCGAAGCCCTTGTCACCGACGGTGCTGTCGATCACCGGGTAGGTGTACTCGTCGTCGCCGTACCGCAGTACTACCGAGTTGTTGGTGTGCTCGCTCACGTCTTCCCTCACCGACGTAGTGCCTCATCTTCGAGGTGCCCTGACTGTCTCTACCATCCCCCACTTGGCTCAGGAGAGTGCACTCGGGGTCGACCATCGGGCCTATCGGCGGCACTCAGTGCCGCCAACTTGCTCATCCTGCCCCCTCTTTCCCGCTTCCGGAAGTGCTCTGTGACCTTTGCGACTCGTTTGATCGATCATTTTTTTCACACGGGTCGAGAGGTTTACCGGAAGGTTTCAGGGGCGAGGGCCCGCCAGCCGGAAGTCGAGCGCCGTACAGCGCCGGCCGGCCGAGACCGTGCGCACCGCCTGTCCGATCGCCCTGCGGGAACCGACGAGGACGACCAGCTTCTTGGCCCGGGTGACCGCCGTGTACAGCAGGTTCCGCTGGAGCATCATCCAGGCGCCGGTGGTCACCGGGATGACGACCGCCGGGTACTCGCTCCCCTGGGAACGGTGGATGGTCACCGCGTAGGCGTGGGCCAGTTCGTCCAGTTCGTCGAATTCGTACGGAACCTCCTCGTCCTCGTCCGTCAGTACGGTGAGGCGCTGGTCCACCGGGTCGAGTGAGGTGACCACGCCGACGGTGCCGTTGAAGACGCCGTTCTCACCCTTCTCGTAATTGTTGCGAATCTGGGTGACCTTGTCGCCGACCCGGAAGACACGGCCGCCGAACCGCTTCTCCGGCACGTCGGGACGGCCCGGGGTGACGGCCTGCTGGAGCAGTCCGTTCAGCGTGCCCGCGCCGGCCGGTCCGCGGTGCATGGGAGCGAGGACCTGCACGTCCCGGCGCGGGTCGAGGCCGAACCTGGCGGGGATGCGGCGGGCGGCGACGTCCACGGTGAGGCGGCCGGCCTCCTCCGTGTCGTCCTCGACGAAGAGGAAGAAGTCCTTCATGCCGTCGGTGACGGGGTGCTGCCCGGCGTTGATGCGGTGGGCGTTGGTGACGACGCCGGACTGCTGGGCCTGCCGGAACACCCGGGTGAGGCGGACGGCCGGGACGGGGCCGCCGTCGGCGAGCAGGTCCCGCAGCACCTCCCCGGCGCCGACGCTGGGGAGCTGGTCGACGTCACCGACGAGCAGCAGGTGGGCGCCCGGGGGGACGGCTTTGACGAGTTTGTTGGCGAGGAGGAGATCGAGCATGGATGCCTCGTCGACCACGACGAGGTCGGCGTCGAGCGGCCGGTCCCGGTCGTAGGCGGCATCGCCGCCCGGCTTCAGCTCCAGCAGGCGGTGCACGGTCGACGCCTCGGCGCCGGTCAGCTCGGCGAGGCGCTTGGCGGCCCGGCCGGTCGGGGCGGCGAGCACCACCTTCGCCTTCCTGGCACGGGCCAGTTCGACGATCGAGCGGACGGTGAAGGACTTGCCGCAGCCGGGTCCGCCGGTGAGGACGGCGACCTTCTCCGTGAGGGCGAGCCTGACGGCGGCCTCCTGCTCGGGGGCGAGGTCGGTGCCCGTGCGCTGCTTCAGCCATCCCAGCGCCTTGTCCCAGGCCACGTCCTGGAAGCCGGGCATCCGGTCCTCGTCGGTGCGCAGGAGGCGGAGCAGCTGGGCGGAGAGGGACAGCTCGGCGCGGTGGAAGGGGACGAGGTAGACGGCGGTGACGGGCTCGCCGCCCTCCGGGTCGGGGATCCGCTCCCGCACCACGCCGGGGTCGTCGCCGTCCTCGGCCGGCTCGGCCGCCAGTTCGGCGAGGCATTCGATGACGAGGCCGGTGTCCACCTGGAGCAGCTTCACCGCGTCGGCGATGAGCCTCTCCTCGGGGAGATAGCAGTGCCCTTGGTCGGTCGCCTGCGAGAGCGCGTACTGGAGGCCCGCCTTCACCCGGTCCGGGCTGTCGTGCGGGATGCCGACGGACTGGGCGATCTTGTCGGCGGTCAGGAAGCCGATGCCCCAGACGTCGGCGGCCAGGCGGTACGGCTGGTTCTTCACGACGGAGATGGAGGCGTCGCCGTACTTCTTGTAGATGCGGACCGCGATCGACGTCGACACCTCGACGGTCTGGAGGAAGACCATGACCTCCTTGATCGCCTTCTGCTCCTCCCAGGCGTCGGCGATCTTCTTGGTCCGCTTGGGTCCGAGGCCGGGGACCTCGATGAGCCGCTTGGGCTCCTCCTCGATGACGGTGAGGGTGTCGAGTCCGAAGTGCTGTGTGATGCGGTCGGCGAAGACCGGCCCGATGCCCTTGACCAGGCCGGAGCCGAGGTAGCGCCGGATGCCCTGGATGGTGGCCGGCAGGAGGGTCGTGTAGTTCTCCACGTGGAACTGCTTGCCGTACTGGGGATGCGACCCCCAGCGTCCCTCCATCCGCAGGGACTCCCCGGCCTGCGCGCCGAGCAGCGCGCCGACGACGGTGAGCAGGTCACCGGCGCCGCGGCCGGTGTCGACGCGGGCGACCGTGTAGCCGTTCTCCTCGTTGGCGTACGTGATGCGTTCCAGGACGCCGGTGACTTCGGCGAGGCCCGCCCGGCTCCCCCGGTCCGCACCGCTTCCCGCGCCGGACACCGCCCCACCTGCCCCTTCGCGTCCCCGTTCCGAGTCCTGGAAGGAGGCTACCGGGAGCCACCGACAGGCCGAGTGGTCGGCGCTCTCGGCCTCAGGCGATCGCGTAGTCGTGGATGGCCGGTTCGAGAAGACCGAAGGCGCGTGCCGCTTCCTTCGCGACGGTCTCGGCGATCTCGTCGTGTGTGTGTCCGGCCAGGGTGAGGTCCTGAATGCGCTGGAACAGGACGCGGTGCACGGCGCCGAGCAGCGCGGCGACGGTGCGGACGGTCATGTCGTTGGGCCGTGCGCCGACGGCCTCGGCGAGGGCCTCGGCCAGCGCCTGCTCGCGCCGGTCGTGCAGGGTGCGCAGGCACGCCGACAACGTGGGGCTGTCGTCGACCATGCGGGAGAACTCGGGGCCCGCGAATCCGGCGACCGGGTCCTGCGCCGCGACAGAGGAGTCGAAGGCACGGCGAAGCGCCGCGAGGGCGGACTCCCCGGGGCGGCGGGAGGCCACGGTGCGCGCCAGCGTGGCGCTGAACTCGTCCTGGTGGTCGAGGGCCAAGTCCTCCTTGCGCGCGAAGTAGTTGGTCACCGTCTTCTTCGCGACGCGGGCCGCCGCCGCGATCTCGGCGATGGTGGTGTCCTCGAAGCCCTGCTCGATGAAGAGCCGGGTCGCGTGGTCGGAGATCAGCTGTCGCGTCTCCCGCTTCTTCGCCTCGCGCAGGCCAGGTGGGGCGGTGGCGTCGGCTGCGGTGGCACTCGCCGGGGGGCTCGTCCTCGTCTCCATCTCCATGAGGCGAATCTTACCTCCGTAGTAAAAATAGGTTTACAGCACTGAGCGCATGGAAGTAATCTTACTACCGACGTAAGATCAGCTCTCCAGGGAAGGAAACCCCGCTTGAGGATCACCGCCTCCACCGTGTCTCTCACGGTCGAAGACGTCGCCGCCTCCCGCCGCTTCTTCACCGAGCACCTCGGCTACCAGGAGCAGGCCGCGGCCGAGGGATTCGCCTCCCTCACCCGTGACGATGCCGCCGTCGACATCGTCCTGCTCCGGCGGGGCATCGACGTCCTGCCGCCCGACCAGCGCGACCGGCACGCCGACGGACTGATCCTCGCCTTCACCGTCACCGGGCTCGAAGCGGAGGAGAAGCGACTGCGCTCCGAGGGCGTCGACATCACGATGCCGCTGCGCGAAGAGCCGTGGGGAGAGCGCCTGTTCCAGGTCACCGACCCCAACGGGGTCGTCGTCCAGCTCGTCGAATGGGCCGCACCGGACCCCTCCTGATTCCGATCCGATCACGCAGACCGAACGAAGGAGCACCGCGTGCGAAAGCTCGTGTACTACATCGCCACCACGCTGGACGGCTTCATCGCGGGCCCGGACGGCGCCGACCCCACGGGCCCGGACGGCTTCTGGCCGATCCCCGAGGACTACATCCGGCACCTGGTGACGGAGTACCCGGAGACCTTGCCCGTCCAGGCCCGGGCGGCGCTGTCCGTCACCGCGCCCGGCACACACTTCGACACCGTCCTGGAAGGACGGCGCAGCTACGAGATCGGCCTCAAGGCGGGCATCACCGACGCCTACCCCCACCTGCGTCACCTGGTCTTCTCCCGGACCCTCACCGAGAGCCCGGACCCGGCCGTCGAACTGGTCGCCGGCGACCCCGTGGACAAGGTGCGTCAGCTGAAGCGGGAGGACGGCAAGGACATCTGGCTGATCGGCGGCGCGGAACTGGCCGGCGCCCTGTACGGCGAGATCGACCGGCTCATCCTCAAGATGGCACCGCTGACCATCGGCGCCGGAATTCCGCTCTTCTCCGACAAGGCCACGTTCGATCCGCGCGGCTGGCAACTCACCGGCCGCACCGTGCTCGACAGCGGCGCGGCGTTCATGACCTTCACGCGGGCCACCGGCGAGTGAGGTCGTCCCCGCGGTTCCCAGGAGCGCGCGTAGCCGGGCGTCGCCGGCTTCAGCCCCGCGATGGGACACCCAAGCCGTGTGGCAGGAAACGCGGGCGGCCGGCCACCTGGTGAGGCCGCCCGCGATCCGCCGATGTCGGCCCTGCCCGGTTCAGTCGACCGTCTTGATCACCCGGGCAGGGACTCCCCCGACCAGGGTGCCGGCAGGAACATCACGACTGACCACCGCACCAGCGGCGACGACCGCACCGGCACCGATGGTCACCCCCTGCAGGATCACGGCCGACGTCCCGATCCAGACGTCGTCCTCGATGACGATCGGGGCGAAGGAGAGGTACTCGCGACGCTCGGCGAGCGGCAGAGGGTGCCCTCCGGTGATGAGACTGACCTTCGGGGCGATCATGACACCGTCGCCGATGCGGATGCCGCCCTTGTCCATGAACGTGCATCCCTGGTTGACGAAGACGTTCTTCCCGAACGTCGTGTTCAGCCCGTACTCGGTGAAGAACGGCGGGTAGATCGTCACCGACTCCGGGAGCGGGCCACCGAACACAACAGAAAGTAGTTCCGCACGACCTTTGCTGTCGCTGAACGGCAGCACGTTCAGTCGAGACGTCGCGTCGGTCACCTCTTCGATGCGCTCCGCATGGCATGCGAACTCGGGTGTTTGGACATACATGACCTGCTCTGTGCGGGTGGACATGCGACGATCCCACCACCCTGAAGAGTGCGTGATCAAACAACCGCAGACCTGCCAGAAACAACCACCTGTTGTGGCAGTAGGTTGAAGACGTGGATGTGGAAGCGCTGCGGACGTTCGCGGCAGTCGCCGGGACCGGCCAGTTCCAGGCGGCGGCGGACGAACTCGGAATCAGCCAGCAGGCGGTCTCCAAGCGGATCGCGACCCTGGAGCGACACCTCGGGGCCACGCTCCTGGTGCGCACCTCGCGAGGCTCCCGGCTGAGCCTGGACGGGCAGGTCTTCCTGCCGCACGCCAGGAAGGTCCTCGCGGCCGTCGAGCGGGCCGAACAGGCCGTGCGCCCCGGAAGCCGGCCCTTGCGCATCGACGTCCTCAACCGGCGCATCGCTCCGGCCCAGGCCGTCTACCGGTTCTACCGCCCCCGCCCCGAGATGAACCTGGACGCGGTCACACTGAGCGACGAGAACGCCGCCCAGGCCGCCCAAGCGGTGCTCGAAGGGACCGTCGACGCGTCCTTCCGCGCCCTGCCGGCGGACCAGGTCCCAGCCGGGATCAGCGCCGAACGGCTCCTGGACGCACCGCTGGAGGTCCTGGTCGGGCCCGGCCACCCGTTGGCGAACGCCCCGTGGGTCAAGCCCGCGGACCTGGCCGGCCACCGCATCTGGATCCCCGGGATCAGGCCGGGCACGGAGTGGGCGGCGTTCTATCAGGCACTGTCCGAGGCCTTTGGTCTGAGCATCGACGCGCTCGGCCCCAACTTCGGTGACGAGGCCCTGATGGACGCGCTGGCCGACTCGGCCTCGCTGGCCACCCTCGTCGGCGGCGGGGACCGGTACCTGTGGCCCCACACCCACGACCTGCGCCGCATCCCGTTGCGCGAACCGACCCCGGTGTACGCGCACATGCTGCTGTCCCGGACCGGAGACCGGCACCCCGTACTGACCGCACTGCGCGACCATCTGCGCTCTTCGAGGCAGAGCACCCCGGACGACGTATGGCTGCCGGAGTGGATGGACCGCTGACCGGACACCCTTTCCACGCCTGGCACACCTTCACGCCCGAGAGGGCCCGGGCCAACGGGTTCGAGGACGGCAGCACCGTGCGCGAGATGATCCGGCACGGGCCCGCCCTCGTCTCCGGGCTCAAGACGCTGCGGGAGACCGGGGATACGCGCCCCAGCCCCAGCCCCAGCCCCAGTAGTCAGCGGTGCAGGGTGGTCTCCCGTTCCATGCGTGTGAGCTTCTCGGGGTTGCGCACCGCGTACAGGCCGGAGATGCGGCCGTCGTCGAAGCGCACCGCCATGACCGTGTCCAGTTCGCCGTCGAGGCGGATGACCAGGGCCGGGTGGCCGTTGACCTGGGCCGGGTGCATCGACATCGCGACGGGCAGCTTGACCAGGCCGCCGAGCAGCAGGCGGGCCACCTTGTCGGCTCCCATGACGGGCCGCAGGATGGCCTGCTTGATGCCGCCGCCGTCGCCCAGCATGACGACGTCCGGGGCGAGGATGTCGAGCAGGCCCTGCAGGTCGCCCGTCCGCACGGCCCGCTGGAACGCATCCAGCGCGTCCCGGCTCTCGGCGCGGGAGACGACGCCGCGCGGCCGGCGGGCCGCCACATGCGCGCGGGCCCGGTGCGCGGTCTGACGGACGGCGGCCGGGGTCTTGTCGACGGCATCGGCGATCTCGTCGTACTCCAGGGCGAACACCTCGCGCAGCACGAACACCGCCCGCTCGGTCGGCGTGAGCGTCTCCATGACCAGCATCATCGCCATCGAGACGCTGTCGGCCAGTTCGATGTCCTCGGCCACGTCGGGGGTGGTGAGCAGCGGCTCGGGCAGCCACTCGCCGACGTAGGACTCCTTGCGGCGGCCGAGCGTGCGCAGCCGGGTCAGTGCCTGGCGCGTGGTGATCCGGACCAGGTAGGCGCGCCGGTCGCGCACCGAGTCGAGGTCGACGCCCGCCCAGCGCAACCAGGTCTCCTGGAGGACGTCCTCGGCGTCGGCGGCCGAGCCGAGCATCTCGTAGGCGACGGTGAAGAGGAGGTTGCGGTGGGCGACGAAGGCCTCGGTGGCGGGGTCCGGGGGGCCGCCCCCGGGGTCCGTGCGTTCGTCGCCCGCGCCCGCCCCGGTCGTCGCGTCCTGTTCGTGGCTGCCGTACTCGCTCATGACCAGCTGCTTCCGCTCGTTCGCCTTCGACGGTGTCACGCGCACAGGACGCCGGCCACCGCCGGTCTGTGACATCCCCCGCCGGTGTTCCAGGTCACACCCGCCTCCCGTCACAGGGTCCGGGGCGGCGGCGTCTTGTGTGCGTCAACGCGGCACCGAGAGTGAGGACGGGGTCATGGAAACCCGATTCAACCTGTTCGAGAACGAGATCGGCGGCCGGTTCGCCAAGCGGTTCGCCGGCGTCGCCCTGGTGCTCCAGCAGTCGTCGCTGCCGAAGTCCACGCAGGAGCTGATGGCGCTGCGGGCCAGCCAGATCAACGGCTGCGGGCACTGCATCGACATGCACACCAAGGAGGCCACGGCCGCCGGGGAGAGCGCGGTCCGGCTCCACCTGGTCGCGGCCTGGCGCGAGTCCACCGTGTTCACCGAGGCCGAGCGGGCGGCGCTGGCCCTCGCCGAGGAGGGCACCCGGCTCGCCGACGCCCACCAGGGCGTGTCCGACGAGACCTGGGCCCAGGTGCGCAAGCACTACGACGACGACCAGATCGCCTCACTGGTCGGCACCGTCGCCATGATCAACGCGGCCAACCGGCTCGCCGTGATCACCCACCAGGCGGGCGGCTCCTACGAGGCCGGCAAGTTCGACGCGGCCTTCGACTGAGACCTGCCCGGCCGGACGGCGGCGCGGCTCCCCCGGTGAAAACCGGTGGAGCCGCGCCGCCGTGCGCAACTACCCTCCTGCCGGACCGAGTCGTCTGGTGAAGGGCGGGCCGTTGTACACCGCGTGAGACCCCCCGAGTGCTGATCTGTCGCGCGTCGCACCTGTGCGCCGTGCTGCTTTCCGCTGCGGATTCTCACACTGAAACCGGTGTACTCCTGTGCTCAACGACTGGGTTGTCATGCCCACTTGCCTGCCACTCGTCCTCCGCCGCTGCCACGCGTGCGGGGGCGGGCGCTTCCGGGCGAACGGCAAATTCCGCGCCAACGCCCACCACAAGCTCATCGACGCCTGGCTCCTCGTGCTCTGCACCACCTGCGGGGGCACCGCCAAGCTCACGGTCTTCGAGCGCATGCGCGTGCGCTCGGTGCGGCCCGAGCTGCTGGACCGGCTGCACGGCAACGACCCCGCCCTGGCGGCGGAGTTGCTCCAGGATCCTGGCGTCCGGCGCCGTAATCGCGTCGCCCTCGACTGGGCCGGTGCCTGGCGCCTCGACACCGGGGGGTCGGACCACCTGGACCGCGAGGTGATCGACGTCTCGGTCCGCTTCGCCGCCCCGATCCCGGTCCGGCCGGTGCGGCTGATCGCCGAAGGGTGCGGTCTCTCCCGGGCCGAGGTCGAAAGGCTGGCCGCGGAGGGGAAGGTCGTCTCGGCCGTCCGGCTGGGCGCCCGACTCAGCGGCGACTTCACCTTCACGCTCAAGCGCTGAGGCCGCTGAAGCCGCCGAGGTCGCCGGCAGCCGCGCCGAGACCCGGTCACGATTGGGTCTCGGCGCGGCACCACCCCTTGCCCCAAGCTCCTGCAATCGTTTCCAATCCTCCGTGTAATCGATTCCACGAGGAGGTGGAAACGGCGATGGCGAGCATCAAGGACGTCGCCGCCGAGGCGGGCGTCTCCGTCGCGACGGTCTCGCGCGCGCTCAACGGCCACCCGTCGGTCAGCGCCGCCGCGCGCCGCCGCGTACTGACCGCGGTCGAGACGCTGGGCTACCGCCCGAACGCCGTCGCCCGGTCACTGCGCACCGACCAGACCCGCACCCTCGGCCTGGTCATCAGCGACGTCATGAACCCGTACTTCACGGAACTGGCCCGCTCCGTCGAGGAGGAGGCCCGCGCGCTCGGCTACAGCGTCATCATCGGCAACGCCGACGAGCGGCCCGATCTCCAGGACCACCACGTGACGACGCTGCTGGACCGCCGGATCGACGGGCTCCTCGTCTCCCCCACCGACGGCGGCTCCCCGCACATGCTGGCCGCCGCGCGGGCCGGGACGCCCATGGTCTTCGTCGACCGGTGGATCCCCGGCGTGGACGTCCCCGTCGTCAGGTCGGACGGGCGGGCCGCCGTACGGGACCTCGTCGCCCACCTGCACGGGCTCGGGCACCGCCGGCTCGCGATCATCGCCGGGCCCGCCGCCACCACCACCGGACGCGAGCGCGTCGACGCCTTCCGCGAGGCGCTCGGCGCGTACGGGCTGCCCCTCCCCGGCGCCTACATCGGGCAGGGCGACTTCCAGGCGGACAGCGGCCGCCGGGTCACCGAGGGCTTCCTCGCCCTGCCCGAGCCGCCCGAGGTCGTCTTCGCCGCCGACAACCTGATGGCGCTCGGCGCGCTGGACGCCGTACGGGCCCGGGGTCTTCGAGTCCCCGAGGACATCGCGCTCGCCGCGTTCGACGACATCCCGTGGTTCGTGCACACCGATCCGCCGGTCACCGCGATCGCCCAGCCCACGCGCGACCTCGGGCGGGCCGCCGTCCGCGCGCTCGTCGACCGGATCGGGGGGCGGACCGGCGAGTCCGTCACCCTCCCCGCGCGGCTCGTCGTCCGCCGCTCCTGCGGTGAGGCGAACCCACAGGAACACCCGTCCCCCGTACGAAGGAGTACGCCGTGAGCAGCCGCAGTCCGGACGAGTTGCTGCGCATCGAGGGCATCCGCAAGACCTTCCCCGGCGTGGTCGCGCTCGACAGCGTCGACTTCGACCTGCGCCGGGGCGAGGTGCACGTGCTGCTCGGTGAGAACGGCGCGGGCAAGAGCACCCTCATCAAGATGCTCTCCGGCGCGTACACCCCCGACGCCGGTCGGATCCTGGCCGGTGGCGAGGAGGTGCGCATCCACGGTGCGCAGGACTCCGAGCGCCTCGGGATCGCCACCATCTACCAGGAGTTCAACCTCGTCCCCGACCTGACGGTCGCCGAGAACATCTTCCTGGGGCGGCAGCCGCGCCGCCTGGGAATGATCGACCGGAAGAAGATGGACGCGGACGCCGAGGTGCTGCTGAAGCGGGTCGGCCTGAGCGTGTCCCCCCGCACGCGCGTGCGGGAACTCGGCATCGCGCGGCTCCAGATGGTCGAGATCGCCAAGGCGCTCAGCCTGGAGGCGCGCGTGCTCATCATGGACGAGCCGACCGCCGTGCTGACCTCCGAGGAGGTCGAGAAGCTGTTCGCCATCGTGCGGCGGCTGCGCGAGGACGGCGTCGGGATCGTGTTCATCACGCACCACCTGGAGGAGATCACCGCCCTCGGCGACCGCGTCACCGTCATCCGGGACGGGCGCAGCGTCGGCCAGGTGCCCGCCTCCACCCCCGAGGACGAGCTGGTACGGCTCATGGTCGGGCGGTCGATCGAGCAGCAGTACCCGCGTGAGCGCACCGGCACCGGTGAGGCGCTGCTCAAGGTGGAGGGGCTGACCCGGGACGGTGTCTTCCACGACGTCGGCTTCGAGGTGCGGGCCGGTGAGGTCGTCGGCATCGCGGGCCTCGTCGGTGCCGGGCGGACCGAGGTGGCGCGCGCGGTGTTCGGCGCCGACCCCTACGACGCCGGGACCGTGCACGTCGCGGGCGCGCCGCTGCGGCGGCACGACGTGAACGCCGCCATGGCCGCCGGGATCGGGCTGGTGCCCGAGGACCGCAAGGGGCAGGGGCTCGTCCTGGACGCGTCGGTCGAGGAGAACCTCGGGCTCGTCACCCTTCGGTCGAGCGCCCGCGCGGGGCTCGTCGACCTCAAGGGCCGGCGTGCGTCGGCGGAGCGGATCGCCGGGCAGCTCGGTGTGCGGATGGCCGGTCTCGGCCAGCACGTGCGCACCCTCTCCGGCGGCAACCAGCAGAAGGTCGTCATCGGCAAGTGGCTGCTGGCGGACACCAAGGTGCTCATCCTCGACGAGCCGACGCGCGGCATCGACGTCGGCGCCAAGGTCGAGATCTACCAGCTCGTCAACGAACTGACGGCCGCCGGCGCCGCCGTGCTCATGATCTCCAGCGATCTGCCCGAAGTACTCGGCATGAGCGACCGGGTGGTCGTCATGGCGCAGGGACGGGTCGCCGGTGAACTCCCCGCCGAGCGGGCCACCCAGGACGCCGTCATGGCGCTCGCCGTCAGCACCCCCCACACCGATGGAACCGGAACGGAGGCCGACCGTGGCCACTGACACGCTCAAGAGCAAGCCGGGCGCGCAGGGCGCCTCGGGCGGTGTGCGCCGCCTGCTGCTGGAGAACGGCGCGCTGACCGCGCTGATCGTCCTCGTCGTCGCCATGTCGGCGCTCTCCGGGGACTTCCTGACCGCCGACAACCTGCTCAACGTCGGCGTCCAGGCGGCCGTGACGGCGATCCTCGCCTTCGGTGTCACCTTCGTCATCGTCTCGGCGGGCATCGACCTGTCGGTCGGCTCGGTCGCCGCGCTGTCGGCCACCGTGCTGGCCTGGAGCGCCACCGAGGCCGGGATACCGGTCGCGCTCGCGGTGCTGCTGGCCGTCGCGACGGGCATCGCCTGCGGTCTGGTGAACGGTTTCCTGATCTCGTACGGGAAGCTGCCGCCGTTCATCGCGACGCTCGCCATGCTGTCGGTCGGGCGCGGTCTGTCGCTGGTCATCTCCCAGGGGTCGCCCATCGCCTTCCCGGAGTCGGTCTCGCACCTCGGGGACACGCTCGGCGGGTGGCTGCCGGTGCCGGTGCTGGTGATGATCGTGATGGGGCTGATCACCGCGTTCGTCCTCGGGCGGACCTACATCGGCCGCTCCATGTACGCCATCGGCGGCAACGAGGAGGCCGCGCGGCTGTCCGGGCTGCGGGTCAAGCGGCAGAAGCTCGCCATCTACGCCTTCTCCGGCCTGTTCGCCGCCGCCGCGGGCATCGTGCTCGCCTCCCGGCTCTCCTCCGCGCAGCCGCAGGCCGCGCAGGGCTACGAACTGGACGCCATCGCCGCCGTCGTCATCGGCGGTGCCTCGCTCGCGGGCGGTACCGGCAAGGCGTCCGGCACGCTGATCGGCGCGCTGATCCTCGCGGTGCTGCGCAACGGCCTCAACCTGCTGTCCGTCTCCGCGTTCTGGCAGCAGGTCGTCATCGGTGTGGTCATCGCGCTGGCGGTGCTCCTGGACACCCTGCGGCGCAAGGCCGGCGCGACCACCCCCGCGGCCGGGACCTCCGGCGGCGGGAACCGGGGCAAGCAGGCGCTGACGTACGTCGTCGCGGCGGTCGTCGCCGTCGCGGTGGTCGGCGCGACCTCGCTGCTGCACAACGGATCCTCGGGCGGCACGTCGAAGAAGGTCGGGTTGTCGCTGTCGACGCTGAACAACCCGTTCTTCGTGCAGATCAGGGACGGGGCGGAGGAGCAGGCGAAGAAGCTGGGCGTGGACCTGACCGTCACCGACGCGCAGAACGACGCCTCCCAGCAGGCGAACCAGTTGCAGAACTTCACCAGCGAGGGCCTGTCCTCGATCATCGTCAACCCGGTGGACTCGGACGCCGCGGGCCCCTCGGTGCGCTCGGCGAACAAGGACGACATCCCCGTCATCGCCGTGGACCGCGGCGTCAACGACGCAGAGACCGCCGCGCTGGTCGCCTCCGACAACGTCGAGGGCGGTGAGCTGGGCGCCAAGGCCCTCGCCGAGAAGCTCGGCGGCAAGGGCACGATCGCCATCCTCCAGGGCCAGGCCGGCACCTCCGCCAGCCGGGAGCGCGGGGCGGGCTTCGCGGCCGGCCTCGAGGAGTACCCGGGGATCAAGGTGGTCGCCAAGCAGCCCGCGGACTTCGACCGCACCAAGGGCCTGGACGTGATGACCAACCTGCTCCAGGCGCACCCGGACATCGACGGCGTCTTCGCGGAGAACGACGAGATGGCGCTCGGCGCGATCAAGGCGCTGGGTTCCAAGGCGGGCAAGTCGGTCCAGGTCGTCGGCTTCGACGGCACGCCGGACGGGCTGAAGGCGGTCCAGCAGGGCACGTTGTTCGCGTCCGTCGCGCAGCAGCCGAAGGAACTGGGCAGGATCGCCGTACAGAACGCGCTGCGGGCGGCCGAGGACAAGAAGGTGGAGCAGACGGTGAAGGTGCCCGTGAAGGTGGTCACCAAGGAGAACGTGGCCGGCTTCGAGGGCTGACAGAGGCGCACGGGAGTGCACGGGCGGACGGTCGCGGCGACCGTCCGCCCACCTCACTCGGTTCACTCGGATCATTCGGGTTCACTCGGATCACCGGATCACTCGGATCGGAGAACGACTGATGTACGACTACGACCTCCTGGTCGTGGGGTCGGCCAACGCCGACCTCGTGATCGGCGTGGAACGGCGGCCGGGCGCCGGGGAGACGGTGCTCGGCTCCGACCTGAGCGTCCACCCGGGAGGCAAGGGCGGGAACCAGGCGGTGGCCGCCGCCCGGCTCGGCGCCCGTACGGCCCTGCTGGCCAGGGTCGGCGACGACGGCCACGGACGGCTGCTCCTCGACGCGCAGCGCGCGGCCGGTGTCGACACGGTCGGCGTGCTGGTGGGCGGCGCCCCGACCGGCGTCGCGCTGATCACCGTCGACCCGTCGGGTGACAACAGCATCGTGGTCTCGCCGGGCGCCAACGGCCGGCTGACGCCGGGCGACGTCCGCGCGGCCGCCAGCCTCTTCCACGCCTCCCGGGTCGTCTCCACGCAGCTGGAGATCCCGCTGGAGACGGTCGTGGAGGTGGTCCGGAGTCTGGCGCCGGACAGCCGCTTCGTGCTGAACCCGTCGCCGCCGCGTCCGCTGCCGCCGGAGGTCCTCGCGGCCTGCGACCCGCTGATCGTCAACGAGCACGAGGCGAAGGTGATCCTCGGCGACGCCGTGGTCAGCGAGCGCCCCGAGGACTGGGCCCGCATCCTGCTGGCCAAGGGGCCGCGTTCGGTGGTCGTGACCCTGGGCGCCGAGGGCGCGCTGGTGGCGTCGGGCGCGGGCGTCTCGCGGGTGCCGTCGGTGAAGGTGGACGCCGTGGACACGACGGGCGCGGGCGACGCGTTCACCGCGGCGCTGGCCTGGCGGCTCGGCACCGGCGACTCGCTCGCCGAGGCGGCGGCGTACGCGGCGCGGGTGGGCGCGGCGGCGGTCACGAAGGCGGGGGCGCAGGAGTCGTACCCCACCGCGGCGGAGGCCGAGGCGCTGTGAAGAGGGCAGGGATACTCAACCGCCACCTCGCGGGCGCGCTCGCCGAACTCGGGCACGGCGACGGGGTCCTGGTGTGCGACGCGGGCATGCCCGTCCCGAACGGCCCGCGCGTCGTCGACCTGGCCTTCCGCGCCGGGGTGCCGTCCTTCGCGGAGGTGCTGGACGGTCTGCTCGCCGAGCTGGTCGTGGAGGGCGCGGTGGCGGCGACGGAGGTGCGGGAGGCCAACACCGGCGCCGCGGCACTGCTCGACGGCCACTTCCCCGGCCTGACCCTGGTCCCGCACGAGCGGCTCAAGGAGCTGTCGGCGGGTGCGCGTCTGATCGTCCGCACCGGCGAGGCCCGGCCGTACGCGAACGTGCTGCTGCGGTGCGGGGTCTTCTTCTGACGGGTGCCGGCCGGGGACGCCGAAAACTTTGAGAGGGCCCGGTCGCGACCGGGCCCTCTCGGGTTTCCCCTCCCCTTCAGAACCCCACGGATCCCCCCCCGGGTCCCCCCACAGGGGTTCTGATGCCACGTACGACCCGCGGGGTGCCGAAAGGGTTGCACGCGTCACCGTGAATTTATTTTTCCGGCCCGGCGTCCCCCGCGTGGGCGGCGAACCGCTCCGCCGTCTCGGCGAGTACCTCGCGTCCGTCGCGCGCCCACAGCGCCTCGTTGAACAGTTCGACCTCGATGGCGCCGGTGTATCCGGCCGCCTCCACGTAGCCCTTCCATTCCCGCATGTCGATCGCGCCGTCGCCGATCTGGCCGCGGCCGTTGAGGACGCCCTCGGGCAGGGGGGTGGTCCAGTCGGCGAGCTGGAAGGTGTGGATGCGGCCGCCCGCCCCGGCCCGGGCGATCTGCTCGGGCGCCCGGTCGTCCCACCAGACGTGGTACGTGTCGACGGTGACGCCGACCTGGTGGGCGGGGAAGCGTTCGGCCAGGTCCAGGGCCTGGGCGAGGGTGGAGACCACGCAGCGGTCCGAGGCGTACATCGGGTGCAGCGGCTCGATGGCGAGGCGTACGCCGTGCTGCTCGGCGTAGGGGGCGAGTTCGGTGAGGGCGTCCGCGATGCGTTCGCGGGCGGCGCGCAGGTCCTTGTGGCCGGCAGGGAGGCCGCCGGAGACCAGGACGAGGGTGTCGGTGCCGAGGGCGGCGGCCTCGTCGACGGCACGGCGGTTGTCGGCCAGGGCGGCGGCGCGCGCCTCCGGTTCGACGGCCGTGAGGAATCCGCCGCGGCACAGGGTGGTGACGGTCAGGCCCGCGTCGCGGACCAGCTTGGCCGCCGCCTCGACGCCGTACGCCTGGACCGGCTCGCGCCACAGGCCGACGTTGCCGATGCCCAGGTCGCGGCAGGCGGTGGTCAGTTCGGGCAGCGTCAGCTGCTTGACCGTCATCTGGTTGATGCTGAAGCGGGTCAGGCCGGGGGCCGGGCGGGTGTCGCTCACTGGGTGACTCCGTACAGGTCGAGCAGGGTGCGCATGCGCTCCTCGGCGAGTTTCGGGTCCGGGAAGAGGCCGAGGCCGTCCGCGAGTTCGTAGGCGCGGGCGAGGTGCGGCAGGGAGCGGGCCGACTGGAGGCCGCCGACCATCGTGAAGTGGCTCTGGTGGCCGGCCAGCCAGGCCAGGAACACCACGCCCGTCTTGTAGTAGCGGGTAGGGGCCTGGAAGAGGTGGCGGGAGAGTTCGACGGTGGGGTCGAGGAGGGCACGGAAGCCCTCCGTGTCGCCGGTGTCGAGGTGGCGGACCGCCTCGGCGGCCAGCGGGCCCAGGGGGTCGAAGATGCCGAGCAGGGCGTGGCTGAAGCCCTGTTCGTCGCCCGCGATCAGCTCCGGGTAGTTGAAGTCGTCCCCGGTGTAGCAGCGCACGCCCCGCGGGAGGCGGCGGCGCAGGTCGATCTCGCGCCGGGCGTCGAGGAGGGAGACCTTGATGCCGTCGACCTTGTCGGGGTGGGCGGCGATGACCTCCAGGAAGGTGTCCGTCGCCGCATCGAGGTCGGACGAGCCCCAGTAGCCCTCCAGCGCCGGGTCGAACATCGGGCCCAGCCAGTGCAGGACGACCGGTTCGGCGGACTGGCGGAGGAGGTGGCCGTAGACCTCCAGGTAGTCGTCCGGGCCCTGCGCGGTCGCGGCGAGGGCCCGGGAGGCCATGAGGATGGCCTGGGCGCCCGACCCCTCGACGAGGGCGAGCTGTTCCTCGTAGGCCGCCCGGACCTCGGCGAGGGTGCCGGCCGTGAGCTGGTCGGTGCCGACGCCGCACGCGATGCGGCCGCCGGTCGCCCGCGCCTCGGCGGCGGATCGGCGGATCAGCTCGGCCGCCGTGGCCCAGTCCAGGCCCATGCCGCGCTGGGCGGTGTCCATCGCCTCGGCGACGCCGAGTCCGTGGGACCACAGGTGGCGGCGGAAGGCGAGGGTGGCGTCCCAGTCGACGGCGGCGGGCGAGTCGGGGGTGGTGTCGGCGAACGGGTCGGCGACCACGTGCGCCGCCGAGAAGACCGTCCTGGAGGTGAAAGCGCTTCCCGGGGCTTCCCGGGTGACGGCGAGCGGCTCGGTGCGCGGCTCGTGGGCGCGCAGGGTGCCGTCCGCGCCCGGCAGGTGGAGGGTCACAGCGAGATCTCCGGTACGTCGAGGCGGCGGCCCTCCGCCGAGGACCTCAGGCCCAGTTCGGCGAGCTGGACGCCGCGGGCGCCGGCCAGCAGGTCCCAGTGGTAGGGGGCGTCGGCGTAGACGTGCTTGAGGAACAGCTCCCACTGGGCCTTGAAGCCGTTGTCGAAGTCGCCGTTGTCCGGGACCTCCTGCCACTGGTCGCGGAAGGCCTCGGTGGCGGGGATGTCCGGGTTCCAGACCGGCTTGGGGGTGGCGGAGCGGTGCTGGACACGGCAGTTGCGCAGGCCGGCCACCGCCGAGCCCTCGGTGCCGTCGACCTGGAACTCGACCAGCTCGTCGCGGTTGACACGCACCGCCCAGGAGGAGTTGATCTGCGCGATGGCGCCGCCGTCCAGCTCGAAGACGCCGTAGGCGGCGTCGTCGGCGGTGGCGTCGTAGGGCTTGCCGTTCTCGTCCCAGCGCTGCGGGACGTGGGTGGCGGTGAGGGCCTGTACGGACTTCACCCGGCCGAACAGCTCGTGCAGGACGTACTCCCAGTGCGGGAACATGTCGACGACGATGCCGCCGCCGTCCTCGGTGCGGTAGTTCCACGAGGGGCGCTGGGCCTCCTGCCAGTCGCCCTCGAAGACCCAGTAGCCGAACTCGCCGCGCACGGACAGGATCCGGCCGAAGAAGCCGCCGTCGACGAGGCGCTTGAGCTTGAGCAGGCCGGGGAGGAAGAGCTTGTCCTGGACGACGCCGTGCCGGACGCCCTTCGCGTCGGCGAGGCGGGCGAGGTCGAGGGCTCCGTCCAGGCCGGTGGCGGTGGGCTTCTCGGTGTAGACGTGCTTGCCCGCGGCGATCGCCTTCCTGATCGCCTCCTCGCGGGCCGAGGTGACCTGGGCGTCGAAGTAGATGTCGACGCTGTCGTCGGCCAGGACCGCGTCCAGGTCGGTGGAGACGTGGTCGAGTCCGTGCCGTTCGGCAAGCGCCTTCAGCGCGTGTTCGCGGCGGCCGACCAGGACCGGCTCCGGCCACAGCACGGTGCCGTCGCCCAGGTCGAGGCCGCCCTGTTCGCGGAGGGCCAGGATGGAGCGGACGAGGTGCTGGCGGTAGCCCATGCGCCCGGTCACGCCGTTCATGGCGATACGCACCGTCTTGCGTGTCACGTCATTCCCTTCGTACGAGCCGTACGCCCAGTAGCAAGCGCTTTCTATGCAGAACGAAGCTAGCCTGTGAACGGTGGTCTGGACAAGACCGCGATTCGGGTGAGTTGTTCGAGGGGGCGAACGACGACGCGTGGTGGCCGTAGGGTCACCGCGACGGCGTTCGGCTCACGCGCGATGCGGAGGACGAGGACATGACGGTGACACTTGCGGACGTGGCGGCCCGCGCCCAGGTCTCCCCCGCGACGGTGTCGCGCGTGCTGAACGGGAACTACCCGGTGGCCGCCACCACCCGGGAGCGGGTGCTGAAGGCGGTCGACGAGCTGGACTACGTGCTCAACGGCCCCGCGAGCGCCCTGGCCGCGGCCACGTCCGACCTGGTCGGCATCCTGGTCAACGACATCGCCGACCCCTTCTTCGGCATCATGGCCGGCGCCATCCAGTCCGAGATCGGCGGGCCGGGCGGCAGAGCGGGCGGCGAGCGGCTCGCGGTGGTCTGCAACACCGGCGGCTCCCCGGAGCGCGAGCTGACCTACCTCACCCTGTTGCAACGCCAGCGCGCGGCGGCCGTCGTGCTGACCGGCGGGGCGATGGAGGACGCGGCGCACCAGGCGGCGGTGGCGGCGAAGCTGCGGAAGCTGACGGAGGCCGGGACGCGGGTGGTGCTGTGCGGGCGGCCGCCGGCGCCGGAGACCGGGGCCATCGCGCTGACCTTCGACAACCGCGGGGGCGGCCGGGAGCTGACCGAGCACCTGCTCGGGCTCGGCCACCGGCGGCTCGGCTACATCGCCGGCCCCCAGGAGCGGACCACCACCCGGCACCGGCTGGAGGGGCACCGCGCCGCGCTCGCCGCGCACGGCGTCGAGGAGGACCCCCGCTGGACGGTCCACGGCCGCTACGACCGGCAGTCCGGGTACGAGGCGACGCTGGAACTCCTGCGCAGGGATCCGTCCCTGACGGCCGTCGTCGCCGCGAACGACTCCGTCGCGCTGGGGGCATGCGCGGCGCTGCGGGACTCGGGGCTGCGGATCCCGGACGACGTGTCCGTGGCGGGCTTCGACGATCTTCCGTTCAGCATCGACGCGGTGCCCGCGCTGACGACGGTCCGGCTGCCGCTGGCGGAGGCGGGGGCGCGGGCACCGCGTCGATGCTGAACGGAAGAT
>NZ_QHJH01000053.1 GCF_003947455.1 Streptomyces sp. WAC 04229 | reverse complement strand
ACGAGTGTTACAAGAGACAGGGAGAGGGTGCGGGGGTGAGGGGCGTCCCGCGCGGCAGCGAAGACCGGCAGTAGGGGCGCCCGCCTCCTCGGGGAGGACCAAACATGGTCGGCGAGTTGATGCGGATCGCTGCCGCGGGTGACCGTGCTCATCAACGACTGGCACGGGAAGGCCCCGCTCATCTTCCACGGGGGGAGCAGACGAGCGGGGCCGGCATGGGTGCCCGCGGCGTTCGGTCAGGTCGTGTACTCCAGCTCGGTCACAGCCGCCTTACGTACTCGGTTCGCCATCTCGGTCATGTCCAGTGCGCCCAGGAGCGCCATGAGAGCACGTGTCGTCTCCCTCAGCCGCTCAGCGAGAACCGGGGGCTCCAGTTCCGCAGGTAGGAGAACACGCCGGAATTCTGGCTCTTCGATCGCCCGTGCGATGAGCTGTTCAGCGAGCCAGAGCGGGGTGCGCTCCCGTATGGCGAAGGTCAGGTGAAGGCTGGCTTCGTCGTGATGCAGGGCGTGCGGGTTGTGGACCCAGCCACGTGGCAGGATCAGGGTCTGTCCAGCCGTCAGCTCGACAGTCAGATCCGGCCCTGCGGCCTCCCAGGCGGCGATGTACTCCTCGCGCCACACGCGGAACGACTCGTTGTACCCGCGCATCGGAGACTCGATGGGCGGCTTCCACAGCTGCCAGGTCTTGGTGCCGGCCACCTGCACGATGACGGCCATTTGTTGGTCCCAGTGATGGAGCAGTCCTTGCTCCCGCCCCGGGGTGAGGAAGCCGTGCATGTAGTTCGAGTAGCCCGTCTCGCGCTGAATGCCCTGGGAGATGCGGTGGAAGGCGGGCAGCCAGCGCTGCATGTTGCCGAACCGGATCGTGTATCCCTGATCGCGCAGTCGGCTCAACTTGGACGGGTCGGTGCGGCCGTCCGTGAGGAACGCGGTCCGGTTGGAGGGGCCGGCCTTGATCACGGCGATCTCACCAGGAGGCGCACAGCCGGTGTCGATCAGTTCGTTGAAGGATTCCAGGCTCATGGCCTCGTCCACCTCGGTCCGTCCCCGGTCGTACACACGGGGCTCGTCGGGCCAGGCGGCCAGGAGGTCAGCTACTCCGTTGCGAGGAAGCAGTAAGCGAAGCGACATGGTGTCTCCTCACAGATCATGAGGGAGTAGCGGACAGGCAAGGTCTGTGTGGTGCAAGTTCGGGCAGCACACGACCTGGACGGCGAAGAGGGTGCGAGACGGCGTGTAGTGAACCCAGGAGACGTCAACACCTCGGGGGAGGACGTTGCGGACGTAGGCGAGCTTGACGTCGAGGCCCGCGTACGCTCGCAGACCATCAGCCCGTTCGAAGGGCGGACTGCCGATGTACTGCTGCTTCAGCCAAGCTGTCGCGTCACCGACATCCGCCCAGGTACGAGCCTTCGTGGCCTGTCCACGCTTCAGCAGCCAGTGCCCGGTCATCAGCGGGGGGAGGGCGCCGTTGGTGAACTCGCTGGCGGCCTCCCGGTACCGGTCAGCACAGGTCGCACCGGCGTCGGGCAGGACATCGTGGGCGGGCCGCCGGTTGCCCTCTTTGAAGTAGGTCTCGGGTGAGCCGGTCCAGGGGCCGAAGCCGTGCCAGTGGCCAGTCCACGTCTGGCTGGTCATGCTCACCCGTTCGGGTGCGATAGCGGTCATGGGGACCTTCCGGAAGTGGGCCGCCCCGCGCGCTGGAGCGGCCCGTGGTGAGGAGGGTGGGAGAGCGGTCAGCCTAGAGCGCCAGGCCCCGGTTCCGGACCCACTCGATGGCGAACGAGTCGAGCTCCGCCCCGGTCATGCGCAGCTCGCTGCCCTTCGCCTCGGACTTGGAGTCGCCGACGGCGAACGCATCCACCACGCCCGCCAGCGGCGCGGTGGTCATGCAGGTCTCGTTGTCGCCTCCGAGGTTGCCTCCGCACCACTTCCTGGTGGGCGCGTCGGCCACCGGCAACTCGTACAGGTTCCTCATCACTGACCTCCAGTGATCTGATGATGGAGAAGCGGTCTCCGGCCGTTGTGCAACCCGCCCCAGTGCTCGACCTGTCCAGGGTTCGGGGGCCTGGGGCGGGGGTTCTTGGCATCCGCCCCGCTGGAGGTTTGCGGACCTCCGACGGGAGGGGCGTTCATGGGTGCGACCCTGACCCGACGGTCGCCGTGGGGCCCCGTACGCCGAGGCTGGCGGGGCGGTCAGCCGCCCTGGGGGAAGACCCGCGCGCGCAGGATGCGGGCCATGGCGCGGACGGCCACCGGGTGCATCTCCAGCTGGCCGACGTGAGCACTGTGCGCCCACACGTTCCAGCCGGGCCCGGAGTTGCCGGCCTCCTGAGCGACGAGGACCGCGTCGTCCGGATCGGTGATCGGTTCGTCGCAGTGCTGGCAGACGTGCGCCTCGGCCGTCACTTGGACTCGCCGCCCATCCGCTCGTGGTGGTCGCAGAGGGCGGTCAGGACCCGGGCGAGGCGTCTGGCGTATCGGAGGGGCCCGCCGGGGCGCGGCAGCGGCTGTGCGCGGAGCTTGCCGCGGGCCTCTCCGACGCAGGCGAGGGTGCAGTACCGGGCGATGCTGCCCGACGCCTTGTCGGCCCTGGACTCCACGTCGGGGATCAGCCGTTCCAGGTGGCTGCGGAGTTCTTCGATCACCGCCATTGCAGCGTCTTCCGCCTCCAGTTCTATGGGGCTTCCGCCGTCGGGCAGGAGGACCGCTCGCACGGACTTGCGCATGGCCTCCAGGTCGACGGGGGCGCTGTTCTGCTCTGTGGCACTCACCGGGCTGCCGCCCGCTCCGCGCGGTGGCGGGGGCAGCCGCACGGCGGGTAGACGTCCCGCAGGGGCGGCGGCATCCTGCCGCCCTTCACGTTCACCGTGCCGCAGTCCTCGGTAACCGCGCCGTCCTGGTTGACCCGGTACACGTGCAGGGTCATCTTGACGCCGGACGTTCGCGGGGCTGTAGCGTTCCTCATGTCGACGCTCCTTCGCAGCGTTGGCCGGCCCCGGAGTCGTTCGCGCGGCTGCCGGGGCGCACCAGGTAACGACTGCTGGGGCGCGGCTGCGAAGGACCTGTTGTTCGGAAAGTTCCAGCGGTGGGTCATCGCGCCGTCCTCACACCGTCGTTAACTTGGTGTGAGTACAGCGTGACCCTCCGGGAAGGGCGGAACGCTCACAGATCTGTGAGCGCCTGTGAGCGTCTATAGACCGACCCAGGCCGCCATGTGCGACAACGTGTCGGGCGTCCGGCGCGACAGGTGCACCAAGCCCGTGATCGTCTCCCGGGCGGCCGGGTGGTAGCGGGTCTGCTCGGGCGCCAGCCGCCGCGCTTCGACCAGCGACTTCAATGCCCCGTCGGTGTGACCGGTCTCCACCTCTGTGCGGGCCTTGTCCACCAGGAAGTGCGCGCGGCGGGACGTCGCCAGCTGCGCCGGAAGCTTGATCTTCCTCGCCTGCTTCAGCGCGTCGTCGTAGCGGCGCATCTCGACTGCGGCGGACATCTTGTGCAGCGCCACGTTGGCCGGCCCGAAGCTGAGCCAGTGCACATCGCTGGCGTCACCGATGCGCTTGGCGATCCGGCGGGCCTCCCCGATGTGGAGGTCCACGGCCGCCTGGTCCGCCGCCCGCGCGGACAGGACCGACGCACCCAGGTGCAGCTGCCCGGACACCGCCAGGGCCTCCCGCGTCTGCTCCGCCTGGCCGACGATGCCGTGCCCGGAGGCGACCAGGCGCTTCCCGATCCGGTACTCGCCCTCGCGGAAGTAGACCAAGGCGCGCATGTACTGGCGGACGGCGGCCAGACACGGATCGGAGGCGCGCTCGGCCGCCCAGTCCATGCGGTCCAACGCCACGGAGGAGAGGTCGTAGTACCCGAGCTTGATGCTGATGTCGTGGGCGGTGCGGTAGGTCGACGCGAGGGCCTGCCACAACTCGGTGGACGGCGACGACCAGGCGGCGTGCGTCAGTTCCGCCATGAGGCCCGGCAGCTTCCGGGCAGCGGCCCGAAGGTGCGTTGCTCGTACGTCCGCGCACATGCGCTCTGCGCCGGCGATCAGCTCGTCGGCCGGCCGTACGGTCAAGTCCGGGTTCGAGCCCAGGTCGTAGAGGTCCAGCGCCTCCCGGATGGGCCGGACCAGTTCGGCGAGCCGGTCACGCTGCAATTCGGACACGTACGGCTGGCCGGTCAGGACCGTGACGTCGATGTTCAGGGCCTGCGCCACAGCAGCGACGAAGTCGGCTGTCGCAGGTCGGGCCGCGCACTCCACCTGGTTGAGCAGACTGTAGGAGTACGGCAGCAGATCGGCGAGCTGGCGCTGTGTCAGCCTGGCGAGTCTGCGCTGCTCCTTGATGCGGGCGCCCGTGTGGTTGTCGTCCAGTGAGTGCATACTGGTCTCCGTTCCAAGCAGCCACTTGGAACAGTACCCCCGCCCTTCGGGCGGAGCACCGCTTCCGCTCCCGACTCATCCGTGAGCGGGGGCGGTTGTGTGATCCGATGGACTGCATGACCACACCCGTCCTGTACCTGTTCGGTTCGGCCGCCCCGCCCGTCGCCGACGTCGCCGGCGTCATCACGGACGCGCAGCACCGCGGCTTCGACGTGTGCCTCGGGCTCACACCGACCGCCGCTCGCTGGCTCGCACCGCAACTGACCGAGCTGGAGCGGCTCACGGGCCACCCGGTCCGCAGCGAGTACAAGATGCCCGGGACGCCGGACGTGTGGCCGAAGGCCGACGTCATCGCTCTCGCCCCGGCCACCTTCAACACGGTGAACTCGTGGGCTCTCGGCCTGACCCACGACTTCGTGGTGGGCGTAGTCGCCGAAGGCATCGGCAAGCGCATCCCCACCGTGACCATGCCGTGCGTCAACGCCGCGTACGTACAGCACCGCCAGTTCGAGCGCAGCGTCAGCGAGCTGCGCGCGATGGGCGTACGCGTCCTCTACGGAGAGGACGGCTTCCAGCCGAACCAGCCGGGCCAGGGCCACCCCAGCGAGTACCCGTGGCACCTGGTCCTCGAAGCCGTCCTGGAGATGCACCAGGGCTGACCACACGGACGGCCCAGCAGAAGAGCGGCCACGTCTCGCCCGTAGGGAGCCCCCACCGCGCATCCCCCCGATGACGGGGACACGCTGGGATCATGGCCAGCAACCCACCCGTCGTCGTGTGCCCGCCCACTGAGACCGGCGGCCGCCACGTCCGGATCGACGGCACGATCCTGGACACCGTCTACTCGCTGCGCGACCTGACAGCCTCCTCCAGAGCGCCGGCTTGGAGGGCTGGGACGAGCTGGACGTGGCCGGCTCGGCGCTGATCGAGTGGCGGGGCGGGGGCGGGACACCTGGGAACGCTGAACACGAGTGCCCCCCGCTGAGGGGTGCACAGCGGAGGCGGCGCAACCAACGCCTGGGAAGCAGTCCGGAGCAGGCCCACCGCCCCCGGGAGTCGCCGGACCCTTGCGGGGGCACGGGTGAGGCGGTGGAGCGCCAACGATGCGCCAGTGTGGCTGGAAATCACAACCCCTTGGAATGCAAGGGAGCCCCGCAGGCACAGGGCCGGCGGGGGCTCAAGGGGGCAAGGCGAGGGCGAGCGGGCTCGGTGAGGGATCAGGGCTCCCCCCGCCGTTGCTCGGTGGGTCGCCGCGGCGCCAGACCAGGGCGTCTGGATCCCAGGAGGGCGCCTGAAGGCTATAGCCGTCGGGGCAGGACGGGCCGGAGGGCCCGGGATGGGCCAGTGGCGCCCTGCGTCCCGGAGCGGCCGGGCGGCCCAGTGATCGATTCACCCAGCTCTCCGGGACTGCCGGAGGGTCCCGGCGGGCCGGACGGTGGTCGGCCGCGCCGACAACACCTACGACAGCCGACCGGTCAGCGACCCCCGTCAACTGCGGATCCTCGAAGTGCGCTACGACACCATCCGCGCCGAGGCTCTGACGACCAAGGAATCCTCGGTCTTCATCGAGCAAGTGCTGGGGAGACATGATCGTCTGATTCAAGAGCAGCTACAGCAGCAGCGCGAAAACGGAAACGACTGCGTCGGTCGCGAAACCCCCGCCACCATCCACATCCGCGACTCCAAGCGCCCCGACGGCGCTCACCTCGCCGTGCCCCCGGCCGTCTGGACGGCATTCGTAGGGCCCCGGACACGGTGATCCGGGGCCCGCACGCATAGGTCGGGTGGCTCAGGCCACCGTCGTGTGCGCGTTGCCGTGGATCGCGGAGGCGCCGAGGCCGGTCGTGACGGCGAGGTGGCCGGTCTCCGCGTGGAGGCCGGCGCCGAACTGGCCGTCGCCCGCTATGAGGGCCGCGCCGATGGCGATGTTGCCGCCGGACACCTGGTCCAGGTCCGCGTCGGAGAGCTCAGCGGTTTCGGCCTGGGGGACGAAATTCATGACAGGACTTGCCTTTCGTACCGACGAGAGGGGGAGCGGAACCGGTCACCGGCGTGCCGCGCACCGATCAAAGCACGGAGTGGAATTACCTACTCCGCTCTCATCGCCGCCGCGTTCACCAGTGTGCGGATGTGGTCGGGGAAAGCACTCGCCTCTTCACGCTTCCCGCCGCTCCGGGACCTGAAAGGCGGCTGGCCGGACCGCTCTCCCTCCGCCGCACCCCGTCCATGCGCCGTCGCGAGGCACGGTGTGCAGGTCCGACGAATATTCGGCGCGGCCCCGGCACCGGGTGAGTGACCGTCAGTTCGTCCGGGCCTGCCCGGGTGCCGGCAGACCGCGGTGTGAACGGATCCCGCGAGTACGGCGAGAACGCCGTGCTGCGGGTGAAGCGGATCCGGCACCTGCTCGGGTGCCCCGAGTCGCTGGCCGCGATGCGGTCACGGCTGCGGCGACTGGACGATCAGATGGACGGGCTCGCTCAATCCCGCGGCGCTCTTGCCGAGTACATCGGCGCGGCCGAGCGAATGAGCAACGAGACCTGTCCACCAGTTGACGACGCCGGCCCGGAACCCCTCCCCGCCTGAGCGGCCGGGTTGCCTCGTCTTGCGGATCGTCTCGGCCGGCGGCACCCCGCCGGCCTGCCTCCTTGGCCGCCCTTCGACGGCCCAGCTTGTTCTAGGGGCTACGGTCTCGCTGGGTTCTGACTCAGCGCAGGGTTCCGTTCGGCTGCTCGGTGAACCAACAGACCACCCGCGAGTACGTCGACACCCCGCCCTCACCATCGGCCTGGCCTGACGTCCTCAGGGGCATCGGCATGGTGACGGCTGCCGCGTGCACCACCCGGGGTACCGACCTCACCCTGTCCCTGGCCGAATGGACCGACCCGGCCGTCATCCGGCTCAGCCCGGGGGCGGAAGCGACGAGCCCGGACCGGACGTGATCGCCCCCCCGGCTCGGGGCCTTCACCGAGTGACGCAACCCATCGTGCTTGACCTCAATTGCGCTTGAGGTTCAAGACTCGGTCATGGCGATCCGTCGCCAACCCACCCGCACCGGCCTGCGAACGACCCGATAGGGAGCACGCGTTGACCGACAACAAGATCGTCCTCGTCCTCGGTGGCACCGGCAACCAGGGCGGTGCCACCGCTCGTGAACTGCTGTCCCGCGGCTGGACGGTGCACGCGCTCGTCCGGAACCCCGACAAACCCGAGGCCCAGGCGCTCGAGGAGCAGGGCGCGGTGCTCGTCAAGGGCGACCTTGAGGACGTCGGCTCGCTGCGCGAGGCCGTGGCCGGGGTGTACGGCATCTACAGCGTGCAGGCGCTGGCCTACGAGCCGGAGACGCTTGCCGCCGAGGTACGCCACGGCAAGGCCGTCGCTGATGCCGCGAAGGAGGCAGAGGTCGCGCACTTCGTCTACAGCTCCGTGGGCGGTGCCGAGCGCAACACGGGCATCGACCACTTCGAGAGCAAGGCCGAGATTGAGGAGCACATCAAGAAGCTCGGTCTGCCGGCCACCGTTCTGCGGCCGGTGTTCTTCATGAACAACCTGCTCCACTTCGCCGACGCCGAGGGCGAGCGCGTGATGTCGTTGCCGGTCAAGCCGGACAAGCCGATGCAGTTCATCGCCTCCGACGACATCGGCGTCTTCGCTGCCAACGCGTTCGACAATCCGGCCGAGTTCATCGGCAAGGAGATCGAGCTCGCGGGTGACGAGATCACCTTCCCGCGGGTGGCCGAGATCTACGAGCGGATCACCGGCACCCCGACCCGCCTGGAGACCACTCCCATCGAGGAGCGCATGTTCGAGTGGTTCGCCGAGGACGGCTACCAGGCGGACATCCCTGCCCTGCGCAAGCTCCACCCGGGCCTGCTGACATTCGAGCAGTTCCTGGCCCAGCGCCTCGCCGCCTCCTGAAAGCGGACGGGCAAGCCCTGTGAGGCTCCGGCGAAGGTCGCCGGAGCCTCACAGGGAGGGTGGGACACGGAGCACCGTGACCCAATGCCACGTAGGGCACGCTCTGAGGTCGTCTACAGCACCGGCAGCGACTTCCGCAGCTCGAACGCCGTGACCTGGGACCGGTACTCCTCCCACTCCTGCCGCTTGTTGCGCAGGAAGAAGTCGAAGACGTGTTCGCCGAGCGTCTCGGCGACCAGGTCGCTGCGTTCCATCAGGGCGAGGGCCTCGCCGAGGTTCTGGGGGAGGGGCTCGATGCCCAGGGCGCGGCGTTCGGAGTCGGAGAGGGCCCAGACGTCGTCCTCCGCGCCCGGCGGGAGTTCGTAGCCCTCCTCGATGCCCTTGAGGCCGGCGGCCAGCAGGACGGCGTAGGTGAGGTACGGGTTGGCGCCGGAGTCGATGGAGCGGACCTCGACGCGGGCCGAGCCGGTCTTGCCGGGCTTGTACATGGGGACGCGGACCAGCGCGGAGCGGTTGTTGTGGCCCCAGCAGATGTAGGAGGGGGCCTCGCCGCCCGCGCCGGCCGTGCGCTCGGAGCCGCCCCAGATCCGCTTGTACGAGTTCACCCACTGGTTGGTGACCGCCGAGATCTCCGCCGCGTGCCGCAGCAGGCCCGCGATGAAGGAGCGGCCGACCTTGGAGAGCTGGTACTCCGCGCCGGACTCGTAGAACGCGTTGCGGTCGCCCTCGAAGAGCGAGAGGTGCGAGTGCATGCCCGAGCCCGGGTACTCCGAGAAGGGCTTCGGCATGAAGGTGGCCTGGAGGCCCTGCTCCAGCGCCACCTGCTTCATGACCAGGCGGAACGTCATGATGTTGTCCGCCGTCGAGAGCGCGTCGGCGTAGCGGAGGTCGATCTCCTGCTGGCCCGGGGCGCCCTCGTGGTGGGAGAACTCCACCGAGATGCCCATCGACTCCAGCATCGTGATCGCCTGGCGGCGGAAGTCCATGCCGATGTTCTGCGGGGTGTGGTCGAAGTAGCCGGAGTTGTCGGCGGGGGTGGGGATCGAGCCGTCGACCGGCTTGTCCTTCAGCAGGAAGAACTCGATCTCCGGGTGGGTGTAGAAGGTGAAGCCCAGGTCGGAGGTGCGGGCCAGGGCGCGCTTGAGGACGTAGCGAGGGTCCGCGAAGGACGGGGAACCGTCCGGCATCAGGATGTCGCAGAACATGCGGGCCGTGCCGGGCGCCTCCGCGCGCCAGGGCAGGACCTGGAAGGTCGACGGGTCGGGCTTGGCGATCATGTCGGACTCGTACACCCGGGCGAAGCCCTCGATGGCCGAGCCGTCGAAGCCGATGCCCTCGTCGAAGGCCTGCTCCAGCTCGGCGGGGGCCACGGCGACGGACTTGAGGAAGCCCAGTACGTCCGTGAACCAAAGGCGTACGAACCGGATGTCGCGCTCCTCCAGCGTCCGGATCACGAACTCCTGCTGCTTGTCCATCTTCCGTATCCCCATCCTCGCTGGTCAGGCCGCCTGTCTCCGGTACGGCGGGAGGCGGCCCCGCACCTGAGCATCACACCACAGCGCCGTTTCGAACGCGTTGCGGACCCCGGCCGGCCGGCCCACCCCATGACCGCAGGGTAGAGGCCACCTGTTCGATCGGGCCATTCCGGGGATCCGGCCGGGGCGGATCCTGTGATCTCCCTACGAAGGAGCCGCCTTCCACCCTTACGATCAGCGGACCCGGCCACCCCGCTCGACGGCAGAAGACTTCCCAGAAGGGCTGCACCCCATGGGTTCCGCGAAGAAGAACAGCAACACGGCGCGACAGGCCCGCATAGCCGAGATGCGGCGTGCCGAGGAGGCGCGTGAGCGCCGGAACCGGATCCTCACCATCGCGGTCAGCACCGTGGTGGTCGCCGGTCTCGTCGTCGGCGGCGTCATCCTGATCCGGGGGCAGTCGGACGACTCCTCCGGCGACACCGCGTCCGACGGCAAGAACTCCGGGAAGTTCGTCACCGGCGAGGACGGGGTGAAGACCTGGAAGGGCGACCTGGCCCGCAACCACGTCGCCAAGAAGGTCAGCTACCCCGTGGACCCGCCGGTCGGCGGCGACCACAACCAGGTCTGGATGAACTGCAACGGCGACGTCTACACCAAGCCGCTGAACAACGAGAACGCCGTGCACTCGCTGGAGCACGGAGCGGTGTGGGTGACGTACACCGAGGCGGCCCCGAAGGCCGAAGTGGAGAAGCTGGCCGCCAAGGTCAAGAAGACGCCGTACTCGCTGATGAGCCCGGACGAGAAGCAGCAGGACCCGATCATGCTCACCGCCTGGGGCCACCAGCGCACGGTGACGGGCGCCGACGACCCGAACGTGGACAAGTTCTTCGAGAAGTTCGTCCAGGGCGAGCAGACCCCCGAGCCGGGGGCCGCGTGCACGGGCGGGCTCTCCCAGTGACACCGAAGCGGGCCGGCTGGACCGCGGGGGCCGCCGCCGCGGTCCTCGTCGCGGCCGGCGGGATCACCTACGCCGTCGCGGGCGACGACGGGGCGAGCCGGGTGCCGTCCGCCGACTCCGCGGACGCCGGGTTCGCGCGCGACATGTCGGTCCACCACCAGCAGGCCGTGGAGATGTCGTACGTCGTGCGCGACCGCACCGGCGACGAGGAGGTCCGGCGGCTCGCCTACGACATCGCGCAGACCCAGGCCAACCAGCGCGGCATGATGATCGGCTGGCTCGACCTGTGGGGGCTGCCGAAGGTGTCGTCCGACCCGCCGATGAGCTGGATGGGGATGGGCGGGGCGCCGTCGGCCGGTGAGGGCTCGCTGATGCCGGGGATGGCCACCGACGCCGAGATGGCGAAGCTCGGCACGCTGAACGGGAAGCGGGCGGAGGTCTACTACCTCCAGCTGATGACCGAGCACCACAAGGGCGGCGTCCACATGGCCCGGGGCTGCGTCGAGAAGTGCACGGTCGGCGTGGAGAAGCGCCTGGCCGGCGGGATGGTGGAGTCGCAGGAGTCGGAGATCCGGCTGATGGCGGACCTGCTGGCGGAGCGGGGCGCCAAGCCCCGGATGTGAGCGCGAGGCCCCGGGACACGAGCGCGAAGCCCCGGACATGCGCCGGACACCGATACGTCACCCCATTGTGTCGTTCTGACGATTACACTGGCCGGGTGCCTCGACTACGACTCGCCCTGAACCAGATCGACTCCACCGTCGGCGACCTCGACGCGAACGCGGAGGCGGTCCTGCGCTGGACCCGGCACTCCGCCGACCGGGGAGCCCATCTGGTGGCGTTCCCCGAGATGATGCTCACCGGGTATCCCGTGGAGGACCTGGCCCTCAGGTCGTCGTTCGTGGAGGCGTCCCGCACCGCCCTGCGCGCCCTCGCGGCGCGCCTCGCCGAGGAGGGCCTCGGTGGCCTTCCGGTGGTCGTCGGCTACCTGGACCGCTCGGCGACCGCCCAGCCGAAGTACGGCCAGCCGGCCGGCGCCCCGCAGAACGCGGCGGCCGTGCTGTACGGCGGCGAGGTGGCGCTCGCCTTCGCCAAGCACCACCTGCCCAACTACGGCGTCTTCGACGAGTTCCGCTACTTCGTCCCCGGCGACACCATGCCCGTGGTCCGGGTGCGCGGCGTCGACGTGGCGCTGGCCATCTGCGAGGACCTGTGGCAGGACGGCGGCCGGGTGCCCGCCGCCCGCTCGGCACGCGCCGGACTGCTGCTCTCCGTCAACGCCTCCCCGTACGAGCGCGACAAGGACGACACCCGGCTGGAGCTGGTGCGCAAGCGCGCCCAGGAGGCCGGGTGCACCACCGCCTACCTCGCCATGACCGGCGGGCAGGACGAACTGGTCTTCGACGGCGACTCGATCGTCGTCGACCGGGACGGGGCGGTCGTGGCCCGCGCCCCGCAGTTCACCGAGGAGTGCGTGGTCCTGGACCTCGACCTGCCGGCCGCCGAGCCGGAGGCGCCCGCCGGCGTGGTGGACGACGGTCTGCGCATCGAGCGGGTCGTGCTGTCCGAGGACCCGGTACCGGCCGACGGGACCCCGCTGTCCGGCGGCCGCGCCGAGCCGCTGGACGACGACGAGGAGGTCTACTCGGCGCTGGTGGCCGGACTGCGCGCGTACGTCACCAAGAACGGCTTCCGCTCCGTGCTGATCGGCCTGTCCGGCGGCATCGACTCCGCGCTGGTCGCGGCGATCGCCTGCGACGCGCTGGGCGCCGAGCACGTGTACGGCGTGTCGATGCCGTCCAGGTACTCCTCCGAGCACTCCAAGGACGACGCCGCCGAGCTGGCGCGGCGCACCGGCCTGCACTACCGGACCGTCGCGATCGCGCCCATGTTCGACGCCTACATGGGTGCGCTGGGACTGACCGGCCTGGCCGAGGAGAACCTCCAGTCCCGGCTGCGCGGCACGCTGCTCATGGCGCTCTCCAACCAGGAGGGCCACCTGGTGCTGGCGCCCGGCAACAAGTCGGAACTGGCGGTGGGCTACTCGACGCTGTACGGCGACTCGGTGGGCGCGTACGGGCCCATCAAGGACGTGTACAAGACGTCGGTCTTCCGCCTCGCCGAATGGCGCAACCGCGCGGCCGGAGCCCGCGGGCAGACCCCGCCGATCCCGGAGAACTCGATCACCAAGCCGCCCAGCGCGGAGCTGCGCCCCGGCCAGGTCGACACGGACTCGCTGCCGGACTACCCCGTGCTGGACGCCGTCCTCGAGCTGTACGTCGACCGGGACCGGGGCGCGGACGAGATCGTCGCCGCCGGGTTCGACCGCGACCTGGTGACGCGGACGCTGCGCATGGTGGACACCGCCGAGTACAAGCGGCGGCAGTACCCGCCGGGGACCAAGATCTCGGCCAAGGGCTTCGGCAAGGACCGCCGCCTGCCGGTCACCAACCGCTGGCGGGAGACCGGCTGAGACGGCGGCACGGCAGGGGTCAGCCCTGGGGCCGCTGGTCCGCGAGGACCTTGTGCAGCGGCTCCGCCACCCGGCGCCGGTACTCCTGGACCGCCCAGCCGTTTCCGTCCGGGTCCTTGAAGTACATGAAGGTCGCGCCGTCGTCCGGCGCGTACTGCACCGGCTCGGAGACCTCCAGGCCGCGCCCGGACAGCTCCGCGTGGGCCGCCTTGATGTCGGCGACGCACAGCTGGAGGCCCTGGTACGAACCGGGCTCCGGCCGGGTCTGCCCCTGCGCCATGTCCCAGATGGCGTCACCGAGGGCGATCGAGCAGCCGGAGCCCGGGGGCGTCAGCTGGACGATGCGCATCCCTGGCATGACCTCCTGGTCGATGTCGACGTGGAAGCCGACCTTGTCCCGGTAGAAGTCCCGGGCCCGGTCGATGTCACTCACGGGCAGCGGAACGACCTCGAGGGTGAAGTCCATGGCATGACTCCTTCGGCTTCCTGCGGCATCCGTGCCGGCCTCGGCGCCGGCCGCGGTGTCCAACAAGCTAGCGGCTTCCCGCCCGGGGCGCCGCCCGTTCGGTGCCCCGCGGGCGATCCCCGGTTACGCTCGGCCGTACGACCTTGATCCCACATGTCCCCCAGGTCCATCCCACAAGTCCATCCCACAGGTCCGACAGGAGGCCGAGATGACGGCGCCGGGGCGCAGGAGCAGTACCTTCACACGGCTGCTGCGGCACGGCTTCACCGATCCCTCGGCCGCCGAGGAGCTGCTGGACGGCGCCGAGCTGGCCGAGGTCCGCTCCGACCCCGTACTCCTCGAGGCACTGGGCGCCACCGCCGACCCCGACCTCGCCCTGCACGGCCTGGTCCGGCTCCTGGAGGCGCAGCCCGACCCCACCGCCCGCCGGGAGCTGCTGGACACCCTGGTGGCGGCCAAGCCGCTGCGCGACCGGCTGCTCGGTGTGCTCGGCGCCTCCGAGGCCCTCGCCGACCACCTGGCCCGGCACGCCGGCGACTGGCAGGCCCTGGTCACCTACGAACCCCGCGACCTGCACCCCGGAGTCGAGGAGTTCGAACGCGGCCTGGCCGAGGCCACCGACCCCGTCGCGCTGCGCGTCGCCTACCGGCGCTGCCTGCTCTCCATCGCCGCCCGCGACGTGTGCGGCACCATCGACCTCGCCGAGACCGCCGCCGAGCTGGCCGACCTCGCCACCGCCACCCTGCGCGCCGCCCTGGCCATCGCCGAGGAGGCCGCGCCCGGGGACGCCGCGCTGTGCCGGCTGGCCGTGATCGCGATGGGCAAGTGCGGCGGTCACGAACTGAACTACGTCTCCGACGTGGACGTCATCTTCGTGGGCGAGGCGGTCGGCGACGCCGACGAGACCAAGGCGCTGCGGGCCGCGACCTCGCTGGCCTCGCACATGATGCGGATCTGCTCCGAGACGACCGTCGAGGGCTCCATCTGGCCCGTCGACGCCAACCTGCGCCCCGAGGGCCGCAACGGGCCGCTGGTGCGCACCCTCAGCAGCCACGTCGCCTACTACCAGCGGTGGGCCAAGACCTGGGAGTTCCAGGCGCTGCTCAAGGCCCGCCCGGTGGCCGGCGACCCGGGCCTCGGCGCCGAGTACGTGGCCGCCCTCCAGCCCCTGGTGTGGCAGGTCGCCGACCGCGAGAACTTCGTCGCCGACGTGCAGAAGATGCGCCGCCGGGTGGTGGAGAACATCCCCGCCGCCGAGGTGGACCGCCAGCTCAAGCTCGGCCCCGGCGGCCTGCGGGACGTCGAGTTCGCCGTGCAGCTGCTCCAGCTGGTGCACGGGCGGTCCGACACCTCCCTGCACAGCGGTACGACGCTGGACGCCCTGGAGGCGCTCGCCGCGGGCGGGTACGTGGGGCGCGCGGACGCCGCCCAGCTCGACGAGGCGTACCGCTTCCTGCGCTCCATGGAGCACCGCATCCAGCTGCACCGCCTGCGGCGCACCCACCTGGTGCCCGAGGACCCGGCCGACCTGCGCCGCCTGGGCCGCTCCCTGGGCCTGCGCACCGACCCGGTGGCCGGGTTGCAGCGCGCCTGGAAGCGGCACGCCTCCGTGGTGCGGCGGCTGCACGAGAAGCTGTTCTACCGGCCGCTGCTCGACGCCGTCGCCCAGCTCGCGCCCGGCGAGGCCCGGCTCAGCCCCGAGGCGGCCCGCGAACGCATGGTCGCCCTCGGGTACGCCGACCCGGCCGCCGCGCTGCGGCACCTGGAGGCGCTGGCGTCCGGGGTCACCCGCAAGGCGGCCATCCAGCGCACGCTGCTGCCCGTACTCCTCGGCTGGTTCGCGGACTCCGCCGACCCGGACGCGGGCCTGCTCAACTTCCGCAAGGTCTCCGACGCGCTCGGCAAGACCCCGTGGTACCTCAGGCTGCTGCGGGACGAGGGCGCGGCCGCCGAGAACCTCGCCCGCGTGCTCTCCGCCGGCCGGCTCGCCCCCGACCTGCTGATGCGGGCCCCCGAGGCGGTCGCGCTGCTCGGAGACGGTGCGACCGGCGGCCTGGCGCCGCGCGGGCGCCCCCAGCTCGAGCAGGAGATACTGGCCGCGGTCCGGCGCGCCGACGGAGGCGAACAGGCGGTCACCGCGGCCCGCGGGGTGCGGCGCAGGGAGCTGTTCCGTACGGCCGCCGCGGACATCGTCGGCTCCTACGGCACCGAGGCGCAGCCCGTCGAGGCCGACCAGGGCGCCCTGGTGGACCTGGTGGGCGACGCGGTCTCCGACCTGACGGCGGCGACGCTGGCGGGGACGCTGCGGGCGGTCGTGCGGGAGGGGTGGGGCGACACGCTGCCGACCCGGTTCGCGATCATCGGCATGGGCCGGTTCGGCGGCCACGAGCTGGGCTACGGCTCGGACGCGGACGTGCTGTTCGTGCACGAGCCCCGCGAGGGCGTGGACGAGCGGGAGGCCGGGGACGCGGCCAACAAGGTCGTCGCCGAGCTGCGCCGCCTGCTCCAGGTGCCGAGCGCCGACCCGCCGCTGCTGATCGACGCCGACCTGCGGCCCGAGGGCAAGTCCGGGCCGCTGGTGCGGACGCTGAAGTCGTACGAGGCGTACTACCGGCGCTGGTCGCTGGTGTGGGAGCGGCACGCGCTGCTGCGGGCCGAGTTCGTGGCCGGCGACGCCGACCTGGGGCGGCGGTTCACCGAGCTGGTCGACCCGCTGCGGTACCCGGCGGACGGGCTCGGCGAGGAGGACGTACGGGAGATCCGGCGGCTCAAGGCCCGGATGGAGTCCGAGCGGCTGCCGCGCGGCGCGGACCCCAAGCTGCACGCCAAACTGGGGCCGGGCGGGCTCTCCGACGTGGAGTGGACCGTGCAGCTGGTCCAGTTGCGGCACGGCCACACCGAGGCCGGGCTGCGCACCACCCGGACGCGCGCCGCGCTGGCCGCCGCGTCCGGCGCCGGGCTCATCCCGGCGGAGCAGGCCGGGATCCTGGACGAGGCGTGGGTGCTGGCGACGCGGGTGCGCAACGCCGTGATGCTGGTCCGCGGCCGGGCCGGCGACACGTTCCCCACCGACCCGCGCGAGCTGGCCGCGGTCGGCCGCTACCTCGGCCACGGCCCGGGCCACGCGGGCGACATGCTGGACGAGTACCGGCGCACGGCGCGCAGGGCACGCGCGGTGGTGGAGGAGCTGTTCTACGCGTGATGCCGGGCGCGTGATGCCTGGCGGTCACGCCCGCGTGGGCAACCACGCCCGCTTCCGTGCCGCCGCCACCCGCGGCAGCGCGTACGGCAGGCTGCCGTACCAGGCCGCCGCCACCAGGTAGCCGAACGCCAGGCACAGCACGCCCCCCACCGCGTCCAGCCAGAAGTGGTTGGCGGTCGCCACGATCACCACCAGCGTCAGCGCCGGGTACAGCAGCCCCAGCACCTTCACCCACGGCACGGACGCCAGTGCGAAGATCGTCAGTCCGCACCAGACGGACCACCCGATGTGCATCGAGGGCATCGCCGCGTACTGGTTGGACATGTTCTTCAGGTCACCGGACGCCATCGACCCCCACGTCTGGTGGACCATGACGGTGTCGATGAACCGGCCGCCGTTCATCAGACGGGGCGGGGCGAGGGGATACAGGTAGTAACCGACCAGGGCCACGCCCGTGGTCGCGAAGAGGACGAGACGGGTCGCGGCGTAGCGACCGGGATGGCTGCGGTACAGCCACACCAGCACACCGAGGGTCACCACGAAGTGCAACGTGGCGTAGTAGTAGTTCATCCCGATGATGAGCCAAGTCACCGAGTTCACGGCGTGGTTCACCGACTCCTCCACGGCGACGCCCAGTTGCTGCTCCACCCGCCAGATCCAGTCGGCGTTGCGCAACGCCTGCGACCGCTGTTCCGGCACCGCGTTGCGGATCAGGGAGTACGTCCAGTAACTCACCGCGATCAGCAGGATCTCGAACCACAGACGGGGCCGGCGCGGCGCACGGAGCCGGCGCAGGAGCCCCTGCCCCGTCCCCTCAGTGACGGGGTGCGGAACGGCCTCTGCGCGGCGTTCCGGAGTCCTCACGGTCGCGTCACCCATAGGCATGGAGTCTGCCAGAAAAGACATCTTCCACCGATCATCCCCCCGTCCGCTGTGGCCCGCATCCGCCGCGCGGAGGGCGGACGTCAGGAGCGGTTGCGCTCGCCCGGAGCGGAAGCCGTGGAGCCGCGGACGACCAGCTCCGGCATGAACACGAACTCGCTGTGCGGCGCGGGCGTCCCGGCGATCTCCTCCAGCAGCGTGCGCACGGCCGCCTGCCCCATCGCGGGGACCGGCTTGCGGACGGTCGTCAGCGGCGGGTCGGTGAAGGCGATCAGCGGCGAGTCGTCGAAGCCGACGACCGAGATGTCCTTGGGTACGTCGAGCCCCTGCTGCCGGGCCGCCCGTATCGCGCCGAGCGCCATCATGTCGCTCGCGCAGACCACCGCCGTGCAGTCACGGGCGATGAGCGCGGTGGCCGCCGCCTGGCCGCCCTCCAGGGTGTACAGCGAGTGCTGGACGAGTTCCTTCTCCACGATGTCCGCACCGAGGTTCAGCTGGTCCTGGACGGTGCGGACGAAGCCCTCGATCTTGCGCTGCACGGGCACGAACCGCTTCGGCCCCAGGGCCAGCCCGATCCGGGTGTGGCCGAGCGAGACGAGGTGCGTGACCGCGAGGCTCATCGCGGCCCGGTCGTCCGGGGAGATGAACGGCGCCTGCACCTTCGACGAGAAGCCGTCGACGAGGACGAAGGGCACGCCCTGGGCGCGCAGCCGTTCGTAGCGCTGCATGTCGGCGGTGGTGTCGGCGTGCAGTCCGGAGACGTAGATGATGCCGGCCACCCCGCGGTCGACCAGCATCTCGGTCAGCTCGTCCTCCGTGGAGCCGCCCGGGGTCTGGGTGGCGAGGACCGGCGTGTACCCCTGGCGGGTCAGCGCCTGGCCGATGACCTGGGCCAGCGCCGGGAATATCGGGTTCTCCAGCTCCGGGGTGATCAGGCCCACCAGGCCCTCGCTGCGCTGACGCAGCCGCACGGGGCGTTCGTAGCCCAGGACGTCCAGGGCGGCGAGTACGGACTGGCGGGTGGTGGCGGCGACGCCCGGTTTTCCGTTGAGGACCCGGCTGACCGTCGCTTCGCTCACCCCCGCCTGGGCGGCGATGTCGGCAAGCCGTGTGGTCACAGGGGTGGACTGTACCTGTCGGCCGCCGCCTTGCCCACCGATCGGACGCCGTGGACGGCCTGTTGGACGGCCCGGCGCGGGCTGCTGCGTCATCGCGCTCCCTCGAGAAAGTGGCGGCAAGAGCTTGCAGAGTCTTGCACAACCGGCCGGATACCGCTCGGCCCCTGTAAACAAGCGTCTCACGGTGGTCGCCAAGAGGTCACGCCCGGATAACTTCGGAGATGTCTTGCACTTTTTTGCTGCAAGACCTTTCGCCGCGCTTACAACGCTGTTACGTTCACGTCGCCCGACGGCAGCAACGACGCGGTCGGCAGCGGCAGGAGCGGCGGACGGGCCCGCACCCTGCACCACACGGGCTTTCACCCTCAAGGAGAACTCATGCGGCGTGGCATAGCGGCCACCGCGCTGGTGGCGTCCCTCGCCCTGGCGGCGACGGCGTGCGGCGGGGACGGCGACAGCGACAGCGAGTCCGGCGGACCGGTCACCATCACCTACTGGGACACCTCGAACGCGACCAACGAGGCGCCGACCTACAAGGCGCTGGTCGAGGAGTTCGAGGCCGCCAACAAGGACATCAAGGTCGACTTCGTCAACGTCCCCTTCGACCAGGCGCAGAACAAGTTCGACACCGCCGCCGGTTCCAAGGGTGCCCCCGACGTGCTGCGCTCCGAGGTCGGCTGGACGCCCGCCTTCGCCAAGAAGGGCTTCTTCCTGCCGCTGGACGGCACCGAGGCCCTCGCCGAGCAGGACAAGTTCCAGCCCAACCTGATCGAGCAGGCCAAGTACGAGGGCAAGACCTACGGCGTCCCGCTGGTCACCGACACCCTCGCCTTCGTCTACAACAAGGAACTGTTCGAGAAGGCCGGCGTCGAGGCCCCCAAGACCTGGGACGACCTGAAGAAGGCCGCCGCCACCATCAAGGACAAGACCGGCGCCGACGGCTTCTGGGGTTCCACCGCCGGCTACTACGGCCAGCCGTTCCTGTTCGGCGAGGGCACCGACACCGTCGACGCCGAGGGCAAGAAGGTCACCGTCAACTCGCCCGAGGCGAAGAAGGCGTACGGCACCTGGCTGGGCCTGTTCGACGGCAAGGGCCTGCACAAGGCCGACACCACCGCCGACGCCTACGCCCACATCCAGGAGGCGTTCGTCAGCGGCAAGGTCGCCTCGATCGTCCAGGGCCCGTGGGAGATCACCAACTTCTACAAGGGCTCGGCGTTCAAGGACAAGAACAACCTCGGCATCGCCACCGTCCCGGCCGGCTCCACCGGCAAGGCGGGCGCCCCGACCGGCGGCCACAACCTGTCGGTCTACGCCGGTTCGGACAAGGCGCACCAGGAGGCGTCGCTGAAGCTCGTGAAGTTCATGACCTCGGCGAAGTCCCAGGAGACCATCGCCCTGAAGAACTCCACGCTGCCGACCCGCGACGACGCCTACACCGACAAGGTCAAGGCCGACCCGGGCATCGCCGGCTACCAGACGGTCCTGCCCGCCGCCCAGCCGCGCCCGGCGCTGCCGGAGTACGGCTCCCTCTGGGCGCCGCTGGACGAGCAGCTCCCGCAGATCGCCGGCGGCAAGAAGTCCCTGGACGAGGGGCTGGGCGACGCGGAGGCCGCGATCGCCAAGCTGGTGCCGGACTTCTCCAAGTGAGTCCGCGGCCGCCGGGTCCCCCGCGTGGGGGGAGGGGACCCGGCGGCCGGTGCGCCGTACCCCTCGATCGTCCCGCCCAGCCCGATGCTCCCGAAGGTGCCGAACCATGACAGTCACCATCGACCGCGCGACCGGCAAGCGCCGCGGTGACCGCACACCGCGGCCCGGCCTCGGCCGCCGTCTGAGAGACGGTTACCAGAAGTACTGGTACGCCTACGCCATGATCGCGCCGGTGGCCGTCGTGATCGGCGTCCTCGTGCTGTACCCGCTCGGGTACGGCCTCTACCTCACCCTCACCGACGCCAACAGCCTCAACACGGCGCGCACGATTGGCGTCAACGAGATCGAGGCCACCTACAAGTTCATCGGCCTGGACAACTACGCCGACATCCTGTGGGGCCCGACGGCCTACGACCGCTTCTGGTCGCACTTCATCTGGACCATCGTGTGGACGGCCGTCTGCGTCGGCCTGCACTTCTTCATCGGGCTCGGTCTGGCGCTGCTGCTCAACCAGAACCTGCGCGGCCGCACCTTCTACCGCCTGCTGCTGGTCCTGCCCTGGGCCGTGCCCACCTTCGTCACCGTCTTCGGCTGGCGCTTCATGCTCGCCGACGCCGGCATCATCAACTCGGCCCTGGACTGGCTGCACCTGCCGACGCCCGCGTGGCTGGAGGACACCTTCTGGCAGCGGTTCTCCGCGATCATGGTGAACACCTGGTGCGGTGTGCCGTTCATGATGGTCTCGCTCCTCGGCGGCCTCCAGTCCATCGACAACAGCCTCTACGAGGCGGCCGAGATGGACGGCGCGAGCGCCTGGCAGCGCTTCCGGTACGTCACCCTGCCGGGCCTCAGGTCGGTCAGCTCCACCGTCGTCCTGCTGGGCATCATCTGGACCTTCAACCAGTTCGCCGTGATCTTCCTGCTCTTCGGCAACTCCGCCCCCGACGCGCAGATCCTGGTCACCTGGGCCTACCACCTCGGCTTCGGGCAGCAGCCGCGCGACTTCGCACAGTCCGCGGCGTACGGGATCCTGCTGCTGGCCATCCTGATCGTCTTCACCTCCTTCTACCGCCGCTGGCTGAACCGCAATGAGCAGCAGCTCGCGATCTGAGGCAGGAGCCACCATGAGCACGACCGCAGTGCCGACCACCGCGCCCGCCGAGCAGGTCGCCGAGTCCGCGGCGAAGCCGCCCCGGGCCAGGAGGCGCGGCGAACGAAGCCGTACCGCGAGCGCCGCCTCCCACGGCATCCTGACCGTCGCGAGCCTGATCGCGCTCTTCCCGGTCGCGTGGCTGGTCTACCTGTCCCTCGGCCCGGACAAAGACGACTACCTGCACCCCGGGCGCATCTGGTCGAAGATGACCTTCGACAACTACGCCTTCGTGCTCCAGCACACGAACTTCTTCGAGTGGCTGAAGAGCTCGCTGATCGTCTCGCTGGGCACCACGGTCATCGGCGTCCTGGTCGCCGCCACCACCGGCTACGCCGTCTCCCGGATGCGCTTCCCCGGCTACCGCAAGCTGATGTGGGTGCTGCTGGTCACCCAGATGTTCCCCATCGCGGTGCTGATCGTGCCGATGTACCAGATCCTGTCCGACCTCCAGCTCGTCGACAGCTACCTCGGTCTGGTCCTCGTCTACTGCTCGACCGCGGTGCCGTACTGCGCGTGGCTGCTCAAGGGCTACTTCGACACCATCCCGTTCGAGATCGACGAGGCCGGACGGGTGGACGGACTGAGCCCGTTCGGGACCTTCTTCCGGCTGATCCTGCCGCTCGCCCGGCCGGGCCTGGCGGTCGCCGGCTTCTACAGCTTCATCACCGCCTTCGGCGAGGTGGCCTTCGCCTCGACGTTCATGCTCAGCGACACGAAGTACACCTTCGCGGTCGGCCTGCAGAGCTTCGTCAGCGAACACGACGCGCAGCGCCACCTGATGGCGGCCACCGCCGTGCTCGTGGCGATACCCGTCTCCGCCTTCTTCTACCTCGTGCAGAAGAACCTGGTGGCCGGCCTCACCGCCGGCGGCACGAAGGGCTGACGCCCGACCGGGAGAACGTCCGGCCGCGGTGCCCATCCGACCCCGCAGCACCGCGGCCGGCCGCCTCGTCCCCCACCCATGCCTCCATGACCGGAACTCCGTTACACATCAAGGACGCCATGAGCCAGCAGCCTTCCGCCGCACCGGCCCCCACCTCCGTCACCTCCTCCGCCACGGCCACCGTCGCGGGGCGCCGCGACTGGTGGCGGGACGCGGTCATCTACCAGGTGTACCCGCGCAGCTTCGCCGACAGCAACGGTGACGGCATGGGCGACCTGGAGGGTGTCCGCACCCGTCTGCCGTACCTGCGCGACCTGGGCGTGGACGCCGTGTGGCTCAGCCCCTTCTACGCCTCGCCGCAGGCCGACGCCGGGTACGACGTCGCCGACTACCGGGCCGTCGACCCCATGTTCGGCTCCCTCCTGGACGCCGACGCGCTGATCCGCGACGCCCACGGTCTCGGCCTGCGCATCATCGTCGACCTGGTCCCCAACCACTCCTCGGACCAGTACGAGTGGTTCAGGCGCGCCCTCGCCGAGGGCCCCGGCTCCCCCTCCCGGGACCGTTACCACTTCCGCCCCGGCAAGGGGAAGAACGGCGAACTGCCGCCCAACGACTGGGAGTCCATCTTCGGCGGGCCGGCCTGGACCCGGGTCACCGAGCCCGACGGCACGCCGGGGGAGTGGTACCTGCACCTCTTCGCGCCCGAGCAGCCCGACTTCAACTGGGAGCACCCGGCGGTCGGCGACGAGTTCCGCTCCATCCTGCGCTTCTGGCTGGACATGGGCGTCGACGGCTTCCGCATCGACGTCGCGCACGGCATGGTGAAGGCGCAGGGCCTCCCGGACCTGGGATCCCATGAGCAACTGAAGCTGCTGGGCAACGATGTCATGCCGTTCTTCGACCAGGACGGCGTCCATGACATCTACCGCCAGTGGCGGCTGATCCTCGACGAGTACAGCGGCGAGAGGATCTTCGTCGCCGAGGCGTGGACCCCGACCGTCGAGCGCACCGCGAACTACGTCCGCCCCGACGAGCTGCACCAGGCCTTCAACTTCCAGTACCTGGGCACCCACTGGGACGCCGAGGAACTGCGCACGGTCATCGACCGGACCCTGGACGCGATGCGCCCCGTCGGCGCCCCCGCCACCTGGGTCCTCTCCAACCACGACGTCACCCGCCACGCCACCCGTTTCGCCAACCCGGCGGGCCTCGGCACCCAGATCCGCCTGGCCGGCGACCGCGCGCTCGGCCTGCGCCGCGCCCGCGCCGCCACCCTCCTCATGCTGGCCCTGCCCGGCTCGGCCTACGTCTACCAGGGCGAGGAGCTGGGCCTGCCGGACGTCGTCGACCTCCCCGACGAGGTACGCCAGGACCCGGCCTACTTCCGGGGCGCCGGCCAGGACGGCTTCCGCGACGGCTGCCGGGTGCCGATCCCCTGGACGCGCACGGGAACGTCGTACGGCTTCGGCGCGGGCGGCAGCTGGCTCCCGCAGCCGGCGGGCTGGGCCGAGCTGAGCGTCGAGGCCCAGACCGGCGAGCCCGGCTCGACCCTGGAGCTGTACCGCGCCGCACTGGCGACCCGCCGCGACCAGCCCGACCTGGGCGCGGGCGACGCGGTGGAGTGGCTCCGCGCCCCCGAGGGCGTCCTCGCCTTCCGCCGCGGCGACTTCGTGTGCGTCGCCAACACCACCGGTGAGTCGGTGACGGTACCCGCCCACGGCCGCGTGCTGCTGTCCAGCGGCGAGATCACCGAGGCCGACGGCGAGACGAAGGTGCCGGGGGATACGACCGTGTGGTGGACGACGGCCTGACGGCCCGCCGCTCCGCGAACGGCTTTTTTCTTTGAAGTTGGTACGGCCCGCTGCCCTTTCGGGCGGCGGGCCTCTACCATCTGCGTCACCCGCAATCTTGCTGAAGCTTGCAGCAAGAGCCTTCAAAGAAGAAGGAACCCCCACATGGCACGCAGACTTCTCACGGCGGCCGTCGCTCTCGCGGCTGCCTTTGTCATGACCCCGACTGGAGCGCAGGCCTCCCCGCCCGGCGCCAAGGACGTCACCGCCGTCCTCTTCGAGTGGAACTTCGCCTCCGTCGCCAAGGAGTGCACCAGCACCCTCGGCCCCGCCGGCTACGGCTACGTGCAGGTCTCGCCGCCCGCCGAGCACATACGGGGCGGGCAGTGGTGGACCTCGTACCAGCCCGTCAGTTACCGGATCGCCGGGCGGCTCGGGGACCGGGCCGCGTTCAAGAGCATGGTGGACACCTGCCACGCGGCCGGTGTGAAGGTCGTCGCCGACGCCGTGGTCAACCACATGTCGGCGGGCGGCGGCACCGGCACCGGCGGCTCCACGTACGCGAAGTACGACTACCCCGGGCTCTACTCGTCGCCCGACTTCGACGACTGCCGCTCCCAGATCGGCAACTACCAGGACCGCTACAACGTCCAGCACTGCGAACTGGTCGGCCTCGCCGACCTCGACACCGGCGAGGAGTACGTCCGCAAGACCGTCGCCGGGTACCTGAACGACCTGCTCTCGCTCGGCGTCGACGGCTTCCGGATCGACGCGGCCAAGCACATCCCGGCCGCCGACCTCGCCAACATCAAGTCGCGGCTGAGCAACCCGGGCGTGTACTGGAAGCAGGAGGCCATCTTCGGCGCCGGGGAGGCCGTCCAGCCGAGCGAGTACACCGGCACCGGGGACGTCCAGGAGTTCCGGTACGCCTACGACCTCAAGCGCGTCTTCAACAACGAGAACCTCGCCTACCTGAAGAACTACGGCGAGGGCTGGGGGTACATGAGCAGCGGCGTCTCCGGCGTCTTCGTCGACAACCACGACACCGAGCGCAACGGCTCCACGCTCAGCTACAAGGACAACGCCACCTACACCCTGGCCAACGTCTTCATGCTCGCCTGGCCCTACGGCGCTCCCGACGTCAACTCCGGCTACGAGTGGTCGGACGCCGACGCCGGACCGCCCAACGGCGGACGGGTGGACGCCTGCTGGCAGAACGGCTGGAAGTGCCAGCACGCCTGGCCCGAGATCAAGTCGATGGTCGCCTTCCGCAACGCCACCCGGGGGCAGGCGGTCACGAACTGGTGGGACAACGGCAACGACGCCATCGCCTTCGGGCGCGGCAACAAGGGCTTCGTCGCCGTCAACCACGAGTCGGGCGCGCTGAACCGCACCTACCAGACCTCGCTGCCCGCCGGGACGTACTGCGACGTCCAGAGCGGAAAGTCCGTGAGCGTCAACGGCTCGGGGCGGTTCACGGCGACGCTGGGCGCCCACACCGCGCTCGCCCTGTACGCGGGCAGGTCCGCCTGCTGAACCCGCCCCATGGGCAAGGGTCGTGAAAATTCTTACCGGTACTTTCACGACCCTTGCCGCAAGACTTGCGGCAGCGTTACGGTCACGCCGGGGTCGGACCCGATCGAGCCGTCAGCACAAGGAGTTCACGCCCGTGATACCCAGATGGCCGGTGCCTGTCGCGCGCCGCACCGCACGAGTGAGACGGGTCGCGGCCGTCACCGTGACCGCGCTCGCCGCAGCCCTCCTCCCGCCGCTGGCCGCGCGGGCCGACACTCCGCCCGCGCCCCCGTCCGACGCGAAGCTCGCGAAGGCGGACGCCCGGCACGACCTCACCCGGGAGCAGTTCTACTTCGTCCTGCCGGACCGCTTCGCCAACGGCGACACCCGCAACGACAAGGGCGGCCTGACCGGCACCCGGCTCGCCACCGGCTACGACCCCACCGACAAGGGCTTCTACCAGGGCGGCGACCTCAAGGGACTGACCGACCGGCTGGACTACATCAAGGGCATGGGCACCACCGCCATCTGGATGGCGCCCATCTTCAAGAACCAGCCCGTGCAGGGCACCGGGGAGAACGCCTCGGCCGGCTACCACGGCTACTGGATCACCGACTTCACCCAGGTCGACCCGCACTTCGGCACCAACCAGGACCTCAAGAACCTCGTCTCCAAGGCGCACGCCAAGGGCATGAAGGTCTTCTTCGACGTCATCACCAACCACACCGCCGACGTCGTGGACTACGAGGAGAAGTCGTACGACTACCTCTCCAAGGGCGCCTTCCCCTACCTGACCGAGGACGGGAAGCCCTTCGACGACGCCGACTACGCGGACGGCGACCGCGCCTTCCCCCGCGTGGACACCGGCTCCTTCCCGCGCACACCCACCGTCCCCGCCGCGAAGAGGAACCTCAAGGTTCCGCAGTGGCTCAACGACCCGGCGATGTACCACAACCGGGGCGACTCCACCTGGGCCGGCGAGTCCACCACGTACGGCGACTTCTCCGGCCTCGACGACCTGTGGACCGAACGGCCCGAGGTCGTCAGCGGCATGGAGAAGATCTACCAGCGGTGGGTGAAGGACTTCGCCATCGACGGCTTCCGCATCGACACGGTCAAGCACGTCAACATGGAGTTCTGGACCCAGTGGGCGACCGCGCTGGACGCGTACGCCGCGAAGAAGGGCCGCGACGACTTCTTCATGTTCGGCGAGGTCTACTCCGCCGACACCTCCGTCACCTCCCCGTACGTCACCGAGGGCCGCCTGGACTCCACGCTGGACTTCCCCTTCCAGGACGCGGCCCGCGCGTACGCCTCCCAGGGCGGCAGCGCGCAGAAGCTCGCCTCGGTCTTCGGCGACGACTACAAGTACACGACCGACAAGGCCAACGCGTACGAGCAGGTCACCTTCCTCGGCAACCACGACATGGGCCGCGTCGGCACCTTCCTCAGGCAGGACGACCCGGAGGCCACCGACGCCGAACTGCTGAGGAAGGACCGGCTCGCCAACGAGCTGATGTTCCTCAGCCGCGGCAACCCGGTGGTCTACTACGGCGACGAGCAGGGCTTCACCGGCGCGGGCGGCGACAAGGACGCCCGCCAGCCGATGTTCGCCTCCCGCACCGCCGACTACCTGGACGACGACCAGCTCGGCACCGACCGCACCCACGCCGAGTCGGCCTACGACCCGAACGCGCCGCTGTACCGGCAGATCAGCACCCTCGCCAAGCTGCGCAAGGCCCACCCCGCCCTCGCCGACGGCGTCCAGACCGAGCGCTACGCGGCCGACGGCGCCGGCGTCTACGCCTTCTCGCGTACCGACGCCGCACGCGGCACCGAGTACGTCGTCGCCTTCAACAACGCCGACGAGGCGCGGACGGCCACCTTCGCCACCGGCTCGGCGGACATGACCTTCCGCGCCCTCTACGGCACCGACGACGACGCCAGGTCCGGCGCCGACAAGAAGGTCACGGTCACCGTGCCCGCCGGGTCGGCCGTCGTCCTCAAGGCCGCGGGCAGGCTCCCCGAGCCCGCCACCAAGCCCACGATCACCCTCACCGCCCCCGACCCCGGCGCCACCGGCACCGTCGACCTGACCGCCGATGTCGAAGGCGGACAGCTCAACCGCGTCGTCTTCGCCGCCCAGACCGGCGACGGCCAGTGGCGCACCCTCGGCTCCGCCGACCACGCCCCCTACAAGGTCACCCACACCATCGGCGAGGACACCCCGGCCGGCACCGCCCTGCGCTACAAGGCGGTCGCCGTCGACTCGGCGGGCCGCACCGCGAGCGCCGTGGCCGCTTCGACGACCGGCACCCCGCCGGTCGAGGAGCCGCCCGCCGCCGCCTCCCGCGACCACGCGATCGTCCACTACAAGCGGGCGGACGGGAACTACGAGGACTGGGGCCTGTACGCCTGGGGCGACCTCGCCGACGGCGAGGCCACCGAGTGGCCGGCCGGCCACCCCTTCATCGGCCGGGACGCCTACGGCGCCTTCGCCCACGTCAAGCTCAAGCCCGGCGCGAGCGACGTCAGCTTCCTCGTCGTCGACAAGGACGGCAACAAGGACGTCGCCGCCGACCGCACCATCGACGTCACCCGGAGCGGCGAGGTCTGGATCGAGCAGGGCAAGGAGCAGGTCGTCACCGAACGGCCCGAGTACCCGGCCCAGGACAAGACCAAGGCCGTCCTCAACTACCACCGCGCCGACGGGAACTACGACGGCTGGGGCCTGCACGTCTGGAGCGGCGCCGCGAACCCCACCGACTGGGCGAAACCGCTCCAGCCGGTGCGGACCGACTCCTACGGCGCGGTCTTCGAGGTACCGCTCACCGAGGGCGCCACCGGCCTCGGCTACATCATCCACAAGGGCGACGAAAAGGACCTGCCCACCGACCAGGCCCTGGACCTCACCGCCGACGGCCACGAGGTGTGGCTGCTGAGCGGCCAGGAGAAGTACCTGCTGCCACAGCCCGCGGGTTCGGCGGCGGCCGTCGACCTCGCCACCTCCAAGGCGGTCTGGATCGACCGGGACACCATCGCCTGGAACGGCGCCGAGGGCGCCGCCTCCACCCAGCTGCTCGCCTCCCGCACCGGCTCGGTCAAGGCCGCGAACGGCAGACTGACCGGCGACGACGAGGCCACCTGGCTCCGCCTCACCAAGACCGCCCTCACCGACGCCCAGAAGGCGAAGTACCCGCACCTGAAGGAGTACGCCGCCTGGTCGGTCGACCCGCGCGACCGCGACCGGGTCCGCGAGGCCCTGCGCGGCCAGGTCGTCGCCGCCCAGCGCGCCGCCACCGGCGCCGTCCTCGCGGCGACCGGCGTGCAGATCGCCGGCGCCCTGGACGACCTGTACGCGGACGACGCGACCGGGGCCGACCTCGGCGCCGTCTTCCGGCACGGCCGCCCCACGCTCTCCCTGTGGGCGCCGACCGCGCAGGACGTGCGGCTGGAGATCGGCGACCGCACGGTCCGGATGCGGCGCGACGACGACTCCGGCGTCTGGTCCGTCACCGGCCCCCGCTCCTGGAAGGGCGAGGCCTACCGGTACGCCGTGACGGTGTGGGCGCCCGAGGCGGGCGAGGTCGTCACCAACAAGGTCACCGACCCCTACTCGCTCGCCCTGACCACCGACTCGGAGCGCAGCCTCGTCGTCGACCTGACCGACCGCGACCTCGCCCCGCGCGGCTGGAACAGCTACGACAAGCCCAGGGCCGTGCCGCTCAGGGACGCCCAGATCCAGGAACTGCACGTCCGTGACTTCTCCGTCGCGGACCGGACGGCGGACGCCGGCCACCGCGGCACCTACCTCGCCTTCACCGACAAGCGGAGCGACGGCTCGAAGCACCTGCGCGAACTGGCCGAGGCGGGCACCTCGTACGTCCACCTGCTCCCGGCCTTCGACATCGCCACGATCCCCGAGAAGAAGTCCGACCAGACCACCGTCGACTGCGACCTGGCCGCGCTGCCGGCCGACTCCGGCAAGCAGCAGGAGTGCGTGGCCCGGGCCGCCGCCAAGGACGCCTACAACTGGGGCTACGACCCGTACCACTACACGGTCCCCGAGGGCTCCTACGCCACCGACCCGGACGGCACCGCCCGCACGGTCGAGTTCCGCGAGATGGTCAAGGCCCTCAACGACGACGGGCTGCGCGTCGTCATGGACGTCGTCTACAACCACACCGCCGCGAGCGGTCAGGCGAGGACCAGCGTCCTCGACCGGATCGTGCCCGGCTACTACCAGCGGCTCCTCGCCGACGGCTCGGTCGCGAACAGCACCTGCTGCGCGGGCACCGCCACCGAGAACGCCATGATGGGCAAGCTCGTCGTCGACTCGATCGTCACCTGGGCCAAGGAGTACAAGGTCGACGGCTTCCGCTTCGACCTCATGGGCCACCACCCGAAGGCCAACATCCTCGCCGTCCGCGAGGCCCTCGACGCGCTGACCCTCAAGAAGGACGGCGTCGACGGCAAGAAGATCGTCCTGTACGGCGAGGGCTGGAACTTCGGCGAGGTCGCCGACGACGCCCGCTTCACCCAGGCCACCCAGAAGAACATGGCCGGCACCGGCGTCGCCACCTTCTCCGACCGCGCCCGCGACGCCGTGCGCGGCGGCGGCCCCTTCGACGAGGACCCCGGCGTCCAGGGCTTCGCCTCGGGCCTGTTCACCGACCCCAACTCCTCGCAGGCCAACGGCACCGAGGCCGAGCAGAAGGCCCGCCTGCTGCACTACCAGGACCTGATCAAGGTCGGCCTCTCCGGGAACCTGGCCGGATACCGCTTCACCGACACCGGCGGCAAGGAGGTCAAGGGCTCCGAGGTCGACTACAACGGCGCCCCCGCCGGATATGCGGCGGCACCCGGCGACGCCCTCGCCTACGCCGACGCGCACGACAACGAGTCCCTGTTCGACGCGCTCGCCTTCAAGCTGCCGAAGGACACGTCCGCCGCCGACCGGGCCCGCATGCAGGTCCTCGCCATGGCGACCGCCGCGCTCTCGCAGGGCCCGGCGCTCTCCCAGGCGGGCACCGACCTGCTGCGCTCCAAGTCGCTGGACCGCAACTCCTACGACAGCGGGGACTGGTTCAACGCCATCCACTGGAGCTGCGCCGACGGCAACGGCTTCGGACGCGGGCTGCCGCCGGCCGCCGACAACCAGGACAAGTGGCCGTACGCCAAGCCCCTGCTGGGCGCGGTGCGGGTCGGCTGCCCCCAGATCACCGGGGCCTCGGCGGCGTACCAGGACCTGCTGAAGATCCGTACCGGCGAACGGGACTTCTCCCTCGCCACGGCGGGCCAGGTGCAGTCCCGGCTGTCCTTCCCGCTCTCCGGGAAGGACGAGACACCCGGCGTGATCACCATGCGCCTCGGTGACCTGGTGGTCGTCTTCAACGCGACCCCGCAGGAGCAGCGGCAGCGGCTGAGCGGGTCGGCCGGGACCGGCTACCGGCTGCACCCGGCCCAGGCGTCCGGAGCGGACCCGGTCGTCCGGGACGCCGCCTACGCGAAGGCGTCGGGGACCTTCACGGTCCCGGCGCGCACGGTCGCGGTCTTCACCCGCGCGGGCTAGCGGAACGCTGCGGTTAGGGTGCTCCTGTCCGCCGTAGAACAGGAGCACCCATGCCGCAGATCACCATCGAGCGTTCCGGACACGTCGACGACGTCGACTGGGAGGAGTTCGCCCTCGCCCTGCACCCGGTGATCGTGGAAACGGTGGCCGCCCGGCTGGAGGCGTGCAAGACGCGCGTCCTGCGCGCCGAGGACGCGGCCGTCGGCGCCGAGAAGGAGCGGCACGCCATCGTGGACGTGTCGATCGCGCTGCTCGCCGGACGCTCCGACGAGGCCAAGGCGCGGCTCACCGAGGCCGTGGTGGAGCTGCTCCGCAAGCACGTCGGGCCCAGGGACGGCGTCACCCTGCACCTGTCGGCCGAGGTGCGCGACCTCGACCCGTCCTACCGCAAGGCCGAGGTCTGAGACAGGGGCTCAGGACGCCAGCGCGATCAGCCGGCCGACCAGGTCCCCGAACGGGCCGTCGGCCGGTTCGGCCTCGATGACGCGGCGCAGCAGGGCGCCCATCTCCTCGTCGTAGGCGGCGCTCACCGCGGTCAGCGCGGCGAAGTCGTGCACGAGCTGCGTCTCCAGTTCGGCGCGCGGGATGCGGCGTCCGTCCAGCCAGATCAGGGCCGTCGACTCGGCGAGCGAGATCCAGGAGCGGACGACCAGTTCCAGCCGTGCGGGCGGATCCGTGACGTCCAGGTGCGAAAGGATCTGGACATACGCGGCCTGCCGTACGGAGTCCACGAGGGCGTTGGTCGTCGAGGAGCCCACCGCCGGACCGCCGCGCATCAGGGCCGAGAAACCGGGCCCGTGCTCCTCGACGAAGTCGAAGTAGCGCCCCATCACCCGAAGCAGCCGGGCCCCCAGCGGACCCTCCGCCGGCTCCACGAACCGGGCCGCAAGATCGTCCGAGGCACGTTGCAACGCGGCCTCGTACAGGCTGAGTTTGCCGGGGAAGTAGTGGTACACCAGCGGGCGCGAGATGCCCGCGGCCGACGCTATCTCGTCGATGGACACCTCGTCCGGCGAGCGGCGGCTGAACAGTTCGAGCGCGACGCCGATCAACTGCTGCCGCCGCTCCTCGACGCCCATTCTGCGGCGTACCCCGGTAGTCATACGAACACCTTACCGATCGAATCCAGCCCCCGAACGGGCCGGACCGGACATCGGCGTTCACATGTCGAGCACCAGCCGGGTGCCGCGGGCACGGGACACGCAGATGAGCATCGAGTCGTCGCGCTCGGAGTCGGTCAGCAGCTCGTCCCGGTGATCGATCTCGCCCTCCAGCACCTTCTGTTGGCAGGTCCCGCACCAGCCCTGCTCGCAGGAGTACGGGGTGCCCGGCAGCTCGGCCCGTACGGCGGCCAGCACCGACGAGTCGCCGGGCACGGTCAGCGTGCGCCCGCTGCGGTGCAGTTCGACCTCGAACTCCGCGTCACCGCCCGCCGTCGTGCGCGGCGCGAACCGCTCCAGGTGCAGGGCGGTGCCCGCCGGGAGGCGTTCCTCGACGGCCGCGATCAGCCCCTCCGGGCCGCAGCAGTACACGGCCGTGCCCTCGGGCAGCTGAGCCAGGAAGGCGTCGAGCCCGGGCCGCCCGTCCTCGTCCTCGGCGACCACGGTGACCCTCCCGCCGTCCCGGTCCAGCTTCTCGATCTCCTCCAGGAACGGCATCGAGGCCCGTGTCCGGCCGCCGTACAGCAACCGCCACTCGGCGCCCTCCGGCAGCGCCCGCAGCATCGGCAGCACCGGCGTGATGCCGATGCCGCCGGCGACGAAGACGTACGCGGGCGCCTCGACCAGCGGGAAGCGGTTGCGCGGCCCGCGCACCTCCAGCTCCGTGCCCTCCTGCACCTGCTCGTGCACCTCGCGCGAACCGCCCCGCCCGTCCTCGGCCAGCCGTGTGGCGACGGTGTACGACGAGGTGTCCTCGGGGTCGCCGCACAGCGAGTACTGCCGCACCAGACCCGACGGCAGCACCAGGTCCAGGTGCGCCCCCGGCTCCCAGCGCGGCAGGTCGTGACCCTCCAGGCGGATCCGGACCACCCCGTCGGCCACCAGCTCCCGCGAGGTGACCAGCAGCGTCAGCGCGCGCGAGCGCGGCCGTCCCGAGACCGGCGGGTCCAGGGCGGGCATCGGCCACAGCGGAGAGCCCTGGACGCGGCGCCGCAGCGCGCGCCGGGCGACGAGCGCGGCACCGGCCGCGAGCAGCAGAGCCGTCGTTCTGGTCCTCATGCGGACGCCTCCTGGGTCTTCTCGGCGGCCACGGCGGCGGGGGAGGCCGCGAGATAGGCCACGGCCTGCTCGGTGGAGCCGAAGCGGGACGGGTGGTAGTCCCGGCTCAGATAGCCGGGTATGGAGCGCAGTACGGCGCCGGTGGCGGGGAGCAGGCCACTGCGCCCGCGCCGGTGGAAGTCGCCGAAGGTGGCGCGGCCGTCGGTCAGCGTCGGGTCGTTCGCCATGAAGAACCGGGCACCGCGCTGCCACAGGAACACCAGGGCCGCGAACGCGGTCGCCCAGGTGCGGGCCCGCCGCGCGTACCCCCCGTCGAGGTGCTCGAAGAGGTCGAAGGCCACCGACCGGTGCTCGACCTCCTCGGCGCCGTGCCAGCGCAGCAGGTCCAGCATGGTCGGGTCGGCGCCGTGCCGGTCGAGCGCCTCGGCGTTGAGCACCCAGTCGCCGAGGAACGCCGTGTAGTGCTCGATGGCCGCGATCAGCGCCACCCGCTCCATCAGCCACCAGCGGCGCGGCCGGCCCGGCGGCAGGGTGCGGTCGCCGAGCAGCTTCTCGAAGAGCCAGTCGACCTGCGCGGTGTACGGCGTCGGGTCGAGCCCCTGGTCCCGCAGGTGCGGCAGCACCTCGTCGTGGGCCTGGGAGTGCATCGCCTCCTGCCCGATGAACCCGATGACGTCCTCGCGCAGCCGCTCGTCCCGGATGAGCGGCAGCACCTGCTTGTAGACGTGCACGAACCAGCGTTCCCCGGCGGGCAGCAGCAGGTGCAGCACGTTGATGGTGTGCGTCGTGAACGGGTCCCCCGGCACCCAGTGCAGCGGGGTGGCCTCCCAGGCGAAGGACACCTTGCGGGCCTTGAGCGGGACATGCGTGTTAGACATGGCGTCAATGTACTGACGGGTAAGGGTCTGGGGAACCCTCGTGCCGCCACTTGTTGACGCGGATGTCAGCAGACGTGGTGGGGGCGGTGGCCCGGGGGCCGCTAGCGCAGCCCGCCGATGGTCCGGCCGCCCTCCAGCATGCCCTTCAGCTCGGCGCGGGCACCCTGCTCGGCCTTCGCCGTCAGCAGGTTGCCGTCCGCCGAGTCGCTGATGCCGCCCGTCGCCTCGATCGACTCGGTGTCGCGGCTGCCTGCGGCGAGCAGGTACCAGTGCCCGCCGGCCGACTTCCACAGCACCCCGGCCAGCACGTGCGGGTCGCGTTCGCCGCAGGCGGGCACGGACTGCGCCTTGGCCGCCACCGCCCCCTGCGTGCCGCCCGGCGTGCGGAACTGGGCCAGCACCCGGGCCCCGTCGCCGCGCCAGGTCTCGGCGCGGGTGCACACCCAGGCGCCCGACCCGGTCGAGTCGGGCAGCGGCTGCTTCGCGAACTCCCAGGCGTTCACCGACCGCACCCCCTGCCCGCGCACCGCGCCCAACGAGCAGGCGTACGGCGCCCAGGAGCGCAGCGCCTCAGGGCCCGAGGCGTCCCGCACCGAGCCGGGTCGGCCGGTGGTCAGACGGGCCGGGACCAGCTCGCCGAGGTCGGTCACCACGCGGGTGCCCGCGCCGTCGGTCAGCTCCAGCACGTTCCAGGACGCGCACGCGCCCGACCGCTGCTGCACCGGGCTGGCCAGCGGCGCGGTGACACCGTCGGTGAGCGCCAGCTGCCGCGCCCCGGCGTCCGGCTTGCCGAGGTCCCGCCCGGCCGCCCTCGTCACCCAGGGCGCCGTCAGGTAGCGGACGTTGCCGTCGGTCCGGCCCAGGACCACCGCGGTCGCCCCCGCCCGGTCGGCCCCGTCGGTCCGCGCCAGGTCCAGGGCGGCACCGGCCGTGCCGTCCTTCGGCTCGGCGTACCGGACGAGGCGCAGACCGTCGTGGAGGATCACCACGCGCGCGTTGTCGACGTCCCCGGCGTACAGCAGCTGCGGCGGCCCGGCCGGGCCGCCGGTCGCGGTGCCCGGCGTCGCGGACACCCCCACGCTCTCGCCGGGCCGCGCCCAGACGGCCAGGGCGCGGCGCAGCAGCTCCTCGTCGCCGGTGCGGTCACCGCGGGCCGGCCACACCGAGAAGTCCGTGCGCGCGGACGTCTCCCACGCGGTGGGGGCCACCTTCGTGAGCCTGCCGGGATCGAGGGCCGCCCGGGCCGCCGGGTTCTGCGCGTACGCCGGGGCGGCGGCACCGTCCGGACCCCAGCCGTCGCCGGGCAGCCCCAGCAGCGCCCCGCACACCACCAGGGCCGCACCGGCGACCAGCGCGGCCTTCGTGTGCCGACGCCGGCGCAGCAGATCGGTCGGCCGGGCCTGGAGGGAGCAGGGGTCGAACTCGGGGGAGCCGAGCAGCGCGTACGCGTCCGGCAGCGCGCCGGCCTCCCGCAGGGCGCCGTCCACGTCCTCGGCCCCGGCGGCCCGGAGCACCTGGCGGACACCGTCCTCGGAGAGCCCCTCCAGGCCCCGCAGCGCGTAGGCCGCCCGGGCCGGTCCGGAGAGCGCGGACAGCCGCTGGTCCAGGGCGAGTTCGTCGGCGCCGCCGGAACGCGGGAACAGCTTGAGACCGCGGACGTGCGGCAGCAGGGGCGGCAGCTGGGCCCGCGTGGGCCAGGCCCGCCGACGCAGCGGACGGCCCGCCTCCAGTGCCGTACGGACGACCCGCAGGCGGACCAGGGCGTAGCCGGGGTCGACCTCCTGACCGGTCGACTGGGCCGGGATCACCGGGGTCGTCGTCCGGCCGCGGGGCAGCGCGCGCTGGGTGAGGGCGTGCGCGGTCAGGACGCGGCGGCCGCGGCCGAGCCCCGGCGGCAGCACCAGATAGGCCAGCCGGGCCAGGCGCGGATAGTGCTCGACGAGCGCCGCCTCGGCCTGCTCGACGTCGACGACCGGGTCGGCCGAGGAGGTTGCGGGCGGTGCGGGGCGCGGGGCGACATCCTGTGGCTGCACGTTCAGCAGAACGAGCGAACGGGGCGATGGTCACCGTGGGCCGTCACCGGCGCGGGGGAGGGCTACTCCTCCGGCTCCACCAGCAGCCGGGCGTAGGCGGCCATCGACCGCTGGTAGCGCGGGAGATGGGGGGCCAGGGCGCCGAGCACCAGCGACAGGCCCTCCCGGTCGCGGCCCATGCTCGACAGGCAGAGCGCCAGCGTGGCCCGTACGGCGTCGTCCAACTCGTCCGAGGGCGCGACCAGTTCCGGCGAGAGCAGCTTCACGCCCTCCTCCGGGTGCCCGGTGTTGCGCAGGGAACTGGAGAGCTGGATCTTCGCCCGGCGCCCCTTGTACGCGCTCGCGTCGCCCAGTCCGCGCTCCAGGGCCTCCCGGTACAGGGGCACGGCGCGGTCGGAGTGACCGGTGGAGTCCCAGGCGCAGGCCCTCTCGAACAGGGCGAGCGGACTGTCCGCCGGCAGTTCGTCGGCGAGGGCGTCGATCACCGCCCGGAACTCGGCGGCGTCGTCTTCGGCGTAGGCGTCGAACGCCGTCCAGGCGGCGTTCACGCGGTCTTCCCAGTCCTGGTCCACGGCGCCACTTTCGCACGGGTGCCACCAGAAGGTCACCCGCATCCGTGAATACTTCGGGCCCCGCGCCCGTACCGATGACCAGAGCCCCTCGCCGGGGCTCCGTGCGGCATGTCGCCGGAACGGACCGGAGGAACACATGAGGCTGACCCGACCGATGCTCGCGACGGCCGCCCTGGCGGCGGTACTGGCGCTGACGGGCTGCGGATCCGGCGGTGACGGCGAGGCCGCCGTGCCGGAGACGGCGACCGGCAGCCTGGAACACCTGGCCGCCGAGGCGAAGTGCGCCCCGAACATGCAGACCGACGCAGACACCATCCGTCAGGCCATCTGCGAGCAGGGCGACGAGAAGTACGTCCTCGCGACCTTCTCCACCGACCGCGGCCAGCGGGAGTGGATCAACACGGCCAAGGACTACGGCGGTTTCTACCTCGTCGGCCGCAAGTGGGTCGCCGTCGGCCACGAGGACGTGGTGGCCGGCCTGCGCGGCAGGCTCGGCGGAACCTTGGAGCAGGGAACGGTGCACGGCGGCGGTGGCCATTCGGGCGGAGGCGGCGAACACGCCGGGCACGGCGGCTGACCGATCCGGGGAGGACGAAGCGGGCCGGTGGCGGAAGATCCGCCACCGGCCCGCTTGCCTGCTCACCCGGCTCCAGGTGGGACTACTGGCAGTCCTCACCGGCGTTGATGCAGTCGACCACCTCGTTCATCAGGTTCTCGTCCATGACGTTGATGAAGTCGTTGTGATCGGTGATGGGCTTGTGCAGCTGCTCCGGGAAGCTGTCCACGGCGTACGGATTCTGCACCTGGCCGTTCTCGACGGTCGGGGTGGGGATGTCGTACACCAGGCGGACCTGGAGCTGCGGGATGGCCTGGAAGCCGTTCGGGCAGCTGCCGTCCTGCTGGACGAACGCCATGTGGTCGCGGTGGTTGGCGCTGTCGATGTTCTGCCCGTCCCAGCAGCTCTGGAAGTTGGACGTGCGCACCACCTGGCTGCCCTCGGGGCACAGCGGGTACTTGTCGGTGACCTGCCGGTCCTCGAAGCCGGTGCAGCTCCACGAACTGTTGGAGTTCGCCTCGCCGTTGGTCAGGGACTTGGCGTCGCCGGTGATGATGCGCAGGAACTGCGGCATCGCGACCACGTCGCCCTGCTGGTTGCCGGCGAACTTCAGCTCCGCCTGAGCCGGCTTCAGGATCCTGCCGATGTTGCCCTCGGCGCCACCGCCCTGGTCGTTGGCGTCGAATTCCTCGGTGCCGTCCTGGAGCCGCAGCACCGGCCAGTAGTAGGTGGACTTGTCGCCCTGGTTCTGGCACGAGGTGTCGGCGTTGGCCAGGTCCTGGTCGCTGGAGAAGGCGTCGTTGTCCTGGTTGCCGACGTAGTCGTGCACGTGGTGCGCGCCGTTGTCGACACCCGGGGCGGCGATCAGGTTGTCGCTGTTGAACAGGTTGTTCTCGTTGACGCCGCAGTCCGTGGTGAAGGAGCCGGTTGAGCCGCTGTCGCCGTTGGCGGCCAGACCGTTCTGGCTGTCGCGGGTGCCCGGCTGGACATCGTTGATGTCGATGAAGTCGTCGGCCACCGGACCCGCGGCACCGTTGCCGTTGTCGTCCTGGTTCTGACCGCCGTCCTGACCGTCGTCCTGGCCCTGGCCGCCGTCCTGACCGTCGTCCTGGCCCTGGCCGCCGTTGTTCTGGTCGTCCTGGCCGTTCCCTTCGTCGCCGTTCCCGTTGCCGTCGTTCGGCTGGTCGACGCCCATGCCCCGGCACTCGGCGAAGCGGTCGAGACCCTGCGGGGCGTTGCCGCCCACCCGCCGGATGTTGGTCCCGATCCGGTCCAGGGCGGCGGTCCGCTTGGACTTGAGGGGGCCGAGGATGGCGTTCTGGACGTAGCTCGCGTCACCGGACTGTGCCTGGCGCGTCGACGCGAGCCGTGCGTATGCCTCGGTGATCTGCTTGTCGAGCTGCGCCAGTTCCTTGTCGACGCCGGCCCGCGCTCCCCTCGGCACCTTCCGCAGCTTCTGGCCGACGTCCGGGCACTGGATCGTGGCGACCTGCGCCCCCGCGGACCTGGTGCGGTTGTGCGACGACTCCGACTCGTGCGCCGAGGCGTAGAAGTTGGCCCAGACCAGCCCGCCCCCGCCGACCGCCAGGGCCGCCGCCCCGGCTACGACCTTGGTGGCCAGCGGCGAACGGCGTTTTCTTGTATTGCGTCCCATGGAACTCCTCTGACTTCCTTGCGGGGCATCGAGGGCGCCCGACAGGAGTGAAGCGGCTCCCATGGATACGGAAGCCGCCGCAGGGGTGTTCACCCGTCACGGAGATTGCCGGGGCCCGTGGGACGCGTGAGAGGGGTGAAAAGGTCAGCGTCCGCGGTCCAGATAGGCGAGAACCGCCAGGACACGGCGGTTGTCGTCGTCCGAAACCTCGAGGCTCAACTTGGCGAAGATGTTCGCGGTGTGTTTCGCGATCGCCCGCTCCGTCACGACGAGCCGCCCGGCGATCGCCGCGTTGGTCCGGCCCTGCGCCATCAGTTCCAGCACCTCCAGCTCCCGGGGCGTCAGCAGCTCCAGCGGCCGGTCCTCCGCCGCACGCCGGCTGAGCAGCTGCTGGATGACCTGCGGGTCCATGGCCGTACCGCCCGCCGCCACCCGCCGCACGGCGTCCACGAACTGCTCGGCGTCGAACACCCGGTCCTTGAGCAGATACCCCACCCCGCCGTTGCCGTCGGCCAGCAGCTCGCGCGCGTAGAGCTGTTCCACGTGCTGGGAGAGCACCAGGACCGGCAGCCCCGGGCGGTCGCGGCGGGCCTTCAGGGCGCACTGGAGCCCCTCGTCGGTGAGCGTGGGCGGCAGCCGTACGTCGACCACCGCGACGTCCGGTTCCAGTTCGGCCAGGGCCCGGGACAGCTCGGGGCCGGTCTCGACGGCCGCGGCGATCTCGAAGTCGTGGGCCTCGAGGAGCCGGACCAGGCCGTCGCGCAGCAGGAACAGGTCTTCGGCCAGGACTACGCGCAAGGGATCTCCATGGTGACCATGGTGGGGCCGCCCGCGGGCGAGCTGACGGCCAGGACGCCGTCGAATGTACCGAGCCGCCGCTCCACTCCGGCCAGCCCCGACCCCGCTCCGACCACCGCGCCGCCCTTGCCGTTGTCGGTGACGGTGACGCGCAGCCGTCCCTCGGCCCGGTGCATGTCGATCCAGAGCCGGTCGGCGCCGGAGTGCTTCACGGCGTTGGTGAGGACCTCGCTGACCGCGAAGTAGGCGGCGGCCTCCACCGGTGCCTCGGCGCGGCCGGGCAGGTCCACGTTCACCTCGGACGCTACGGGCAGCCGCAGCGCCAGGGCCCGCACGGCGTCGCCGAGACCCCGTTCGGCGAGCACCGGCGGGTGGATGCCCCGCACGAGTTCGCGCAGCTCGGTCAGGGCCTCGGCGGAGGAGGCACGGGTCTGCGCGAGCAGTTCCCGGGCCTTGGCCGGGTCCTTCTCCAGCAGCGCCTCGACGGTGCCGAGGTCCATGCCCATGGCGACCAGCCGGGCCTGCGCCCCGTCGTGCAGGTCCCGCTCGATGCGGCGCAGTTCGGCGGCGGAGGTGTCGACGGCGTCGCGACGGGTCTCGGTCAGCACCCGCACCCGCTCGGCCAGTTCCCCCTGGCCGGAGCCGAGGACCGCGCCGGTGAGCCGGAAGTGGGCGCGCAGCAGGAGCGGGGTGAGCCAGTAGGCGGCGGCCAGCAGCACCGCCCCGAGGCCGGCGGCGTAGAGGGCGGACGTCTGGTCGGTGACCCGGACGAACCCGTACCAGTACCCCTCGGGCAGCACCCGCCACAGCCCGGCGGCGATCGCGAAGCCCTCCAGCGGGTAGAGCGCCAGCGCGAAGGCCAGCAGCGCGGTGACGAAGCCCGCCGTCATGTCGACGGGCAGCCACAGCAGGTCCCGCCAGGTCGCCGGGTCACGGAGCATCCCGAAGGTGCGCGCCCACGGGTTGGCGTCCGCGGGCAGCGGCCGGTACGCCCGCGGGATCCGCACCCCGCCCCACCGGGCGGCGAGCAGCCGCCGCCAGTCCGCGAACGCCCGTACCCCGGTCAGCACCCACGGCGTGGTGACGATGCCGACGCCGATCGGGACGAGGGCGATCGACACCAGCGCCAGGCAGAAGCACAGCACCGCCCCGGGCAGGGCGATCAGTGCGACCGCGAGTCCCCGCACGGCCGACAGCGCCACACCCCGGGTGCGTTCCGAACGGTTCCCGTTCTTCGTCTCGATGCTCATGCCGTCAGTCTTGCGGAGGCGGCGGCGCCGGTCACTGGGCCGGGCACCCGCTCAGGGGGTGGTGCCAGGTACACCTGCGCCGGGCCCGTCCGCCACGGCGAGGATCTCCGCCTCCGTCTGCGGGTCCAGGCCGACCGGCGGGCGGTCGGGGCGGTGGGGTGCCGTGCCGCCGATGTCGCGCAGCCAGCTCCAGGTGTCGGCGACGGTGTCCTCGGCGGGCCGGCAGCGCAGGCCCGCCGCCAGCGCCCGGGAGACGTCCGCGCTCTGCACGGCGTCGTGCAGCTCGCTGCCCGGCGGTGTCCACACCGGCAGCTGGCTCCAGGGCTCGACACCGGCGGCGAGCAGGGTGCCGGGGTCGGTCCAGCGCAGCTCCGCGGCGCCGCCCGTCGTCCGCACGCAGGCTTCGAGCAGGGCGCCCATGGTGGTGTGCCCCGGCGGGGAGACCAGGTTGTAGGGGCCGCTCAGCTCCCGCTCGACCGCGCCGAGCACCCAGTCGGCGAGGTCGCGGACGTCGATGTACTGGAGGGGCAGGCCGTGCGGGCCGGGCGCGAGGACCGGGCCGCCGCGCGCGACGCGGTTCAGCCACCAGGGGAGGCGGCCGATGTTCTCGTAGCGGCCGAGGATCAGCCCGGCCCTGACGAGCACCGAGCGGTCCGCGCCGAAGGCGGCCGACACGGCGAGTTCGGCGCCGCGCTTGTCCCGGGCGTAGTCGAGCCGGCCGGCGTCCGCCGAGGCGCCGTCGACCAGCGGCGCCTCCTCGGTGTACCCGGCGGGCGGGGCCCAGGCGTAGACCGAGCAGCTCGACACGTACACGTACCGGCCGACGCGCTCGCGCAGCAGCCGCGCCGTGTCCCGCACCGCGTGGGGCGCCGCCGACCAGGTGTCGACGACGGCGTCCCAGGAGCCGTCGGCCAGGGCGGAGAGCCCGTCGGGCGCGGTGCGGTCACCGTGCAGCGCCCGCACCCCGGGCGGCGGCGCGTGGAGCCCGCGGTGGAAGACGGTCACCTCCCAGCCGCGCCCGAGCGCCGCCTCCACCACGGCCCGCCCCACGAACTCCGTACCGCCCAGCACCAGTAGCCTCATGCGGTCACTGTGCCCGGCCCGCCGCCCGCGGGGAACGGGGCTCTGCCGACAGCAGACGCTCAGCGCCCCGTGGACGGCGTGTACTTGTAGCCGACGCGCCGCACGGTCTGGATCGTCTGCCGGTGCGCCGCGCCGAGCTTGCGCCGCAGCCGGGCCACGTGCACGTCGACGGTCCGGCCGTCGCCCACGTGCCCGTAGCCCCACACCGTGGTGACCAGCTGGTCGCGGGTGTGCACCCGGTGAGGATGCGTCACGAGGTGGGCGAGCAGTTCGAACTCCAGGTACGTCAGGTCGAGTTCCCGTCCGTCCACGGACGCGGTGCGCCGGGCGGCGTCGATCCGGACGAGCGCGTCGCCGTCCTGCGCGTCCGGCCGGGACGGCACGGCCGTCGGTCCGGTCTCGGGCGGGAACGGCGCCTGCTGGTCGGCCGGGACGAGCACCAGGTAGCCGACCATCGGCGGGCGCCCCGGCAGCGACGGCAGGGCGTGCGGGGGTGCGGGCAGCCAGGTGGCGCCCGGCGGCAGCAGGTCCGCGACGTCCACCACCTCGTCGCGGTCGACGGCGCGCAGCCGGTGCCGGGGACCGCCGGAGCCGGGCAGGCCGGCGGCGGGGGTGGGGGCAACGCCGGACCCGGACAAGGGCATCGCGCCCCGCCAAGCGAACAAGGAGAAGACCCGGGTGCGTTTCC
>NZ_QHJH01000052.1 GCF_003947455.1 Streptomyces sp. WAC 04229 | reverse complement strand
GCCGGGGAGCGGCCGGGAGGGGGCGCGGGACCGGATGGGGCGCGATGAGCGGGAGGCGGTCGCACACGGCACCCGGCTGCACGAGGCGGCCCGGTCGCTGGCCGGTGACCACGAGCGGGCCGTCGAGGCGGTCCGGGCGGCGCTGAAGCCGCTGCACGACGAGGCGGTGGAGCAGGCCCTCGACGCCATCCCCGTGGCCCGGTTGCAGGACGTCACCGGCGGGCGGCTGCGGCTCGGCGCCGTCGAGAAGAGCGGCCTGGGCACGGTCCGCGCGGTCCTGGACGCGGGCCCCTACCGGCTGCGGCAGATCCCCGGCGTGGGACAGCGCACCGTCGACCAGATCATCGCCGCCGCACGGCAGTTGGCGGAGGCGGCCGCGGAGGCCGCCGCCGTGCACCTGGACGTGGACCGGCCCGAACCGCGCACGACCGCCCTGGTCGCCGCCCTGCACGTGCTGGTCGGGGCGGGCCCCGAGGCGCGGCGCGCGCTCGACGAGGCGGCCGGGCTGACACGGCGGCTCGGCCCGCTGCTGGCCGACGCCCGTCCGGCCGCCGGACGGATCGGGCTGCTGCTGGCCGGGCGGGCGAAGAAGGCCCGCGCGCTGGAGGCCGTGGCGGAGATCCGGTCCGTCACCGAGGAGGCCGAGCAGGCGGACACGGCCGGACTGCTGGCCCAGGCCTCGGTGGACCTGCTGCGCGGACCGGCGGGCGGCCTCGCGGCCTGGACGGACTTCGAACTGCGCTCCGCCGACTACTACGGCGTGCTGGGCGAGATCGCCGGACACCCCTCCGACACCGCCGCGGCCGAGGGGTTCCTGCCCGACGACATCGCCGAGCGGGTCCGCGGACTGCGGCTCGACGACTCCCGGCGCCGGGTCTCCCTGCGCGGCTACCAGGCGTTCGGCGCGCGGTTCGCCCTCGCGCGGCGCCGGGTGATCCTCGGCGACGAGATGGGCCTCGGCAAGACCATCCAGGCCATCGCGGCCATGGCGCACCTCGCGGCCGGCGGGCACACGCACTTCCTGGTGGTCTGCCCGGCGAGCGTCCTGGTCAACTGGACGCGCGAGACCGAGGCCCGTAGCACCCTGCCGGTCCGCCCGCTGCACGGCCCCGACCGGCAGGACGCGTTCGCCGACTGGCGGGAGCGGGGCGGGGTCGCCGTGACCACCTTCGACTCCCTGCGCGGGTTCCCGGACCCGGGCGGCGACGACGGGCCGGACGGCGCCGGGCCGGCCGGGCCCCTCGCCCCGGCGATGCTCGTCGTCGACGAGGCGCACTCCGTGAAGAACCCGCAGGCCCTGCGGTCGCAGGCGGTCGACCGATGGGCCGGCCGGTGCGAGCACGTCCTGTTCATGACCGGTACGCCGATGGAGAACCGGGTCGCCGAGTTCCGCAACCTGGTCCGGATGCTCGACCCGGCGCTGGCGGACCGGCTGGACGACGGCACCGGGCTGACCGGCTCGGTCGCCTTCCGCAAGGCGGTCGCCCCCGTCTACCTGCGCCGCAACCAGGAGGACGTGCTCACCGAACTGCCCAGCCTCCAGCACACGGACGAGTGGGAGGAGCTGAGCGCCGCCGACGAGGACGCCTACCGGGAGGCCGTGCGCGAGGGCAACTTCATGGCGATGCGCAGGGCGGCGTACGCCCGCCCCGAGAAGTCCGCCAAGCTCGGCCGGCTCCGGGAGATCGTGCGGGAGGCCGGGGAGAACGGGCTGAAGGTCGTCGTCTTCTCGAACTTCCGGGACGTCCTGCGCGTGGCCGAGGACGCCCTCGGCGCTCCCGACGGTGCGGAACCCCGGGCGCATGGACCGGTGTTCGGCCCGCTCACCGGCGCAGTGCCGCCCGCCCGCAGGCAGGCGCTCGTCGACGCGTTCACGGCGGTGTCCGGACCCGCGGTGCTGCTGGCGCAGATCCAGGCGGCGGGGATCGGGCTCAACATGCAGGCCGCCTCGGTGGTGGTCGTGTGCGAGCCCCAGATCAAGCCGACCATCGAACACCAGGCGGTCGCGCGGGCCCACCGCATGGGCCAGGTCAGGCCGGTGCGCGTGCACCGGCTCCTCGCCACCGGCGGGGTGGACGAGCGGATGGTGCGGCTCCTGGAGAAGAAGACCCGCCTCTTCGACGCCTACGCCCGGCGCAGTGCGGTGGCCGAGGCGACGCCGGACGCCGTGGACGTGTCGGACACCGACCTGGCGCGCAGGATCGTCGAGGAGGAGCAGGCCCGCCTGGGCGTGAGCGACGAACGGACCGGGACGCCCTGAACACCCGTCACCCTGCCTCATCCTCGGCCCGCACCCGCCGGTACGCCTCCACGTACCCCCGCACCAGGGGCCGCCCCTCGTCCTCCCGGCGCCGGGCCAGGGCGTAACGGCAGGGGCTCAGGCCGCGGACCGGGCGGGTGGTCACGCCCCCCAGGGTGATCAGCGGAGCGTTGCCCTCGGCCACGAGGCAGATGCCGAGGCCCCCGACCAGCGCCTCGTACGTCTCCTCCGTGCCGGCGATCTCCGCCCCGATGCGCGGCGGCCGGGCGGCGGCACCCCCGAGGGCCCGCCGTTCCTCCAGCGCCAGCCAGAAGTCGCGCAGCACGCCCGCCTCCGGCGGCAGGGCGAGAAACGGCTCGTCGGCCAGGTCGGCGAATTCGAGCACCGGGCGCGCGGCGAGAGGGTGGGTCTCGGGGAGGGCGACCATACGGGGCTCCTCGGCGACCACCGTCCAGGCGTAGCGGCCGGCGTCGGGCAGCGGCAGCCACACGTACGCGACGTCGGCCGTACCGTCGGCGAGGCCCGCCGTCGGGTCCTCCCAGCGCGTCTGCCGCAGCCGCACCAGCGTCTCCGGGTGGGCCGCTGTGAAGCGGGAGCGGATGGAGGGCAGCAGACCGTCCCGGCCGGGACTGGTGCTCATGCCGACCACCAGGGTGCCGCGCCGCGCGGCCCGGACCGCCTCGACCGCCGCCGCGCCCTCGCCCCAGCCGGCCAGCACCCGCCGGGCGTGCGGCAGCAGCGCGGCGCCCGCCTCGGTGAGCGACACGCCCCGCGGCTCACGGCGGAACAGTTCGGCGCCCAACTGCCGCTCCAGCGCCCGGATCTGTTTGCTCAGCGCCGGCTGGGACACGTACAACCGCTCCGCGGCCCGCGTGAAGTGCAGCTCCTCGGCCACCGCGGTGAAGTAGCGCAGCTCCCGCACATGTACGTCCGTCGTCATGCCCGTTGGCTATCAGCGTGGGTCTTGGACGGGCAACCGGGTTTCCCGGCAGGGTGGTTGGCGGTTGCAGGGATGCGACGGACGCGAGTGACGGACGAGTGACGAGGGAGTCGGCATGAACAAGGTGTGGCTGGTGACCGGTGCGAGCAGCGGCTTCGGGCGGGCGATCGCCGAGGCGGCCCTGGCCGACGGCGACGTGGTGGTCGGCGCGGCGCGGCGCCCCGAGGCGCTCGACGACCTCGTCGCCGCGCACCCGGACCAGATGGAGGCGCTGCGCCTGGACGTCGCCGACACGGCCGCCGCCGGGGACGCCGTGCGGGACGTGGTGGCGCGGCACGGACGGATCGACGTCCTCGTCAACAACGCGGGCCGGACCCACGTCGGTGCCTTCGAGGAGACCGGCGAGGAGGAGCTGCGGGCACTGTTCGACGTGCACGTCTTCGGGCCGGCCGCGCTGACCCGGGCCGTGCTGCCGCACATGCGGGAGCGGCGCTCGGGCGCGATCGTGCAGATGAGCAGCATGGGCGGGCAGATGTCGGTCGCGGGCTTCTCGGCCTACAGCGGCACCAAGTTCGCGTTGGAGGGGATGTCCGAGGGGCTCGCGGACGAGGTGCGGGAGTTCGGGATCAAGGTGCTGATCGTCGAACCGGGCGCCTTCCGGACCAGCCTGTTCGCGGCCGACAATGCCGGGACCAGCGCGGACAGCGGCGTGTACGCCAAGGTCGGCGAGACCCGCGGGATGGTGGCCGGCGGCGACGGCGGCCAGCCCGGTGACCCCGCCAAGGCGGCGGCCGTCATCCGCGCCGCCCTGGCGGCCGAGCACACCCCGCTGCGCCTGCCGCTCGGCGACGACGGGGTCGGCGCGGTCCTCGGCCATCTCGACCAGGTGCGGGCGGACGTCGAGGCGTGGGAGAAGCAGACCCGGGCCACGGCGTTCGAAGACTGAGAACCGGCCGAAAGCCGACTGGTCGCCGCCCGACCCGGCCGGCGAGTCGGGTGCTCAAACGACGCAGGGGGCCGCACATCCGTGCAGGCCCCTTGTGCAATTCCTCTGGAAGCCTCAATCTTTCGGCTGACGCACCAAAACCGCCCCGCTTTGACATGGTCATGACCTATGACCTCCGGGGGGCGGTCTGCTCGGCGTGCACGAACCCCACCACGCACCACCGACTGAGGAGGACCCCTCACATGGCAGTGCTGCGTCACAACCCCCCTCGCACCAACCGGCGAAGACTGTCCGCCGTCGGCGCCGTGGCCACCGCGGCCCTCGCCGCGAGCCTCGTCTCCGCGCTCCCCGCCACCGCGGCGGAGGGCCACGTCCAGTACGCGGACGCGGCGAACGCGGTCGCCGGCAGCTACATCGTGACCCTGAAGGCGGACGAGGCGAAGTCCGGCTCCGCGGAGGGCCGCGCGCTGGCGAAGAAGTACGGCGCCGACATCGAGCGCACCTACACCAAGGCGCTGAACGGCTACGCGGTCGAGGCCTCCGAGACCGAGGCGAAGCGTCTCGCCGCCGACCCGGCCGTCGCCTCCGTCGTCCAGAACCGCACCTTCCACGTCACCGGCACGCAGCCCAACCCGCCGTCCTGGGGCCTGGACCGCATCGACCAGCGCAACCTCCCGCTGAACAGCTCGTACACCTATCCGGCGAGCGCCGGTCAGGGCGTGACGGCGTACGTCATCGACACCGGCGTCCGCATCACCCACAGCGACTTCGGCGGCCGCGCCTCCTACGGCTACGACGCCATCGACAACGACAACACCGCCCAGGACGGCCACGGCCACGGCACCCACGTGGCCGGCACCGTCGCGGGCAGCGCCTACGGCGTCGCCAAGCAGGCCAAGGTCGTCGGCGTGCGCGTGCTGAACAACTCCGGTTCCGGCACCACCGCCCAGGTCGTCGCCGGCATCGACTGGGTCGCCCGCAACGCGGTCAAGCCGGCCGTCGCCAACATGTCCCTCGGCGGTGGCGCCGACAGCGCCCTCGACACGGCCGTGCGCAACGCCATCGCGTCCGGCGTCACCTTCGTCGTCGCGGCCGGCAACGAGTCCACCAACGCCTCCACCAAGTCCCCGGCCCGGGTGACCGAGGCGATCACGGTCGGCGCCACCACGTCGAGCGACGCCCGCGCGAGTTACTCCAACTACGGCTCGGTCCTCGACCTGTTCGCGCCGGGCTCGTCCATCACCTCCGCCTGGAACAGCGGCGACTCGGCCACGAACACCATCTCCGGTACGTCCATGGCCAGCCCGCACGTCGCCGGAGCCGCCGCGCTCCACCTGGCCGACCATCCCTCCTCCACGCCCGCGCAGGTCGCGACCGCGCTGACGTCCGCCGCCACGACCGGCGTCGTCTCGAACCCGGGCAGCGGCTCGCCCAACCGCCTGCTGTACGTCGGCGACGGCGACACGCCCCCGCCGACCGGGGACCGCTTCGAGAACACCGGCGACTACACCATCCGGGACAACGCCACCGTCGAGTCCCCGGTCACCGTCTCCGGCGTCTCGGGCAACGCCCCGTCGTCCCTCGCCGTCGAGGTGAACATCGTCCACACCTACATCGGTGACCTCCAGGTCCAGCTGGTCGCCCCGGACGGCACGGCGTACACCCTCAAGGCGTACGGCACCGGCGGCAGCGCGGACGACATCAACACCACGTACACCGTGAACGCCTCCTCGGAGACCGCGAACGGCACGTGGAAGCTCCGCGTCGGCGACAACGCGTCGTGGGACACCGGGCGGATCGACGCCTGGGCCCTGCAGTTCTGACGAGCTCCGACGGAGTTCTGACGGTGCTCTGACGGCAGTCGGCGCACGAACTCGTCCTCGCGGCGGGGCTGGGCAGGCGACCCGGCCCGCCGCGGGGACGAGGCGCGAACGCCGGAGAGCGGCGCGGAGGCCGGAGCGGCGGTCGCTTACCATGCGCTGAGTGATCGACCGGCCACCGCGTGGGGCCCGGCCGCAGTCCCGCGGCGCCTTCGCGTCACCGTCCGAAACAGGAGCACGGTTCACGTGTCCATACCGCCGCCGCCCGGGCCCCAAGGGCCCCATCCCCAGGGGCCGTACCCGCCGGGACAGCAGCCGCCGCCGGGGCCGTACCCGGCGCCTCCGCAGCCGTACCAGGGTGCCTGGGGGTACCCGCCGGCCGGGCAGCAGTACCGCCCCTACGGGGCGTACCCCGCGCGGCCGTCGGTCAACGGGCTCGCGATCGCCGCCTTCGTGCTCGGTGTCCTGTGCTTCGTGCCGGCCGTCGGGCTCGTGCTGGGCCTGGTCGCGCTGGCCCAGATCAGGAAGCGGGGCGAGCGCGGCAAGGGGTTCGCCGTGGCCGGTTCCGTGCTGTCCTCCGTGGGGCTGGCCCTGTGGGCCGTCGCGCTCGCCACGGGTGGCGCCGCCGACTTCTGGGACGGCTTCCGGGACGCCGCGCGCGGCGAGGGCACCGCCTACGGGCTGGAGAAGGGCCAGTGCTTCACCACCCCCAGCGGCTCCCTCCAGGGCGTGACGTACGACGTCGACGAGGTGCCCTGCGACGAGGAGCACGACGGCGAGGTGTTCGCCGCCTTCGAGCTGCCGCGCGGCTCCTTCCCCGGCGACGCGGAGATCACACGGGCCGCGGACGACCAGTGCTACGCCCTCCAGGACGCCTACGCGATGGACCGGTGGGCGCTGCCGGCCGACGTCGACGTGTACTACCTGACCCCGACCGCCGAGAGCTGGCGGACCGGCGACCGGGAGATCACCTGCCTGTTCGGGAACACGGACGAGCGGGCCACGCTGACCGGCTCGCTCCGCAACGACGGCGCCGGACTCGACTCGGACCAGCACACGTACCTGCTGGCGGAGGGGTACCTCAACCGGGCGATGGACGAGGTGCCCGACGCGGAGACCGTCGAGGACGACCTCGCGGGCTACCGGGTCTGGGCGGGGCAGGTGGCGGAGGCGCTCAGGGGCGAGGTCACGATGCTCGACCGGCACGACTGGGCCGCCGACGTCGACCGTCCGGTCGCCGAACTGGTCGAGGACCTCGAGGCGGCGCAGAAGGAGTGGGCGCTGGCCGCGAAGGCCCCCGACGTCGACGCGTACTACGAGCACTACGGCACGGGCTACGACCTCGTCGTCGCCGACACCACGGTCACCGCCCGCAAGGCTCTGGGGCTGGCCACCACGTCGCCGGAGTACGGCAGCGGTGGCGACGGCGGTGGTGGTGACTCCGGTCTGGAGGTGTGACCGCTCCTATAACGGGGAGAAAGTGCCTGCGTAAAGCCCCCGGGCGGCACAAGTCATCACATCGAGTGATTCTCTGGCCTTTGCTTGCCTGGTACAACCTACGGTTGCCACGCTGTTGCTGTCTGTACAACCTGATGGGAGCGGCCAGTGACATTCGGTGAGCAGCCGGCGTATCTGCGTGTCGCGGGTGATCTCCGCAAGAAGATCGCCGACGGCCTGCTGCCGCCCCATACCCGCCTGCCGTCGCAGGCGCGGATCCGCGAGGAGTACGGCGTCTCGGACACCGTCGCCCTGGAGGCGCGCAAGGTGCTGATGGCCGAGGGGCTGGTCGAGGGCCGCTCCGGTTCCGGGACGTATGTGCGCGAGCGGCCCGTGCCCCGCCGCGTCGCCCGCTCCGGGTACCGGCCGGCCGGCGGTGCCACCCCCTTCCGGCAGGAGCAGGCCGACGGCGACGCGCACGGCACGTGGGAGTCGCGCAGCGAGCAGGCCGAAGCGAGCGTCGCCGTAGCCGAGCGGCTCGCCATCAAGCCCGGCGACCGCGTGATGTGCACGCGGTACGTCTTCCGGGAGGCGGGCGAGGCCATGATGCTCTCCACCTCCTGGGAGCCGCTCGACCTCACCGGCCGCACGCCCGTGATGCTGCCCGAGGAGGGGCCGCTCGGCGGCATGGGCGTCGTCGAGCGGATGGCCGCGATCGACGTCGTCGTCGACAACGTCACCGAGGAGGTCGGCGCCCGCCCCGGCCTCGCCGAGGAGTTGCTCGCCCTCGGGGGTGTCCCCGGACATGTGGTCCTGGTCGTCCAGCGCACGTTCTACGCCTCGGGCCGCGCGGTGGAGACGGCCGAGGTGGTCGTCCCTGCCGACCGGTACCGGGTCGCCTACCACCTGCCGGTGAGGTAGCGCCCTCTTCACCGGCAGGCGCCGCCGCCCGGTCGTCCGTCCGGCGGTCGCGGTCTCGACCGTCACCTGGCGGCGCCCTCGCCCCGTCACCTGGCGGCGTACCAGCCCCGTCACCCGCCGACGGGGCCCCCGCGCGCCGCCCCGGCGCCGCCCCCGCTCGTCAACCAGCGGCGCCGCCGGGTGAGTTGGGGAGCCCCGTAGGGGTGTGAGATGGCGCACGCCTCCCGTGCGCCTCCCGCGCCCCTTTCCCGTGTCCCCCCTCTCGTCCAGCCGCCCGGTTCCGCCCTCCGCGCGGCGCATGAATCCGGTCAATCCGGCCGTTCCCGCAGGTGGCCTCCCCTGGCTCCGGCATGCCTCCGACCGGACGCATCGGGGCGCGGAGGCGGCGCGTTCCGTATCGTGCGCCCCCTGCGTTCTGGCTGGTTGCGTACCTCTTTGTGCAAAGCCGTATTCGCTCCGTGAAGGTTGGGCGTAGGCTCGGGCATATGCGGATCGGGGTTTCCTTGGCGGGTGGGGCGCGGCGCGAGCCGCGGGCGGGAAGTGGAGGGGCGCGATGAACGACAGCACGGTCACTCTTCCCTGGCTGGTCTTCCGGCAGGACGACAACGGCAATCGCTACCGCGTGGGCAGGTACGCGACCCGGGCCGAGGCCCAGAAGATCGCGGACACCCTCGACGGCCGCGGCCACCAGCAGCTCTACTGGGTCGAGCGGCTCGGGGCGAACGGGAAGGGCGGGGTGGACTGACCGGGGCCGACGAGCCCGGCCGGCAGCCCGTAGGCTCCGGCGCATGACGGAACGGATCGTGGTGGGCGCCGCCCTGGTCGACGGCGGACGCCTGCTCGCCGCGCGCCGCAGCGCGCCGGCCGAACTGGCCGGACGCTGGGAGCTGCCCGGCGGCAAGGTCGAGGCGGGCGAGACGCCCGAGGCCGCCCTCGTGCGGGAACTGCGCGAGGAACTGGGAGTGGCGGCCGAAGCCGGGGAGCGCGTCCCGGGGCAGTGGCCCCTGAGGCCACCCTTCGTCCTGCAGGTGTGGACCGCGCGGCTCCTCCCCGGTTCCCCCGCCCCCGAACCCATCGAGGACCACGACGCCCTGCGCTGGCTGACCCCCGCCCGCATCTGGGACGTGCCCTGGCTCGACCAGGACGTGCCGGCCGTCGAGCGGACGCTCGCGCACCTGGGGCTGGGTGCGACGGACGCGCGGGGTGGGTGAACGGGCCGCCATGGGCGCCCCGCACGCCGTTCGTGACACAGTGCGCCCTCCCGAGCGGTACCGAGCCCGAATCCCGGGTATGTGCCCATTAACCCCATGAAACCGGACATGGGTGGGGGATCGCCGGCCAGGAAGTGAGCGGCGTGATCGACAGCGAGGGCGGCCGCGCAGAGTGGGTCTTTCCCGCGGTGCCGGACGCCGTGCGGACCGCCCGGCGGCAGGTCCGCGGTGCCCTGCGCGAGTGGGACCTCGACAGTGTCGGCGACATCGCCATCCTGCTGGTCAGCGAACTGGTGACCAACGCCCTGCGGCACGCCACCGGCCCCATAGGCGTCCGCCTGCTCCGCCGCCCCGCCGCGCCGCCCGGGATCCTGCTGGTGGAGGTCTCCGACCCGCTGCCCGAACCGCCGCGCGAGCGCGTCGCCCGTCCCGAGGACGAGGACGGCCGGGGTCTCCAGCTGGTGGCATCCTCCGTGCACCGCTGGGGCACCCGGGCCGGGGACGCGGGCAAGACGGTGTGGTTCGAACTCACGCTCCCGGGATGACGGAACGGCTACAACTGGTTCAGGCCAGTGGCAGTTGTGGAACAGCGTGATTCGATGCCGTGTCCGCTGGTTAGAAGACTGGAAGTGTTGGCGCGGTCCGGACCGAAAACCATCGGGACCGGGCTGTGATCGTGAACACCGTGTTGTGCGGCGCCGTAGTGCTGGATACTGCGGGCAGCCGCCTTTGGTGACCGGTGCCGGACGCGGTGAGCTGGAGGGGACGGTTCGCGTGAGCGAGATACCAGCGAGGCCCACGAAGTCGGAGGGCCCGTCGGAAGACGCGCCACTCGGTGACGCGGTGTGGCAGAGCAGCCCGCCCGGCTCCATCTACGACTACATCAAGGTCGCGTCCTTCTCCATCGGCCCCGACGGGCTCGTCGACCAGTGGAGCCTGCGCGCGGAGCAACTGCTCGGCATCCCCGCCGAACACGCCGTCGGCACCGACCCCATCGACGCCTTCGTCGACCCCGACCTGCGGGAGCGCGGCCAGCGGAAGATGGCCGAGATCCTCGACGGCCGGGAGTGGACCGGCGTGGTTCCCTTCCGCGCGCCGGACACCGACAGCGGCTCCGGGACGGGGACCGGTCGCGGAGCACGCGGCCTCGCCGAGGTGTACGTCATGCCGACGCGGACGGAGGACGGCGAGAAGGCCGCCGTCTGCATCGTCGTCGACGTGCGCGTCCTGCGCAGCATCGAGACCGACCTCGCCGCCTCGCAGGCCATATTCGGCCAGTCTCCGTTCGGCTTCCTGCTGATCGACCCCGACCTCCGGGTGCGCCGCGCCAACCAGCGGTTCGCCTCCACCTTCGGCGGCACGCCCGACGACCACCGCGGCAAGGGTGTCCACGACTACCTGTCGCGCGCCGAGGCCGACCGGGTCTCCGCGACCCTGCGCCGGGTCCTGGAGAGCGGCGACTCCATCACGGACATGCACGTCACGGGATTCGTGCCGGGTTCCGAGGAGCGCCGCCACTGGTCGGTCAACCTCTACCGCGTCCACAGCGGTTCGGGCCGCCCCATCGGCGTCGCCTGGCTGGGAACCGACATCACCGCCCGCCGCGCCGCCGCCCGCGAGGCCGCCGCCGCCCGCCGCAACCTCGCCCTGCTCAACGAGGCCGGCGCCCGCATCGGCAACTCCCTCGACCTGGAGACCACCGCCCGCGAACTCCTCGACGTCGTCGTCCCCGGCTTCTGCGACCTCGCCACCGTGGACCTCTACCAGGGCCTCCTGGTCGGAGACGAGACCCCGGCCGGCCTCGCCGACGGCTCCGCGGAGCTGCGCCGCGTCGCCTACTCCAGCGCCGTCTCCGACGCGCCCCTGCACGGCGCCGGCGAGCGCGTCCAGCTCGGCGCCGTCCACCACTACCCCTTCAACTCGCCCTGCGCGGACGCCCTGCGCACGGGCCGCCCGCGCACCGTCCCCGCCGAGGACGGCAGCCTCGTACAGTCCACGCTCGCCGTGCCGATGGTCGCCCACGACACGGTCGTCGGACTCGCCCAGTTCGCCCGGACCAAGGGCAGCGAGCCCTTCGGCGACCGGGACCGCGACCTCGCCGTGGAGCTGGCCGCGCGCGCCGCCGTCTGCATCGACAACGCCCGCCTCTACCGGCGCGAGCACGAACGCGCGCTGATACTGCAACGCTCACTCCTCCCGCCCGGCGACCCCGAGGCCTCCGGGCTCGACATCGCCTGCCGCTACCTGCCCGGCGAAGCGGCCACCGGCCGGGCCAGCGAGGTCGGCGGCGACTGGTTCGACGTCATCGAACTCCCCGGCCACCGCACCGCGCTGGTCGTCGGCGACGTCATGGGCCGCGGTCTGCGCGCCGCGGTCGCGATGGGCGAACTCCGCACCGCCGTACGCACCCTGGCCCAGCTCGACCTCGAACCGGCCGAGGTGCTCTCCCAGCTGGACGAGATCGCGCGCGGCCTCGGCGCACCCGGAGGCGTCCAGCAGGCCACCCGGGCCGCCCGCCGTCCCCGGGAGGCCGACCTCTCCGAGGTCTACCTGGCGACCTGCGTCTACGCCGTCTACGACTCGGTGACCCGGCGCTGCACCTTCGCCAACGCCGGCCACCTGCCGCCCGTCCTGGTCGAGCCCGGCGAGTCCGCGCTGATGCTGGACGTGCCGCCCGGCCTGCCGCTCGGCGTCGGCGGGGAGCCCTTCGAGGAGGTGGAGGTCGAACTGCCCGAGGGCGCTTTGCTCGCCCTCTACACCGACGGCCTGGTCGAGAGCCGCGACCACCCCCTCGACGAGGGACTCCAGGCCTTCGTGGGCGCCCTCACCGACCCCACCCAGCCCCTGGAGGACGTCTGCGACCAGGTCCTCAACACCCTTGACAGCCACCACGGCGAGGACGACATCGCCCTGCTGATGGCCCGCGTCCAGGGCCTGCCCACGGAGTCCGTCGGCGACTGGACCCTGCCGCGCGAGCCGCGCAGCGTCGGCCGGGCCCGCGAGCTGGCCCGCGCCCAGCTGCTCGACTGGGACATGGAACCGCTGGTCGACACGACGGAGCTGCTGGTCAGCGAACTCGTCACCAACGCGCTCCGGTACGGCGAGGGCGAGATCAGGCTCCGCCTGCTGCTCGACCGCACCCTGGTCTGCGAGGTCTGGGACTCCGGCCTGGTCCAGCCCCGCAGGCGCCGCGCCCGCGACACCGACGAGGGCGGCCGGGGCCTGCAACTGGTCGGGCTGCTCAGCGCGGCCTGGGGCTCCCGCCGTACGCCACGCGGCAAGACGGTGTGGTTCGAACTGCCCCTGCCGGGCGGCGACACCCAGCTCACGGACCCGGCGGAGGCGCTGCTCAGCCTGTTCTGACCCACCACGCCCCCCTGACCGCAACCGGAACACCGGTTCGACTCGTCCCCGCAGGCAACACGCGGGGCGCGTCGGCGCTCCGCAGGGAGGGGACCCGGTGGGACACACGGAAGCGAAGGCCGACGGCGAGAGCCAGAGCGAGAGCGAGAGCCAGAGCGAGAGCGAGAGCCAGGGCAAGAGTCAGAGCGAGAGCAAGAGCAAGGGCCGGAGAAGAAGACGGATCCGCCGCATCACCCTCGCCGTCCTCCTGGTCCTGCTCCTCCCCCTCCTCACCGCCGAGACCGCCCTCCGCGTCAACTACATGGGCGACCCCGCCGACGGCACGTACACCCGAAACCGCGACGCGATCTGGCTCGGCCACGCCTGGGTCGACGGCCGCAAGGACGACGCCGACCTCACCGCCTTCGCCCGCCGCGTCAAGTCCACCGGCATCCGCGACCTGTACGTCCACACCGGCCCGATGGAGCACGACGGCACCCTGCCGAAGTCGCTGTACCCCAAGGCCCGCTGGCTGATCGACACCGTCCACCGCGACCTGCCCGGCGTCCGCGTCCAGGCCTTCCTCGGCGACGTCCTCGCCACCGAGGGCCCGGACGGCATGCGCCTGGCCGACGCCGGCACCCGCGCCGCCGTCGTCGGCTCGGCCCGCCAGGTCCTCGACGCCGGCTACGACGGCGTCCACCTCGATCTGGAGCCGCTGCACTCGGGCGACCGGGACTACCTCTCCCTCCTGGACGACGTCCGCGAGGTCACCCGGGCCCGCGACGCGCAACTCTCGGTCGCCGCCCACCAGATCGACCCGCTCCCGGCCCTGCACTCCGTCTTCGGCTTCTTCACCGAGCACCCCAAGTGGTGGTCCCAGGAGTACTTCGGGCAGGTCGCCCGCCGCGTCGACCAGATCGCCGTGATGTCGTACGACACCGCGCAGCCCCTGGAGGGCACCTACGGCGGCTACGTGGCCCAGCAGACCTCCCTCGCCCTGGAGGTCACGCCGCCCACCACCCACCTGCTGATGGGCCTGCCCTTCTACCACGAGAGCAACTTCGACCACTGGGGTCACGCCGAGACCGTCGCCGCCGCCGTCCGCGGCGTCCGCCTCGGACTGTCGCGGACGGACGCCGACCGGGAACTGTTCGGAGTCGCCCCGTACATCGACTTCGCGGCGACCGAGAAGAACTGGGACGAGTACCGCGAGGGCTGGGTCCGTCAGGAGCCGTGATCAATGCGCCTAGGAGCGGCGCCTGATCTTCGAACCCAGCCAGACCAGCGGGTCGTACTTGCGGTCCACGGCCCGTTCCTTGAGGGGGATCAGCGCGTTGTCCGTGATCTTGATGCCCTCGGGGCAGACCTCCGTACAGCACTTGGTGATGTTGCAGTAGCCGAGGCCGTGCTCGTCCTGGGCCGTGCGCCCGCGGTCCAGGCCGGTGTCGTCGGCCGCGTCGAGCGGGTGCATGTCCAGTTCGGCGACGCGCATGAGGAAGCGCGGACCCGCGAAGGCCGGCTTGTTCTCCTCGTGGTCACGCACCACATGGCAGGTGTCCTGGCACAGGAAGCACTCGATGCACTTGCGGAACTCCTGCGAGCGGTCCACGTCCTCCTGCGCCATCCGGTACTCGCCCGGCCCGAGGTCGGCGGGCGGCACGAAGGACGGGATCTCGCGGGCCTTGGTGTAGTTGAAGCCGACGTCCGTGACCAGGTCGCGGACGACGGGGAAGGCGCGCAGGGGCGTGACGGTGATCGTCTCCTCGCGGGTGAAGACGGACATCCGCGTCATGCACAGCAGCCGTGGCCGACCGTTGACCTCCGCGGAGCACGAACCGCACTTGCCCGCCTTGCAGTTCCAGCGCACCGCGAGGTCGGGGGCCTGGGTGGCCTGGAGGCGGTGGATGATGTCGAGGACCACCTCGCCGTCGTTCACCTCGACCTCGAAGTCCTCCAGTCCGCCGCCCCCGACGTCACCGCGCCACACCTTGAAGCGGGCCTGGTAGCCGCTCATTCGGACCGCCCCTCCAGTTCCTCGTCGGCGAGGTACTTCACCAGCTCCTCCTTCTCGAAGAGGGCGAGCAGGTCGGGCCGGATCGGCTCGGTGGTCTGCCGTTCCAGGGTGATCTGGCCGCGCTCCGGGTCTGTCGCGCCCGGGCCGCCGCCCGCCGGGTCGGCGAGCGAGCACAGCAGGTTGGCCGGGCGCCACCGGCGGTCCATCGACGGGTGGTCCTCGCGGGTGTGCCCGCCGCGGGACTCGGTGCGTTCCAGCGCGGCCCGGGCCACGCACTCGCTGACCAGCAGCATGTTCCTGAGGTCCAGGGCGAGGTGCCAGCCGGGGTTGAACTGCCGGTGCCCCTCGACGCCGGCCCGGCGGGCCCGTGCCCGCAGCTCCGCCAGTTTCTCCAGGGCCTGCTTCATCTCCGGCTCCCGCCGGATGATGCCCACCAGGTCGTTCATCGTCTGCTGGAGTTCCTGGTGGAGGGTGTAAGGGTTCTCCGGCGGCCCGTCGTCGGGAGCCTGGGACTCGGCGGAGAACGGCCTGAGCGCCTCCGCGGCGGCCGCGTCGACCTGGGGGTCGTCCACCCGCGGACGGGTGCCGGACGCGCTGCCCGCCGCGTACTCGGCGGCGTGCCGGCCCGCCCGGCGCCCGAAGACCAGCAGGTCGGAGAGGGAGTTGCCGCCCAGCCGGTTGGAGCCGTGCATGCCGCCGGCCACCTCACCGGCCGCGTACAGCCCCGGCACCCCGCGCGCGGCGGCCGTGTCGGAGTCGACGGCGATGCCGCCCATCACGTAGTGGCAGGTGGGCCCGACCTCCATCGCCTCGGCCGTGATGTCGACGTCGGCCAGCTCCTTGAACTGGTGGTACATGGAGGGCAGCCGGCGCCTGATCACCTCGGCGGGCATCCGGGTCGACACGTCCAGGAAGACCCCGCCGTGCGGGGAGCCCCGGCCCTCCTTGACCTCGGCGTTGATCGCGCGGGCGACCTCGTCGCGGGGGAGCAGCTCGGGCGGACGCCGGTTGTGGTCGGGGTCGTCGTACCAGCGGTCGCCCTCCGCCTCGGACTCGGCGTACTTCTCCTTGAAGACGTCCGGGATGTAGTCGAACATGAACCGCTTGCCGTCCGAGTTCCTGAGCACCCCGCCGTCGCCGCGCACCGACTCGGTGACGAGGATGCCCTTCACCGACGGCGGCCAGACCATGCCCGTCGGGTGGAACTGCACGAACTCCATGTTCAGCAGGGGCGCTCCGGCGAGCAGTGCCAAGGAGTGGCCGTCCCCGGTGTACTCCCACGAGTTGGACGTCACCTTGAAGGACTTGCCGATCCCGCCGGTGGCGATCACCACCGAGGGCGCCTCCAGCACGAAGAAGCGGCCGGTCTCCCGCTCGTAGCCGAAGACGCCGGACACCTGGCGGCCGTCCTTGAGCACCCGGGTGACCGTGCACTCCTGGAAGACCCGGAGCCGGGACTCGTGGTCGCCGGTCTCCCGGAAGTCCTCCTGCTGGAGGGAGACGATCTTCTGCTGGAGGGTGCGGATCAGCTCCAGGCCGGTGCGGTCGCCGACGTGGGCGAGGCGCGGGTACTCGTGGCCGCCGAAGTTCCGCTGGGAGATCCGGCCGTCCTCGGTCCGGTCGAACAGCGCGCCCCAGGTCTCCAGCTCCCACACCCGCTGCGGTGCCTCCTGGGCGTGCAGCTCGGCCATCCGCCACTGGTTGAGGAACTTGCCGCCGCGCATGGTGTCGCGGAAGTGGACCTGCCAGTTGTCCCCGGAGTTGACGTTGCCCATGGCGGCCGCGATGCCGCCCTCGGCCATCACGGTGTGCGCCTTGCCGAACAGCGACTTGCAGATCACGGCCGTACGGGCGCCCCGCTCGCGGGCCTCGACGGCGGCGCGCAGCCCGGCGCCGCCCGCGCCCACCACGACGACGTCCCATTGCTGCCGGTCGACCACGGACATCAGAAGAACCTCGGATCGTCGAAGGCACCGGACGCGACGAGATACACGTAGAGGTCGGCGACCCCCACGCTCACCAGCGACGCCCACGCGAGCTGCATGTGCCGGGCGTTGAGCTTCCCGACCCACTGCCACATCCGGTAGCGCACGGGATGCCGGGAGAAGTGCTTGAGCTTGCCGCCGACGACGTGCCGGCAGGAGTGGCAGGAGAGGGTGTACGCCCAGATCAGCACGATGTTGGCGAGGAACACCAGGGTGCCCAGGCCCATGTGGCCCCACGCGTAGTCCTCGTCGCGGAAGGCGAGCACGGTGTCGTAGGTGAGGATCAGGGCGACCAGCAGCGCCGCGTAGAAGAAGTACCGGTGGACGTTCTGCAGGATGAGCGGGAAGCGGGTCTCGCCGGTGTACTTCCGGTGCGGTTCGGCCACGGCGCAGGCGGGTGGGGAGGCCCAGAAGCCGCGGTAGTAGGCCTTGCGGTAGTAGTAGCAGGTCAGGCGGAAGCCGAGCGGGAAGACCAGGATGATGATGGCGGGGGAGATGCCCCACCACCCGCCGAACAGCTCCCAGTTGGGTCCGCCGCGCATCGGCTCGCAGTTCTCCGCCAGGCAGGGGGAGTAGAAGGGCGAGACGTACGGGGCCGCGTAGTAGTCCGCGTTGGCGAAGGCCCGCCAGGTCGAGTAGACGACGAAGGCCAGCAGGCCCGCGGCGGTGGCGGCCGGGGCCAGCCACCAGCGGTCGGTGCGCAGGTGCGGGGCGCGGATGGCGGCGCGCGTCGGGGTGTGGACGCCGCCGCCCCGGGGATGGGGGTCGGTGTCTGGAGGTTCGGTACCAGTGGCCACTGGGCGACTCCGGTCGTCGGGGCGGGTTCAGGGGGCGTGGCGGTCACGGGCGCCCAGTCCCTCGTCGTCCGTGTCCGTCCACAGCGAGAGGTCGTACGGATCGTCGGAGATGGTGACGAGGTCGGGCCGCTTCGGCGCGTCCGGCGAGGCGGCGGCCTCCCGCAGCAGCGCGACGCTCTCGCGCAGGTGCTCGGCATCGGTGCGGACCCGGCGGATCTCCAGGCCCCCGCTGCCGACCTGCTGTTCCAGGCGGCCCACCGAGCGGGACAGGTCGTCGAGGGTGTGCTGGATCCTTGTCAGTTCCTCGTGCACGGACATGACGTGACCTCACTTCCTTCGGCCGCGGCCAGAGGCCGGCCTTGGACGGCGACGTTCATGCGCCTGCGAGTGTTGCGCGTCACACCCGCCGGTGGGAAGGGATGTGCACCGATTGACCGAGGCGCGTGGACGCACTCCTGGGTCCGTTGCTCCACTCGGGTGGCCTTACCCGCCGTCGCCGACGTGTCGCCCTCCGTTGCCGAATCCTTTCCCCTTCAGTGGCCACAGACCGGCTGAATACAAATGATCAACTCCAAATACCGCTAAAGCGATCACCGCGCCCGCGGCCTTCCGGAGGTAGCAGAGATGTCCCACGTCGGCGTCGGACCGCGCGCTGTGATGCGCTCGGTCGCCTTCCTCACCGCGGGCGCGCTCGCGGTCCCCGCGCTGGCCGCCTGCACCTCCGAGGAGCCGAAGGGCAAGCCGCTCGCCGGGCCGGACACCGCAGCCGCGGCCCGCGCCCGGATCGCCGACGGCGGCACCCTGCGCTGGGCCGCGGACTCCGTGCCGGAGACCCTGAACGCCTTCCAGTCCGACGCCGACGCGACCACGACCCGCGTCGCGCAGGCCGTGCTGCCCTCGATGTACCGGACGGACGAGACCGGCCGCCCGGTCCGCAACCCCGACTACCTGGAGTCCGCCGAGGTCGTCGACACCGAGCCCAAACAGGTCGTCGTGTACAAGCTGAACCAGCAGGCGGTCTGGAGCGACGGCCGGGAGATCGGCGCCGCCGACTTCGCCGCCCAGTGGCGCGCCCTGTCCGGCAAGGACAGCGCGTACTGGACCGCCCGCAACGCCGGCTACGACCGCATCGAGAAGATCGAGCGCGGCGGCGACGACCTGGAGGTCAAGGTCACCTTCAGCCGGCCCTACGCCGACTGGAAGTCCCTGTTCACGCCGCTGTACCCGAAGGACGTCATGGGCACCCCCGACGCCTTCAACGACGGCGCCCGCCGCGAGCTGAAGACGACCGCCGGGCCCTTCGCGGTCAAGGAGGTCGACACCAAGGAGGACGAGGTCGTCCTCGCCGGAAACCCGCGCTGGTGGGGCGAGCCGGCCAAGCTGGAGCAGATCGTCCTGCGCTCCGTCCCCCGCGAGAAGCGGATCTCCCAGCTCGCGGCGGGCGAGCTCGACCTCGCGGAGATCGACCCGGAGACCGCCGAGGAGGTCGCCGTGGCCGCCGGTCCCCGCGACGCCGGCACCGGCACCCCGCTGATGGGCCCGCAGGGCAGCCCCTCCGCGAGCCGGCAGGGCAGGTCCGCCGCGCAGGCGCTGCGCTCCTGGGCGATCGCCAAGGGCTCCGACGAGGACGCCGCCGACGAGGAGACCCTCGCCCGCGAGGAGCGGGAGGAGGCGCTGGCCAAGCGGGAACGCAGGCAGCGTGCGCTGAGCGGCTTCGAGGTGCGCAAGTCCCTGGAGCCCGCCTACACCCAGCTCGCCCTCAACGGCGCCGACGGTCCCCTCGCCGACGAGCGCGTCCGCCGCGCCGTGGCCCGCGCCCTGGACCGGGGGAAGCTGGCCAAGGCGGTCCTGGGGCCGCTGGGACTGCCGGCCGAGCCGGTCGGCAGCCACATCGCGCTGGCCGGTCAGCCCGCCTACGCCGACGGCAGCGGCGCGCTCGGCGAGCAGAACGCCAAGGAGGCCAGGGCCCTGCTCGCGGACGCGGGATGGGTGCCCGGCGGCCCGGTGAAGAAGCGCAAGGAGGGCGAGAAGGCGGCCGGCGCCGAGGGCGACAAGGACGGCGAGGGCAAGAAGTCCGAGGACGGCGACGACGACGGGACGTACATCGTCGGCGAGGACGAGAAGAACGACGGCAAGAACGAGGGCGGCGCCGGGAACGAGGACGACGGCACCGACCAGGAGAGCGGCGAGAAGCACAGCAGCGGCAAGAACACCGCGCAGGGCGGCGCCCCCGGCGCCTACGCCCCCAAGGGCACCGCCGCCCCGGCCGCCGCCGAGGCCCCCGTCGCCAAGGACGGCAAGGCGCTCACCCTGCGCTTCGTGCTCCCCTCGGGTCCGGGCTCCGACGCGCTGCGCACCGTCGCCGACCGTGTCTCGGACATGCTGGAGAAGATCGGCGTCGGCACCGACATCACCAAGGTGCCGGACGAGAGCTACTTCAAGGACCACATCGCCTCCGGCGAGTACGACCTGGCGCTCTACTCGTGGCCCGCCTCCGCCTTCCCGGCCACCGACGCCCGCCCCATCTACGCCAAGCCCGTCCCGGCCGCCGACGGCTCCCTGAACGTCGCGCAGAACTACACCCGGGTCGGCACCGACCAGGTCGACCAGCTCTTCGACCGGGCCATGGGGACCCTGGACGAGGGGGAGGCGCGGGACCTGCTGCGCAAGGCCGACTCGCGGATCTGGGCGGCGGCCGGCTCCATCCCGCTCTACCAGCGCCCCCAGCTGATCGCGGCCCGCAAGAACCTCGCCAACGCGGGCGCCTTCGGCTTCGAGACGCCGGTCTACCAGGACATGGGCTTCCTGAAGAAGGGTGCGAACGGCTCCCGGCCCTCGGCCACGCCCTCGTCCTGAGGCCGCCCACACCCTCCCGGCAAGCCCCAGTGCCCGGGGCCCCGTACCATTGGGTGAGGCCGTGGCATGTACCGCCCGGCAGGCCCGCGTGACACGGACGTACGCGAGGGCCGTCCTCACACCCTCCGGGAGTACGCCTCATATGGCCACGCGCCACGACATCCGCAACGTCGCCATCGTCGCCCACGTCGACCACGGCAAGACCACCATCGTCGACGGCATGCTGAAGCAGGCCGGTGCCTTCGCCGCCCACCAGCTCGAGGGCGTCGACGACCGCATGATGGACTCGAACGACCTGGAGCGTGAGAAGGGCATCACGATCCTCGCCAAGAACACCGCGGTGAAGTACCACCCGAAGGACGGCGGGGACCCGATCACGATCAACATCATCGACACCCCCGGCCACGCCGACTTCGGCGGCGAGGTCGAGCGCGGTCTGTCGATGGTCGACGGCGTCGTCCTGCTCGTGGACGCCTCCGAGGGCCCGCTCCCGCAGACCCGCTTCGTGCTGCGCAAGGCGCTCAGCCAGCGGCTGCCGATCATCCTCTGCATCAACAAGACGGACCGCCCGGACGCCCGGATCGACGAAGTCGTCAACGAGACCTACGACCTCTTCCTCGACCTGGACGCGGACGAGGAGCAGATCGAGTTCCCGATCGTCTACGCGTGCGGCCGGGACGGCGTCGCCTCCCTGACCAAGCCCGACGACGGCACGGTCCCCTCGGACTCCACCAGCCTGGAGCCGTTCTTCTCGACGATCCTCGACTACATCCCCGCCCCGGTGTACGACGAGGCCGCCCCGCTCCAGGCGCACGTCACCAACCTGGACGCGGACAACTTCCTCGGCCGCATCGCCCTGCTGCGCGTGCACCAGGGCGAGCTGAAGAAGGGCCAGACCGTCGCCTGGATGAAGCGCGACGGCTCCGTGTCCAACGTGCGGATCTCCGAGCTGATGATGACGGAGGCCCTCACCCGCAAGCCCGCCGAGAAGGCCGGCCCGGGCGACATCTGCGCGGTCGCCGGTATCCCGGACATCATGATCGGCGAGACCCTGGCCGACCAGGAGAACCCGGTCCCGCTGCCGCTGATCACGGTGGACGAGCCCGCGATCTCCATGGTCATCGGCACCAACACCTCCCCGCTGGTCGGCCGCGGCGCCACGGGCAAGGGCGCGGACAACAAGGCGGCCGTCAAGGACCGCAAGGTCACCGCCCGACAGGTCAAGGACCGCCTGGACCGCGAGCTGATCGGCAACGTCTCGCTCCGCGTCCTGGACACCGAGCGCCCCGACGCCTGGGAGGTGCAGGGCCGCGGTGAGCTGGCGCTGGCCATCCTGGTCGAGCAGATGCGCCGCGAGGGCTTCGAGCTGACCATCGGCAAGCCGCAGGTCGTCACCAAGGAGGTCGACGGCAAGACGCACGAGCCCGTCGAGCGCATGACGATCGACGTGCCCGAGGAGCACATGGGCGCGGTCACGCAGCTCATGGGCGTGCGCAAGGGCCGCATGGACAACATGTCCAACCACGGCTCGGGCTGGGTCCGCATGGAGTTCGTGGTGCCCTCCCGCGGTCTGATCGGATTCCGTACGGAGTTCCTCACCCAGACCCGCGGCACGGGTATCGCCCACTCCATCCACGAGGGCCACGAGCCCTGGTTCGGCGCCCTGACGACCCGCAACAACGGCTCCCTGGTCGCCGACCGCTCCGGTGCCGTCACCGCGTTCGCGATGACGAACCTCCAGGAGCGCGGCGTGCTCTTCACCGAGCCCGGCACCGAGGTGTACGAGGGCATGATCGTCGGCGAGAACTCCCGCGCCGACGACATGGACGTCAACATCACCAAGGAGAAGAAGCTCACCAACATGCGGTCGTCCTCGGCCGACTCGTTCGAGGCGATCGTCCCGCCGCGCAAGCTCTCCCTGGAGCAGTCGCTGGAGTTCTGCCGCGACGACGAGTGCGTCGAGGTGACCCCGGAGGCGGTCCGCATCCGCAAGGTGAACCTGGACGCCCGTGAGCGCGCCCGCGCCGCGAGCCGGGCCAAGCACGGCTGACCCTCCCGTAGCGAACGGCACCGGACACCACGGCTGACGTGGTGTCCGGTGCCGTTTCGTATGGCCGAAGCGAACAGGTAGGGAAAACCCTCGATTTTGCCGCGGTCCGGCGCCGGGCGGTCCCGTCGGCACTAACCTGCGCGGGAGCACCCGGGGCATCGCGCTCGAGGACGAGGTCCGAGTCCGACGCGAGACAGAGCTGTCTGTCAGCTTGCACCTCCCGAGGGTCACGCGCAATCAATTTCTGTCGCGCGGACGTCCGTTATACGGACAGTGACTCCCGTTAGATGTGTAACAAGTCCGTTTCGCAGCGATCTCGCACCAAACCCTTTGTCCGGATTTTGAAAGATCTGGCCCCTATCTGTGATCGAACCGAGACCTCGAACCTGTGGTTCGTTAGCCGGAGGATGGCAGATAGTTAGGCGCGTAGAGCTCGGATAAACGGGTCACGCGCTGACGGGGCGCAGGCTCGCGAGCACGAGGACGCCAGGCGGTCTCCGGTCATCGGTGAGTGGCCGGGATGTGTCGCGTGCTCCTCTTTGCGGTGAACCAGCGGATTCATGAGGAGGAACCCATGCGAGGTGCCACAAGCGCCATATGGGTCGCATCGTTCCCGATGGCAGGTGTAGGCCCCGCGGGTACGTTCCGTGCCGTCACGGATGATGCGGCAGCGGCGAGGCGTCGCCAACTTCCTTGACGACGCGTGCCGTCGGTCGGTGGTTCCGACCGCGAGCCAGGGTTCTCCAGGGGGCGGTGCCGCCCCTGAGTCGTTGTTCCCCTCGCGCGCTGCGAAAGACGTACGCCGTGCGAAGGCCGTCGGACTCGTGCACTCCCGACGACCTCCAACCTGTGAAATGGACGAATCATGACGAGTCCAATCGAGATTGAGGGTGCTGAAGCCTCTTCCGTCTTGGACAAAGAGAGCGCGCCGCAGGGTGACGCCCCGGAGACCAAGGAGCCGGAAGGGCGCACGCCCGGGCAGTTGATGTGGGCGCGCTTCAAGCGCGACCGCGCCGGTGTGATCTCTGCCTGCATCGTCCTGTTCTTCTTCGTGGTCGCGGCGGCGGCTCCGCTGATCTCGATGGTGTACGGCAAGGACCCGTACACGCTCTACGGGCAGGACAATCCCGAGCTGCTGGACATGTTCACCATGCCCGCCGCACCGTTCGGCGGCATCGACGGCGAGTTCTGGTTCGGTATCGAACCGGGCCTGGGCCGGGACGTGTTCACGCAGCTGCTGTACGGCATGCGCAACTCGATGGCCACGGCACTGGCCGCCACCCTCATCATGACGGTGCTGGGTGTCCTGATCGGCCTCGCCGGCGGCTACTTCGGCGGGAAGATCGACTACTGGCTCGGCCGGATCACCGACTTCTTCATGGCCCTGCCCAACCAGCTGTTCTTCGTCGCGGCGATGCCCGTCATCACCACGGTGTTCGTCGCCCCGGACAAGGAGACGCCCACCTACGTGCGCGCCAGCGCGATCATCATCGTGCTCTCCTTCCTGGGATGGATGAGCATGGCCCGCATCGTCCGCGGTGCCACGATGTCCCTGCGCGACCGGGAGTTCATCGAGGCGGCGCGCATCTCCGGGGCCTCGCCCTGGCGCATCCTCCGTAAGGAACTGCTGCCCAACATCGTCACCCCGACGCTGGTACAGGCGACGCTCACGTTGCCGAGCACCATCCTCAGCATCGCGTTCCTGTCCTTCGTGGGCGTGGGGTACGTCGAGCCCACGCCGGACTGGGGACGGATGTTCGCCATCGGCGCCAACATCGTCGAGCAGGATCCGTACTACATGCTCTTCCCCGGAGTGGCCATGGTGATCTTCATGGTGGCCTTCAACCTCCTCGGTGACTCGGTACGGGACGCCTTCGATCCCAAGACGAACCGCTGAGATCCAGGGGATATCCCCCCACATCCTCGCCCGGCCGGTTCGGTGCCGCTCAGCCCGGCCCCGGCCACGTACCAGCAGTGCTCACTACTCACAGGCAGGTGGATTCGTCCCTATGAGCATCTTCCGTAACCGCACCGCCACGGCCGCCATAGTCGCGGTCGCCGCCGGCGCACTGACTCTCACCGCCTGCGGTGGTGGCAGCGACAGCTCCTCCAAGGACAACAGCAAGCAGAAGGAGGACGCCAAGTCGCAGTCGAAGCCGGTCAAGATCGGTGACGCCGCGGCGTCCACCGGTCCGGCCCCCGACGTCGAGGGCGCCAAGCCGGGCGGCGTCGCGACCGTCTACCAGGAGGCTGACTTCTCGCACCTGGACCCGGGGCAGATCTACGTCTCGGACGGCAAGCTGCTCAGCCGCCTCATCTTCCGCGGCCTGACCCAGTACGACGAGGACGAGAACGGCAACCTGACCGTCGTGGGCGACCTCGCCACCGACGCGGGCAAGTCCTCCGAGGGCGGCAAGACCTGGACGTACACCCTCAAGGACAACCTGAAGGACGCGAACGGGAACCCGATCAACTCCGCGGACATCCGCAACACGGTCGAGCGCCTGTACTCGAACTACATCACCGACGGCCCGACCTACCTCCAGCAGTGGCTGTCCGGTGACGGCACCACCTACCGCGACGCCTACGCGGGTCCGGACAAGGGCAAGCACCTGCCCGACACCGTCCTGGAGACGCCGGACGACAAGACGATCGTCTTCCACTTCAAGGAAGCCCGTCCGGACGTCCCGCAGATGCTGACCATGCCCGGTTACAGCGTCGTGCCCGAGGAGACGGACACCAAGGAGAAGTACGACAACGCCCCCGTGGCCGTCGGCCCGTACAAGATCGCCGACTTCAAGCCGGGCAAGTCGATGAAGCTGGTCAAGAACACCCAGTGGGACCCCAAGTCCGACTCGGTGCGCCACCAGTACGTCGACGGGTTCAACATCTCGATGAACCACGACGACGAGGACCAGACCAAGACCCTCCTCGCCGACCAGGGCGAGGCCAAGAACGCGATGATGTTCACGGGCCAGGTCGCCACCACCCAGCTCCAGAAGGTCGTCGGCGACAAGCAGGCGATGCAGAACCGCACCATCCAGGGCTACGCCCCGTACGTGTGGCAGCTCAACTTCAACCTGGACCGCATCAAGGACAAGAAGCTCCGTGACGCGATCACCCTGGCGCTGCCCTCCGACTCGGTCTTCAAGGCCGACGGTGGCGCCTACGGCGGTGAGGTCGCCAACTCCCTGATGTCGCCCACGACCCCGGGCTACGACGGCGAGTTCGACCCGTTCAACCGGGCGAAGAAGCCGAACGGTGACATCGAGGCCGCCAAGAAGCTGATCAAGGAGGGCGGCTTCGAGGGCAAGAGCCTCGTCTACGCCTACGGCAACACGCCGACCCGGCAGAAGCAGGCCGTCCTGATCGCGACCGCGCTGGAGAAGATCGGTCTGGACATCCAGAAGAAGGAGATCGACTCCGCCACCTGGTACGAGCAGGTCGGCAAGGTCAAGAACGGCTACGACCTCTACATGACCGGCTGGGGCCAGGACTGGCCGTCCGCCTCCACGGTCATCCCGCCGTCCTACGACGGCACGCAGATCCAGGACGGTGCGTCGAACTACTCGCACATCAACGACGACCACGTGAACTCCGAGATCAAGCGCATCCAGAAGATCACCGACCCGGCGGAGGCCACGAAGGGCTGGGCCGAGCTGAACGAGTACATCTCCAAGGAAGTCAACCCGGCCGCCCCGATCTACTACACCAAGGTCTTCCAGATCTTCGGTTCGAACATCGGCGGCATCCGCTACAGCTCGGACTCGAGCTACGTGGACGTGACGCGGGTCTTCCTCAAGAAGTAGTCCGTTCGGTCGGGAAACCGGTGGGGGCGCGCGGCGGAGCGCCCCCACCGGGCCCGGATTCCTCCAGCCCTCCCCATCCGACTGCCGCAGTCCTGAGAGCAGCTGTCTGCCATGCTTCAATTCCTCATTCGCCGGTCCTTCGGCGCGGTGCTGATCCTGGTGTTGATCAGTGCCTTCACCTTCTTCATGTTCTTCGCGATCCCGCAGGACCCGGCCCTGCTGGCGTGTGGCAAGAACTGCACTCCGGACGCGCTGGAGATCATCCACAAGAACCTGGGCCTCGACAAGCCGGTCACCGTCCAGTACTGGAACTTCCTGATCGGCATCTTCGCCGGCCGCGACTTCGCCGTCGGACACTGCGCCGCCCCGTGCTTCGGTGTCTCCTTCGCGAACAACCAGAACGTCTGGGACACGATCATGGACCGCTTCCCGCTGACGGTCTCGCTGACCGTCGGAAGCCTCGTGGTCTTCCTCATCGTCGGCCTCGGCGCCGGTCTGCTGGCCGCCAGGAACCGCGGTACGTGGATCGACAAGGTGTTCAGCTCCGGCTCGCTGGTCATCAGCTCCCTGCAGATCTACTTCCTCGGCCCGCTCGTGCTGCTGGCCCTGGTCTACAGCACCGGCTGGCTGGAGAAGCCGAAGTACGTTCCGATCTCGGAGGACGCCGCCGGGTGGTTCGCGGGCCTGCTGATCCCATGGCTCGTCATGGCGACCATCTTCACCGCCAACTACACCCGCATGAGCCGCTCGTCGATGATCGAGCAACTGCAGGAAGAGCATGTGAAGGCCGCCCGGGCCAAGGGCATGTCGGGCAACTACACCTTCTTCCGCTACGCCTGGCGCGGCTCGCTCGTCCCCATCGTCACCATCCTCGGTATCGACCTGTCCGCGCTGATGGGCGGTGGCATGGTGACGGAGATGACGTTCGGCCTCGCCGGGATCGGCCGGCTCGCGCTGGAATCCGTCATCAACAAGGACCTGCCGATGCTGATGGGCGTCATGCTGGTCAGCGCCGCGCTCATCATCGTCTTCAACCTGATCGTGGACGCCCTGTACGCCGTCATCGACCCGCGCGTGCGCCTGTCCTAGGAGAACCACCGTGACCACTCAGACCAAGCCCGAAGAGGCCCCGGCCGCCGCCGCGGGGGACGCGTTTCTCTCGGTGCGCGACCTCAAGGTCCACTTCTCCACCGAGGGCGGCGTCGTCAAGGCGGTGGACGGACTCTCCTTCGACCTGGAGCGCGGCAAGACCCTCGGCATCGTGGGCGAGTCCGGCTCCGGCAAGTCGGTGACCAACCTGGCCGTCCTCGGCCTGCACGACCGCCGCAAGACCGCCATCGACGGCTCGATCACCCTGGACGGCCAGGAGCTGACCGACGCAGGTGAGAAGCAGCTGGAGAAGCTGCGCGGCAAGAAGATGGCGATGATCTTCCAGGACGCGCTCACCGCGCTGTCGCCGTACTACACGGTCGGCCGGCAGATCGGCGAGCCGTTCATGAAGCACAACGGCGCGTCCAAGCGGGACGCCCGGGTGCGCGCCATCGACCTGCTCCAGAAGGTCGGCATCCCGAGTCCGGAGAAGCGGGTCGACGACTACCCGCACCAGTTCTCCGGCGGTATGCGGCAGCGGGCCATGATCGCCATGGCGCTCTCCTGCGACCCGGACCTGCTGATCGCCGACGAGCCGACCACGGCCCTCGACGTGACGGTGCAGGCGCAGATCCTCGACCTGCTCAAGGACCTCCAGCAGGAGTTCGGCTCCGCCATCATCATGATCACTCACGACCTCGGCGTGGTCGGCAACATGGCCGACGACATCCTGGTCATGTACGCGGGCCGGGCCGTCGAGCGCGGCACGGTGCGCGAGGTGCTCAAGACGCCGCAGCACCCCTACACCTGGGGTCTGCTGGGATCGATGCCGAGTCTCTCCTCGGACATCGACGAGCCGCTGATGCCGATCCCGGGTGCGCCGCCCTCGCTGATGAACCCGCCCTCGGGATGTGCTTTCCACCCGCGGTGCGGCTTCACCGACCTGGTCTCCGGCACTCGCTGCTCGGGTGAGCGTCCGGTGCTCCCCGGGGGCCGCGCCGCCGCCTGTCACCTGACGGCGGACCAGCGGCAGCAGGTGTTCATCGAGAAGATTCAGCCCCGGCTGGGCTGAGCGGAAACCGGCGACTGGGGCATCACCATGAGCGACAACACCAAGACGACAACGGCGGTGGCCGACTCCTTCCCGCAGCAGCGGGAGGGCGACACCGCGCCGCTTCTCCAGGTCAAGGGCCTGACGAAACACTTCCCCATCAAGGGCGGCTTCCCGATCAAACGCACCGTCGGCCACGTCAAGGCCGTCGACGGCGTCGACTTCGCGGTCTACCCCGGGGAAAGCCTGGGCCTCGTCGGCGAGTCCGGCTGCGGCAAGTCGACCACCGGCCGGCTGCTGACCCGTCTCTACGAGCCCACGCAGGGCACGATCGAGTACAAGGGCCAGGACATCACCCGCGCCAGCCGGCGGCAGCTGGCGCCGATCCGGTCCGAGATCCAGATGATCTTCCAGGACCCGTACGCGTCGCTGAACCCCCGGCAGACCGTGGGCACGATCATCTCCGGCCCGATGGAGATCAACGGGATCAACCCGCCCGGCGGCCGGGAGAAGCGCGTCCGCGAGCTCCTGGAGATCGTCGGTCTCAACCCGGAGCACTACAACCGCTTCCCGCACGAGTTCTCCGGCGGTCAGCGCCAGCGCATCGGCGTCGCGCGCGCAGTCGCCCTCGAGCCGAAGCTCATCGTCGCCGACGAGCCGGTCTCGGCCCTCGACGTGTCGATCCAGGCCCAGGTGGTCAACCTGCTGCAGGAAGTGCAGCGGGAGATGGGCATCGCGTTCGTGTTCATCGCCCACGACCTGGCGATCGTGCGGCACTTCTCGCAGCGCGTCGCGGTGATGTACCTCGGCAAGGTCGTGGAGATCGCGGACCGCGACTCGCTCTACAACCGGCCCCGCCACCCGTACACGCACGCTCTGCTGTCGGCGGTGCCGGAGGTCGACGTGGACGCGGAGAAGCGGGAGCGGATCCGCCTGCAGGGCGACGTGCCCTCGCCGGTCGCCCCGCCGTCCGGCTGCCGCTTCCGCACCCGGTGCTGGAAGGCGCAGGACAAGTGCGCCACCGAGGAGCCGCCGCTGGTGCAGCTCTCCGGCAACCGCGCGGGCCACCTGACGGCCTGCCACTTCCCCGAAGAGCCCACGACCGAGGCCAGGGACGTGGACATCGTCATGGACCCGGGTCTGAAGGCGCTGGAGGGCGACGCCGACGGCGGGACGACGCTCACCAAGAGCTGAACCGGCACCTCCGATACGAAGGGCGGGGACGGGAGCACACTTCCGTCCCCGCCCTTCGTCGTGCCCGCCCACCGCCGACACCCGTCCGGCGGACGTCCGCAACCCGTACGGACCGTACGGGTGTGCGCCGCGCCACCAGCCCCCCGAAGCTGACCGGGAACGCACCAGCGGACGAGTCAGGGCACGAGGAGGCACTCCATGCGCGGAGCGACGCACGCCAAATGGGCCGCATGCGCGGCGGCGGCAGCCCTCGCGGCGACGGCCTGCGGCGGCGGGGGCGGGGACAGCGGTGGGGACAGCGGCGGCGTGCTCAGCTCCTCGTGGGGCGACCCCCAGAACCCGCTGGAGCCGGCCAACACCAACGAGGTGCAGGGCGGCAAGGTCCTCGACATGATCTTCCGGAACCTGAAGAAGTACGACCCGAAGACCGGCGAGGCCAAGGACATGCTCGCCGAGAAGATCGAGACCTCCGACTCGCAGACCTACGACATCACCGTCAAGGACGGCTGGACCTTCAGCAACGGCGAGAAGGTCACCGCCCAGTCTTTCGTCGACGCCTGGAACTACGGCGCGAGCCTGAAGAACAACCAGCGCAACGCCTACTTCTTCGCCTACATCGACGGCTACGACAAGGTGCACCCCGAGGACGGCGGCGACCAGAGCGCGGACACGCTCTCCGGGCTGAAGGTGACCGGGGAACGCACCTTCACCGTCAAGCTCAACCAGAAGTTCTCCAGCTTCCCCGACACCCTCGGCTACAACGCCTTCGCGCCGCTGCCGAAGGCGTTCTTCGACGACCACGACGCCTGGCTCCAGAAGCCCGTCGGCAACGGCCCCTACCAGGTCGACAACTACACCCGCGGCAACCAGATGTCGCTGCGCACCTGGGACCAGTACCCCGGCGACGACAAGGCCCAGAACGGCGGCGTCGACCTGAAGGTCTACACCGACAACAACACGGCCTACACCGACCTGATCGCCGGCAACCTCGACCTCGTCGACGACGTCCCGGCCGCCCAGCTCAAGAACGTGAAGAACGACCTCGGCGACCGGTACATCAACACCCCGGCCGGCATCATCCAGACCCTCGCCTTCCCGTTCTACGACGACGACTGGAACAAGTCCGGGTCGGAGAAGGTGCGCAAGGGCCTGTCCATGGCGATCGACCGCAAGCAGATCACCGACACGATCTTCCAGCAGACCCGCACCCCGGCCACCGACTGGACCTCACCGGTCCTCGGCGAGGACGGCGGGTACAAGGCCGGCCTCTGCGGCGACGGCTGCGACTACAACCCCGAAGAGGCGAAGAAGCTGGTCAAGGACGGTGGCGGCCTCCCCGGCGGCCAGGTCAAGATCACCTACAACGCCGACACCGGCTCCCACAAGCAGTGGGTCGACGCGGTCTGCAACTCCATCAACAACGCCCTGGACAACGACCGCGCCTGCGTCGGCAACCCGGTCGGCACCTTCGCCGACTTCCGCAGCCAGATCACCGACCGGAAGATGAGCGGCCCCTTCCGCGCCGGCTGGCAGATGGACTACCCGCTGATCCAGAACTTCCTCCAGCCGCTCTACTACACCAACGCCTCCTCCAACGACGGCAAGTGGTCCAACCAGGAGTTCGACGACCTGGTCGACAAGGCCAACGGCCAGACGGACGAGGCCGAGGCCGTCAAGACCTTCCAGCAGGCCGAGGAGGTCGTCCGCGACAACATGGCCGCCATCCCGCTCTGGTACCAGAACGGCAGCGCCGGCTACTCGGACCGCCTCTCCGACGTGGAACTCAACCCGTTCAGCGTCCCGGTGTACAACGAGATCAAGGTGAGCTGAGGGGGCGCCATGGGACGCTACGTCGTCCGGCGGCTGCTCCAGATGATCCCGGTCTTCATCGGGGCCACGCTGCTGATCTTCCTGATGGTCAACGTGATGGGCGACCCCGTCGCGGGGCTCTGCGGCGACCGGGAGTGCGACCCGGCCACCGCGGCCCAGCTGCGGAAGGAGTTCGGCCTCGACAAGCCCGTCTGGCAGCAATACCTGACCTACATGGGCAACGTCTTCACCGGCGACTTCGGCACCGCCTTCAACGGCCAGCCGGTCACCGAGCTGATGGGGACGGCGTTCCCGGTCACCATCCGGCTCACGGTCATCGCGATCCTCTTCGAGATCGTCGTCGGCATCGTCCTCGGCGTCGTCACCGGCCTGCGCCGCGGCCGTCCCGTCGACACCGGGGTGCTGCTGCTCACCCTGGTCGTCATCTCCGTGCCCACCTTCGTCACCGGCCTGCTGCTCCAGCTGCTGCTCGGCGTCAAGTGGGGCTGGATCGACCCGGCCGTCTCCTCCGAGGCGCCCTTCGACGAGCTGATCGTCCCGGGCCTGGTCCTCGCCTCGGTGTCCCTGGCCTACGTCACCCGGCTGACCCGCACCTCCATCGCGGAGAACCGGCGCTCCGACTACGTCCGCACGGCCATCGCCAAGGGCCTGCCGCGCCACCGGGTCATCACCCGGCACCTGCTGCGCAACTCCCTCATCCCCGTCGTCACCTTCATCGGCACCGACATCGGCGCCCTGATGGGCGGCGCCATCGTCACCGAGCGGATCTTCAACATCCACGGCGTCGGCTACCAGCTCTACCAGGGCATCCTGCGCCAGAACACGCAGACCGTGGTCGGCTTCGTCACCGTCCTGGTCCTCGTCTTCCTCGTCGCCAACCTCGTCGTCGACCTCCTGTACGCCGTACTCGACCCGAGGATCCGCTATGCCTGAACAGGAGCCCTACCAGCCCGAGCGCGCCATCGCGGGCACCGGCATGGGCGGCACCATGGACCTGGGCGCGAGCGAGGCCGCGACCCTGGAGAAGGCACCGGGACCCGACGGCGGCAGCCCGCAGGACAAGCCCCGCAGCCTCTGGTCCGACGCCTGGCACGACCTGCGCCGCAACCCCGTCTTCATCATCTCCGCGCTGGTGATCCTCTTCCTGGTCGTCATCTCCATCTGGCCGTCCCTGATCGCCTCCGGCAGCCCCCTCAAGTGCGACCTGGCCAAGGCACAGGAGGGCTCCCAGTCCGGCCACCCCTTCGGCTTCAACGGCCAGGGCTGCGACGTCTACACCCGCACCGTCTACGGCGCCCGTACGTCGGTGGCGGTCGGTGTCCTCGCCACCCTCGGGGTCGCCGTCCTCGGCAGCGTGCTCGGCGGGCTCGCCGGGTTCTTCGGCGGGGGAGGGGACGCGGTCCTCTCCCGCATCACCGACATCTTCTTCGCGATCCCGGTCGTCCTCGGCGGCCTGGTGCTGCTCTCCGTGATCACCAGCAACACCGTCTGGCCCGTCATCGGCTTCATCGTGCTGCTCGGCTGGCCGCAGATCTCCCGCATCGCCCGCGGCTCCGTCATCACCGCCAAGCAGAACGACTACGTCCAGGCCGCCCGCGCCCTCGGCGCCTCCAACTCCCGGCTGCTGCTGCGGCACATCGCGCCCAACGCCGTCGCCCCCGTCATCGTCGTGGCGACCATCGCGCTGGGCACCTACATCTCCCTGGAGGCGACCCTGTCCTTCCTCGGCGTCGGCCTGAAGCCGCCCAGCGTCTCCTGGGGCATCGACATCTCCGCCGCCGCCCCCTACGTCCGCAACGCCCCGCACGCGCTGCTGTGGCCGTCGGGCGCGCTGGCCGTCACCGTCCTCGCTTTCATCATGCTCGGCGACGCGGTGCGCGACGCCCTCGACCCGAAGCTGAGGTGAGCCGGCGCCATGCTGCTCGAAGTGCGCGACCTGCACGTGGAGTTCCACACCCGGGACGGCGTCGCCAGGGCCGTCAACGGCGTCAGCTACGGCGTCGACGCGGGCGAGACCCTGGCCGTGCTCGGCGAGTCCGGCTCCGGCAAGTCCGTCACCGCCCAGACGATCATGGGCATCCTCGACATCCCGCCGGGCCGGATCACCTCGGGCGAGATCCTCTTCGAGGGCCGGGACCTGCTGAAGCTGAAGGAGGAGGAGCGCAGGAAGGTCCGCGGCGCCGAGATGGCGATGATCTTCCAGGACGCGCTGTCCTCGCTGAACCCCGTCCTGACCGTCGGCGACCAGCTCGGCGAGATGTTCACCGTGCACCGGGGCATGTCCCGCAAGGACGCCCGCGCCAAGGCCGTCGAGCTGATGGACCGGGTCCGCATCCCGGCCGCGAAGGAGCGGGTGCGGCAGTACCCGCACCAGTTCTCCGGCGGCATGCGCCAGCGCATCATGATCGCCATGGCGATGGCCCTGGAGCCCAAGCTGATCATCGCCGACGAACCGACCACCGCCCTCGACGTCACCGTCCAGGCCCAGGTCATGGACCTGCTCGCGGAACTCCAGCGCGAGCTGCACATGGGCCTCATCCTCATCACCCACGACCTGGGCGTGGTCGCCGACGTCGCCGACAAGATCGCCGTCATGTACGCGGGCCGCATCGTCGAGACCGCTCCCGTCCACGACATCTACAAGAACCCCGCCCACCCCTACACCCGCGGCCTGCTGGAGTCGATCCCGCGCCTGGACCAGAAGGGCCAGGAGCTGTACGCCATCAAGGGCCTGCCGCCCAACCTCACCCGCATCCCGCCCGGCTGCGCCTTCCACCCGCGCTGCCCGATGGCCCAGGACGTCTGCCGCACCGACGTACCGCCGCTGTACGACGTCACCGAGTCCGACGCGGAGCGGGGCAGCGCCTGCCACTTCTGGAGGGAGTGCCTGCATGGCTGAGCCGATCCTTCAGGTCACCGGCCTCGTCAAGCACTACCCGCTGACGACCGGCATCCTCTTCAAGAAGCAGGTCGGCGCGGTGAAGGCGGTCGACGGCGTCGACTTCCACCTCGACCGCGGCGAGACCCTCGGCATCGTCGGCGAGTCCGGCTGCGGCAAGTCCACGGTCGCCAAGATGCTGGTCAACCTGGAGAAGCCGACGGCCGGCGAGATCCGCTACAAGGGCGAGGACATCACCAAGCTGTCCGGGAAGGCCCTCAAGGCGGTCCGCCGGAACATCCAGATGGTCTTCCAGGACCCCTACACCTCCCTCAACCCCCGCATGACGGTCGGCGACATCATCGGGGAGGCGTACGACATCCACCCCGAGGTGGCGCCGAAGGGCGACCGGCGGGCCCGGGTCCAGCACCTCCTGGACGTGGTCGGCCTCAACCCGGAGTACGTCAACCGCTATCCCCACCAGTTCTCCGGCGGCCAGCGCCAGCGCATCGGCATCGCGCGCGGCCTCGCCCTGCGCCCGGAGATCATCGTCGCCGACGAACCCGTCTCGGCCCTCGACGTCTCCGTCCAGGCCCAGGTGATCAACCTGATGGGCCGTCTCCAGGACGAGTTCGACCTGTCCTACATCTTCATCGCTCACGACCTGTCGATCGTCCGGCACATCTCCGACCGGGTCGGGGTGATGTACCTCGGCCGCATCGTGGAGACCGGCCGGGACGCCGAGATCTACGACCACCCGACCCACCCCTACACCCAGGCCCTGCTGTCCGCCGTACCGGTGCCCGACCCGGAGGCCCGGGAGCGCCGGGAGCGGATCATCCTGGCCGGCGACGTCCCGTCCCCGACGAACATCCCCTCCGGCTGCCGATTCCGCACCCGCTGCTGGAAGGCGCGGGAGCGGTGCGCGCTGGAGGTACCGGCGCTCGCCGTCCCCGCGGAGTTCCGCTCGGTCTCCGGACCCGCGGCCCACGACTCGGCGTGCCACTTCGCCGAGGAGAAGCAGGTGGTGCCGCCCGAGAGCGAGGGCGACGGCACCGGGGGCGACGGCAGCGGGCCGGGGTGACATGGCGCTTCCCGGCCCGCTTACAGCACCCGCACGGCCGTACGCTGAACAGCCTCGCGCGTCCGTATATCGGAGCCGCTTCGGCGAAGTTGCCTGTGTGTTAAGGCGGTTGGCCGTACGGGTGACGGGTCCTACGACGGTGCGGGCAGCGACCGCTTGAGGAAGTCGACCTGGAGCAGCAGCAGGTTCTCGGCGACCGACTCCTGCGGGGTCATGTGCGTGACGCCGGACAGCGGCAGCACCTCGTGCGGGCGGCCGGCGGCCAGCAGGGCCGAGGACAGGCGCAGGGAGTGCGCGACCACCACGTTGTCGTCCGCGAGCCCGTGGATGACCATCATCGGGCGGTGCGGCTCGGCGGCGTCCACCAGCCCGGCGTCGTCGATCACCGAGTTGCGCCGGTAGACGTCCGGCTGCTCGCCGGGGTCGCCGAGGTACCGCTCCTGGTAGTGGGTGTCGTAGAGCCGCAGGTCGGTGACCGGCGCCCCGACCACCGCCGCGTGGAAGACGTCCGGCCGGCGCAGGGCCGCCAGCGCGGCCAGGTAGCCGCCGAAGGACCAGCCGCGCACGGCGACCCGGTTCAGGTCCAGCGGGAAGTCGGCGGCGAGCGCCTGGAGCGCGTCGACCTGGTCCTGGAGCACGACCGCGGCCACGTCGTCCTTGATGGACTTCTCCCAGGCGGGGGAGTGCCCCGGCGTGCCCCGCCCGTCGGCGACGATCACCGCGAAACCCTGGTCGGCGAACCACTGCGAGGTGAGGTGGGCGTTGTGCGCCGCGACCACCCGCTGGCCGTGCGGGCCACCGTACGGGTCCAGGAGTACGGGGAGGAGGGTGTCACCGTGGTAGTCCGTTGGCATAAGCACGGCGCACGGGACAGCACGTGCGCCCCCTCGGGTGAGTGTCACGCGCGGGGACAAACCGGGGTCTTCGGCATACGAGGCGACGGTGGCCGCCGTCTTGCCGTCCCGCAGAACCCGGACCCGGGCGCCCGGGTGGTCGAGCGTCGCGGTGACGAGAACGGACACGTCCCCGGAGCGCACCGCGGTGTGCACGCCGGGCTCCTGCGAGACGCGCTCCACGCCGAGTTCGTTCACCCGGTAGACGTGCACCTCGCCCGTCTCCGGGTCGGCCGCCTCGGCGCCCGCCGACGCCGAGACCAGCACGTCGTCGTCCCCGACGTCCAGCACCGCCCGCAGGTGCAGCTGGCCGCCGGTCAGCAGCCGTTCACCGACCGCCAGCACGCGCGCACCGCCCTCGTCGGCGATCCGCACCAACTGCCCGGACGGGCTCCAGCACGGCACACCGGGGAAGAGTTCCAGCCAAACTGGATCTTCGTCGGCGTGCACCATCCGGGTCGTCCCGGACACCGTGTCCACGGCCAGGAACAACTGGCTGCGCTGGTCGCGCGCCTGTACGAGAAGGAGCGGCGCACCCGACGCCGACCAGTGCACTCGCGCCAGATACGGGTACCGCGCCCGGTCCCACAGAACCTCCGTGCGCCCCCCGTCGAGGCCGAGGACGAACAGCCGTACGTCCGCGTTGGCGGTGCCGGCCGCCGGGTACGGCACGTGTTGTGGATCACGTTCGGGGCGGGCCGGGTCGGAGATCCACCAGCGCTGCACGGGCGTGTCGTCCACCCGTGCCACCAGCAGCCGGTCCGAGTCAGGGCTCCACCAGAAGCCCCGGCTGCGGCCCATCTCCTCGGCGGCGATGAACTCGGCGAGCCCGTACGCGACGCCCTCGCCGTCCGCCTCGGCCAGGGCCCTGTCCCCGTCCCCCTCGGCGCCCACGACCCGCAGGCCGCCCCGCGCGGCATAGGCGATGTGCCGGCCGTCGGGGGAGGGGCGGGGGTCGATCACCGGCCCGGGCGTGGACAGTTCGCGGGCGGTGCCGGCCCTCAGTTCGGCCGCGAAGAGCCGCCCGGAGAGGGCGAAGGAGGCCAGCTCGACCGCCGAGTCGGTGGCGTAGTCGACGATGCCCGCACCTCCCTCGCGGCTGCGCTCGCGCCGTGCCCGTTCCTCGGGCGACAGGGCCTCCTCGGCACCGCCGAGCAGGGCTCGCGGGTCGGCGGCGACGCGCTCCGTGCCCCCGTCGATGTCGAGAACCCAGAGGGAGTTGGCCCGGTCCGTGCCGGTGCCGGAGCGCAGGAAGGCGACCCGTGAACCGTCGGGCGCCACGGTGAACGAACGTGGCGCGCCGAGCGTGAACCGCTGGGTGCGGGCGTGCCGTTTGGGGAAGGAGTCGGACTCGGTCGTCATGCCTCGACCATATTGGCCATGCGCCCCCTTGTGCGGCCGTGCGCCGAGAGATGCGCGCGCACGGATAGTTATGATCACTAGCGCATAGTGGGTATCAACCAGGTGCCCGCAGCGTGGATTTATCTGCGTGCACTGTCCCAAGCTCCGACTGCGACCGACCCCCCATGTCCCTGGGCCCATTGGAGGTGAGCCGCCGTGGCACTCTCGATTTCGGCGGTTGTGCTGCTGGCGATCATCGTCTTCCTGCTGGTCAAGAAGTCCGGTCTGAAGGCGGGGCACGCGGTGGTGTGCATGCTGCTCGGCTTCTACCTGGCTTCCTCGACCGTCGCGCCCACGATCAGTGAGCTGACGACGAACATCGCGGGGATGATCGGGAGCATCAACTTCTGACGGCGGCCACGAAGTCGGCCCAGGCCTCCGGAGCCAGCGCGAGCCGGGGGCCGGCGTCCGGGCGGTGCTTGGAGTCGCGGACGTGGACGGCGCGGGGTTCGAGGGCGACCTCCACGCAGGAGTCGCCCTCGCTGCTGCTGCTGTAGCTGCTCTTGAACCACGCGAGATCGTTCTTGCGGGTCATGTCTCCCCCAGCAGTCGTTCGATGAACGCGGCCGACTCACATCAACTTCTGACGGCGGCCACGAAGTCCGCCCAGGCTCCCGCAGCCAGCGCGAGCCGGGGGCCGGCGTCCGGGCGGTTCTTGGAGTCGCGGACGTGGACGGCGCGGGGTTCGAGGGCGACCTCCACGCAGGAGTCGCCTTCGCTGCCGCTGCTGTAGCTGCTCTTGAACCATGCCAGGCCGGTGTCGCGGTTCATGTCTCCCCCAGCAGTTGTTCGATGAAGGCTGTCGACTGACGCGGCGAGAGGGCCTGAGCCCGGATGATCCCGTACCGCAGTTCCAGGATACGGAGTTGCCTGGGGGTCGACACAGGCCGTCCACCGGCGACGGCTGGCGAGCGCCCGACCGCCGACCCGTCCGCGAACTTCAGTACCTCGATGCCGCCGTCCACCCCCGCGTGTTCCTCGCGGTCCATCGGCATCACCTGAAGCTCGATGCTGGGCAAGCCGCTGACTTCCAGCAGATGCGCGAGCTGGCCGCGCAGGGTCTGCCTCCCGCCCAGTGGGCCTGAGCGTCCACTCCTCCAGGATGAATCCGAGTTCGGGTGCGGGCTCCCGATCGAAGATCGCCTTGCGTGCGAGGCGCGCCGCGATGAAGCGCTCGATCTCGTCGGCTGCATAGGTGGGACGCCGCATCGACAGAAGGGCACGCGAGTACTCGGGGGTCTGCAGGAGGCCGTGGATGTGCAACGGGTCGTACAGCTGAAGCTCCACCGCCCGCGCCTCCATCTGCGCGAGATCCCGCACCTTCTTCGGATACCGGACCCTCCGCACGTCCTCCTTCATCGCGGAGATGAGCCCGCCCGCGTCCAGCACGCGGTCCGCCGTGTCCAGGTAGTCGAGCCGGGGGATCCGCTTCCCGCCCTCGACCTTGTAGACCAGGTCCTCCCCGTACCCGACCGCCACCGCGAAGTCGGCGGCCCGCATCCCCGCCGCCTCGCGCCGCAGCTTCAGCTGCCGACCCACCGTCGCGATCACGGCGAGCGCCCAGTCGTCGTCGGGGTCCACCTCCCACCCCGGCTCGTCCACCTGTTCCGTCTCGACGTCCACCGACATGTCGCGCCCCTCCGTACTCCCGTGCCGTACCGCCACGCCTTACCCGGGGCAACGCACGGACAGCCCGGACGGCACTGGACAAGCCCTGGACAGTTACGAGAACGGGGGCGCGGCCTCTTAGGGTGGCCTCATGAAGGCACTCCCCGCCCGGCGTCTGCTGCTGGTGCACGCGCACCCGGACGACGAGTCGATCAACAACGGCGTCACCATGGCCAGGTACGCCGCCGAAGGCGCCCACGTGACGCTGGTGACCTGCACCCTCGGTGAGCGGGGGGAGGTCATCCCGCCGGAACTGGCGCACCTGTCCGGTGCCGCCCTGGGCGGGCACCGCAGGGGTGAGCTGGCGGACGCCATGCGCGCGCTCGGCGTCGAGGACTTCCGTCTGCTCGGCGGGCCGGGCCGGTTCGCGGACTCCGGGATGATGGGCCTGCCCGACAACGACGACCCCGGCTGCCTGTGGCAGGCGGACCTCGACGAGGCCGCCGCGCTCCTCGTCGAGGTGATCCGCGAGGTGCGCCCCCAGGTGCTCGTCACCTACGACCCCGACGGCGGCTACGGCCACCCCGACCACATCCAGGCCCACCGCATCGCCATGCGGGCGGTGGAACTGGCGGCCGAGGCGGGCTGCCCGGTGCGGAAGGTGTACTGGAACCGCGTCCCGCGCTCCCGCATCGAGGACGACTTCGCACGCCTCCGTGCCGACCTGCCGGGCACGCCGTTCGACAGGGCGGCCGGCGTCGAGGACGTACCCGGCGTCGTCGACGACGGGAAGATCACCACCGAGATCCGCGGCGAGGGCACCGCGTACGCCGCCGCCAAGGCCGCCGCGATGCGCGCCCACGCCACGCAGATCACGGTCGCCGAACCGTACTTCGTCCTCTCCAACGACCTGGCCCAGCCGGTCCTCACCACCGAGTACTACGAACTCGTGCGGGGCGAGCGGGCCGGTGAGGGGCGGGAGAGCGACCTCTTCGCCGGGATCGGGACCGGAACCGGGACCCACGAGACAGAGGAGGCGCCGTGACCGGACGCACCCCGCCGACCACCTCCGCGCTGGCCCAGCCCCTGCGCCCGCCCTCGCTCGGCCGCGCCGCCCTCTACGTGGTCCTTTTCGTACTCGGCGCCGTGATCGGCGTCGCCGGGGCGCTGCTCCAGCCGGCCTGGTTCCCCGGGGGGCTGCTGCTGGCCCTGGCCGCCGAGGCCGGGCTGTGCCTCGGGGCGGGCCGTGCCGTGGGACGCCGGGGCGGCGCCGTCGCGCCGGCCGCCGGCTGGGCGCTCGCCGTGGTGCTGCTCACCACCAGCCGCCCCGAGGGTGACTTCGTGTTCGCCGCGGGGGTCGGCTCCTATCTCTTCCTGCTCGGCGGGATCGCGGTCGCTGTGATGTGCGCCACCCTCGCGCCGGTGAGGCAACCGGACGGCGACGCCGTCCGACTTCGCAAGTGACGTAGTACTTCGCCATACCGTGCTCGTGCGAGTCCCGTGTGGGTTTCCCCGGCGGTCACGGGATACGCGTGAGAAGTGGCCAGTATGGTGGTGCGCGCCGCCGAGCCGCCCGCTCCGAAGGGGTGACGGGCGGCGGAGCCAACCGGGAGAACCTGCCTTGAGTCGTGAAACTGACAGTTCGTCCTCCGGCCCCCACGGGCGCGGCGGAGCCGCGTACCCGTCGGGCACCCCGCCCTACGGGACACCCACGGCTTCCGACGCCGGTGCGGACGCGGGCCGTTCGGCCGCGCGACCGGAGGACCGCAAGACCGAGACGACGCTGACGACCCGTATCCGGATCAACATCCCCGGGTCGCGGCCCATCCCGCCCGTCGTCGTGCGCAAGCCCGTCACGGATGCCGAGAGCGGCGCGGGCGACGCGGAGACGACGGCCGAGCAGCCCGCGCCCGGCGCGGCCGCGCCCGCGAGCGCGCCCGAGGCTCCCGCCGAGCCCGTCGGGTCCGCCGAGGAGAAGCCGACCAGCGACTGGTTCGCGCCCCGCAAGTCCGGTCCTGGCAAGGGCACTCAGGGCGGAGGCTCCGCCAACGGCGCCGGTCTGCCCGGCGGTTCCGGCCCGGCCCCCGGCGGCCCGGCCGGCACACCCGGCCCGTCCGGTCCCGCTGCGTCCGGTGCCGGTACGCGTCCGGGAGGCGGCAGCGGCCGTCCCGGTGGCGTCGTCGGCTCCATGAACGTGCCCGGCGGCTCCCGGCCCGGCTCCACGAACGGCGCCGGTCTCCCCGGGGCGACGGGCGGTCCCGTGGCGCCCGGCCACGGCGGAGGCACCGGTTCCTTCGACGTGACCGAGGCGCTGGCGGCCGGACCGCTCGGCGGCAACGGCGCCCGCCCCGGCACCGGCCCCGGCGGCGAGCCGCGCCGCGACGACCTGCCGTACTTCTCCGGCGAGGGACCGGGCACCCAGGGCGGCGGCCCGAAGGGGCAGTCCCCCTACGGCGGCGGCCCGGGTGGCCCCGCGGGTCCGACCGGCGGCCCGGTCACCGGGGAGGGCCGGCTCTCGCCGCCCCCGGTGGGCGACCTCGGCGACCTCGGCGACTTCGGCGCCCCCGGGGCGGCCGCAGGGGCCGGAGCGCCCCCGGCACAGCGCGGGCCCGCGCCGGCCGGCGTGCGGGGTCCGGGAGGGCCCGCCGCCCCCGGCAGGACGCAGGGTCCCGGCACCGGCCCCGGCGGTGGGCTCAGCGACGACACCGCGATCCTCACCCCGCAGAAGCCGGCCCCCGAGCCGGGCACGCCGGGCTACGGCAACCCGGAAAACATCTCCGGCAACACCGTCACCAGCGGCATCCCCGTCGTACCGAGCGAGCGCAGCGCGCCGTTCCAGGGCCAGCGCCCCGGCGGCGACGGACCCCTGCCGCACACGCCCCCCAAGCTGCCCGAGCCGGTCTCCACGCCCCCGGCCGCCTCCGCCAAGCCCGCGAAGAAGAAGGGGCGCGGCAAGCTGCCGCTGCTCGTCGGCGGCGTGGTCGTGATCGCCGGTGTCACCTACGGCGCCGGCCTGCTGATGAACCGCTCCGACGTGCCCAAGGGCACCACCGTGCTCGGCGTCGACATCGGCGGCGGCACCCGCGACGACGCCGTCGAGAAGCTGGACGACACCCTCGGCGCCCGTGCGGGCAAGCCGCTGAAGCTCACGGTGGGCGGCGAGAGCGTCTCCCTCAAGCCGGACCAGGCCGGGCTCCAGCTCGACGCGCAGGCCACCGCCAGCGCGGCGGCCACGAGCGACTACAACCCGGTCTCCGTCATCGGCTCGCTCTTCGGCCAGAAGCGGGTCGTCGAACCGGAGATGCCCGTCGACGAGGAGAAGCTGCACGCCGCCCTGGAGGACGCGGCGGGCGGCGCCGGATCCGTGACCGAGGGCACGATCGAGTTCGAGTCCGGCAGGGCCGTGCCGGTCTACGGCAAGGCGGGCAAGGGCATCGACGTCGCCAAGTCGACCGAGTCCGTGCAGGCGGCGTACCGCACCCAGGTGGAGACCGGCACCGCCGCCGCGGTGAGCGTGCCGACGACCACCCAGCAGCCGACGGTCTCCAAGGCCGAGGTCGACCGGATGCTGAAGGAGTTCGCCGAGCCGGCCATGTCGGGCATAGTGACGGTCCGGGCGAGCGGCGTCGAGGTCAAGTTCAGCCCCGAGAAGTCGCTCTGGAAGTTCCTCGGCGTCACGGCCGTCGGCGGCAAGCTGGTCGACAAGCCCGACCTGAACGCCCTCAAGGGCCTCTACGGCCAGACGTTCGACGGCGTGCTCATCACCCGCGCCAACGGCAAGAAGACGGCCGTCACCCCCGAGGACGTCTACGGCGCCCTGCGCCAGGCCCTGAAGAGCAAGACCGACCGGGTGGCCGTCATCGAGACCAACCCGAGCTGACGAGCGGCGCCGGGCACATGCCCGGCGCCCCGAAGGGGCGCGGGGCCGCATCGATGTGCGGCTCCGCCGCGTGGGCGCGCCCAGCCACGCACGAGCGTCAGTCGCAGGACAGCAGCACCTCCACGGCGCCCAGGCGCACGCCTCAGTTCAGCATCGCCCGCGCCGCCCGCGCCTCCCCCCGAAC
>NZ_QHJH01000051.1 GCF_003947455.1 Streptomyces sp. WAC 04229 | reverse complement strand
CTCGCACACCTCGACCACGACGTCGCCGCGGGCGGCCACCGGCTCGCCGCGGCGCCGGTGGCCGCCCGGGGCGACGTCGTGGTCGAGGTGTGCGAGCGCCTGGACACGGCCGCCGCATACCTGAGCACCGGGCTGACCGGCGACCTGGACGCGCTGGAGACCGGCTTCGGACGGCTCGGCGCCGTCCTCGGCGAGCCCGGCAACGAACGGGTGGCCGGGGCGAGGCTGACGGACTTCCTCAAGAGGCTGCCGACCGAGGACGGCTGCCGGACCATGGACATCGCGGACTGGCTGCGGGAGCGCGAGTCCGGGCCGAAGGCCCTCGACGGCCCCTCCTCGGCCACCGCGGCCCGGATAGCGCCCGGGGCGCTCAAGGAGTGCGGTGACGCCCTCCTGGCCGACGAGCAGTGGGTGAACGCCCGGGACATGTACCAGCGGCTGCTCGACGAGCATCCCGGCGACGACCGCGCGGACGACGCGCGCGGCGGCATCAGGAAGGCGGGCCTGGCGATCCAGCTCAGCGACGTCAGGTCGCTGGTGACGGAGGCGGAGAGCATGAGCACCGGATACTGCCGGAAGCCGGCGAAGTACGCCGGGGCGCCCGCGTACCGCGAGGGGAAGAGCCGCGCCCTGTTCGTCGGCGACACCGAGGCCACCGAGTACACGGACAAGCTGCCCGAGGCGTGGAAGGCCGGCGACGCGGCCGATGCCGCGCTGGTGGTGTGCGCGGACGAGACGGAGGCGGGGGACGTAGTCGAGACGTGCCGGTACCGGGACCACAACGGCCGCATCGGCAGTGTCAGGTTCAACAAGCTGGCGGTCCGGGTGAAGGCGTACGCGCTGCGGACAGGGAAGCTCGTGACCGACCGCAGGGTGCAGATGGGCGGCGAGAGCTGCCCGGGCCGGCTCGGGTACTTCGGCAGTCTGCCGTCACGGATGGCCGTCACGCCCTCCGCCGCCGACGTGCGCGAGGCCTTCGAGCCGGTCGTCGGGCGCTGACGGGCCGGCCGCCGGGGGCGTTTCGGGCAGGGCCAGGCGGTAGACCTGTTCCACCGCGTCGGCGACCCGGGCCCAGGTGTGGTGCCGCAGGACCCGTTCGCGGCCGTTCCTGCCGTACTGGCGGCGCAGCCGTTCCTCGGCGAGGAGCGCGCGGACGGCGTCCGCGAGGGCGGCGGGGTCCTCCGGCGCGACCAGGCGGCCGGTGCTGCCGTCCGCCACGCAGTCGCGGTGGGCGCCGACGTCGGTGGCGAGGACGGGCACCGCGCACGCCATCGCCTCCAGCGGCACGAAGCCGAACGGTTCGTGGACGGGCGTGCACAGCACCAGGTCGGCGCTGCGGAGCAGGGCGGGCATGTCGTCCGGGGGGACCGCGCCCAGCAGCCGGACCCGGTCGGCGACACCGGTGCGCCGGGCCAGCGCGGTCAGGCGCCGGGCCTCCGGGTCGGCCGCCACGGCACCGGCCGGCGGGCCGCCCGCGACGAGGAGTTCGGCGTCGGGGACCTCGGCGAGGGCGCGGACGGCGTTGTCGTAGCCCTTGCCGGGCACCAGCCGTCCGCAGGCGAGCAGCCGGTGCCGTTGGCGGCGCTCGGGGGTGCGGCCGGTGTCGGCGGCGGGGTGGAAGTGCTCGGCGTCCACTCCGCAGGGCACCACCGACACCCGGCGGGCGGGTACGCCCAGGGCGCCGAGGGCGTCGGCCTCGTCGGTGCTGACGGCCAGGGCGCGCCGGCAGGCGCGGCCGAGCAGCCGTTCGGCGCCGACGCGTTCGGGCGGGCCGCCGGTGACGGTGCCGAGCGTGTGGAAGGTCTGCACGAGGGGGATGCCGTGCGGCCCTACGCCGGTCCGCGCGGCCAGGCCGGACAGCCAGAAGTGGGCGTGCACCACGTCGGGCCCCTCCCGGGCCCAGGCCCGGGCCAGGTGTGCGCCGAAGCCGCCCATGTGCGGCAGGAGCCCGTCCACGGGCAGCGCCCGAGGCGGACCGGCCGGCACGTGCTCGACGACCGCGCCGCCGGGCAGCGCGACCCGGGCGGGCAGGTCGGCGGCGTCGCGGCGGGTGTGCACCGTGACGTCGTGGCCGCGCGCCGCCAGCTCCTCGGCGAGGCGGGCCACGTAGACGTTCAGCCCACCGGCGTCACCGCCGGGCTCGCTGAGGGGGCTCGCGTGCCCGGACACCATGGCGATCCTCATGGGGTCACCTCCTTGGGGGGCCGTTCCCGGCGCCGGCGGTCGGGCCGTTCGGGACGGCCGGGCTTCGGGGGGCTCATGCGGGCGTCTCCGGCCAGGCGGGGGCGTTGCGGTGGCGCCACAGGCCGCTGAGCCGGTGCCAGGTCGCGGTGGGCGGGATGAGCGCGCTGGTGACCAGCACGGTCGTGATCTCGTGGCGGGTGCGCGGGCCGGGCGCGATGCGGGCCCAGGCGAACTCGGCGGTTCCGGCCGCCCAGCCGAGGCCGGTGACGGCCGCGGCGCGGGGCCGCCCGGCGACGGTGAGGGCCACGGTCGCGGCACCCGCCGCGGTGATCGCCGCGTGGCGCCGGATCCGGCCCCGGGGCGCCACCGCCTTGGCCCACCAGCCGGGGCCGTGCAGCCGTCGCATCAGGGCGTCGTCGGCGTTGGCCCGCTGCTGCCCCAGGGACACCCAGCGGGCGGCGGGCGGTACGGGGTGCCGGGTGGTGCGGCGGCCCCGCCGGATGCGCCACCCGGCGTCCAGGACGCGCAGCGCGAGGTCGGCGTCCTCCCGGAAGGCGCGGGTGAAGCGTTCGTCGAAGCCGCCGACCTGGCGGAGCACAGCGGTGCGGTACGCCATGTCGGCGTTGGTCCAGCGGGCCCGGGCGAGCCCCGCGGTGTCGCGCTCCCAGTCGGTGGGGCGGCGCTCGCCGGGCAGCGGGACGGCGATCACGCCCTGCACGGCACCGGTGTCGGGGGCCGCCTCGGCGAGGTCCTGGATCAGATCCCCGCACCAGTGCGGGCCGACCTGGACGTCGTCGTCGAGGAACGCTGTCCAGGGTGCGGTGACGGCGCGGAGCCCGGTGTTGCGGGCGGCGGCGGGGCCGCGTCCGCCGCTGCGCAGCACCACCGTGCGCTCGCGCAGGTCGCCGAGGACGGTCAGCGGGTGCTCCAGCGCGCCCGGGTCGGCTCCGGGCCCGGGCCGGTCGTCGACCAGGACGATCTCGTCGGGGCCGGGGCCGGTCGCGGCGGCCAGCGCGGCCAGGCAGTCGGCCAGGGAGTCGCGGACGAGCGTGGGGACGACGACGGCGTAGCCGTTCCCGGGGCCCGCGCGGCCGTGTCCGGGGCTCACGAGGCCGCCCTCCCCCGGCGCGCCGCGGTGCCGGGGCGCTGCGGCGGGTGGCGCGGGTCGTGGGACGTGGCGTCGGTACCGGGGTTGCGCATGAGGGGTGCTCCGAGCGGCGAGGTGTCGCGGGGGGTCCGTCTCGGCTTCGCGGGTGCCGCGGCGCGGTCGCCTCAAACGCTCATGGACGCACTCCGTTTCCGGACATACGTCCACATGTCACCGAGCGTGAGGTCTGCGGATGGGCTGCGGGGACGGCGCGGCGCCGCCCGGACCGGCCGACGGCGCCCCGGGGCCCGCGTTCCCTACGATCGTCGCGTGGTCACCTTCTCGCTGGAACGCACCGCCCCACTCCCCCTCGACGAGGCGTGGCGGCGCCTCACCACCTGGTCCCGCCACGGCGACGCCGTACCGCTGACCCGGGTCACCGTCGAGACGCCCGGGCCCACGCGCCGGGGCACGGTGATCGTGGCCCGCACCGGTGGCGGCCCGTTCGCCTTCGACGACCGGATGGAGATCACCGTCTGGCAGCCGCCCGGGGACGACACGCCGGGCCGGTGCCGACTGGAGAAGCGCGGCCGGCTGGTACGGGGGTGGGCCGAGATCGAGGTGTGTCCGGGTCCCGGCGGCCGGACCCGGGTCCGGTGGCGCGAGGAACTGGACGTCCGGCTGCTGCCGGCCGCCTTCGACCGCGCGCTCGGCGGTTCGGGGCGCTACGTCTTCGGCCGCGCGGTCAACCACCTGCTGCGGCACCCGTGAACGCGGGGCGGCGGACGAGGTACGGGCCGGCGACGACTTCGCGCGGCGCGGCTCGCGGCGCCCGATTCCCGCGTACCGTGCCGTCATGTCTGCCAGAGCGCGCACCTTCTTCCAACTGTCCGTCGCCGGAGCCCTGTTGACGCTGGCCGTGGCGGCACCGCCCGCCTCCGCCGGCCAGGGGCACACCGCTGCGCTGCGCATCGCCACCTACAACATCCACGCCGGCACGGGCTCGGACGGCGTCTTCGACCTCGACCGGCAGGCCGCCGCGCTGCGCGCCCTCGACGCGGACGTGATCGGCCTCCAGGAGGTCGACGTGCACTGGGGAGACCGCAGCCGAGGGCTCGACGTGGCCGGGGAGTTGGCGCGGCGGCTCGGGATGCGGGTGTCGTTCGCGCCGATCTACAGCCTCGACGCCGTGACGGAGGGCGGCCCCCGGCGCGAGTACGGCGTGGCGGTGCTGTCCCGCTTCCCGATCCGGTCCGAGGCGAACCACGAGATCACGCGCCTGTCCACGCAGGACGAGAACCCGGTCCCGGCTCCCGCGCCCGGGTTCGGCGAGGTGACGCTCAAGGTGCGCGGGGTGCCGGTGCAGGTGTTCGTGACCCACCTCGACTACCGGGCCGACCCGGCCGTGCGGGTCGCGCAGGTCGCCGACACGCGGCGGATCATGGCCCGGGAGCGGGCGGCCCGGCCCGGGGCACGCCAGGTGCTCCTCGGCGACTTCAACGCCGAACCGACGGCCCCGGAGCTGGGGCCGCTGTGGCGGGAGCTGCGCGACGCCGGCACGGGCACCGGTGGCACGTTCCCGGCCGCGGCGCCCGTGAAGCGGATCGACTACGTGACCGTGGGCGAGGGCGTGCGGGTACGCGGCGCCGCCGTACCGGAGGAAGCGGTGGCCTCGGACCACCGGCCGGTGGTGGCGGACGTGTCCCTGACACGCCGCTGAGGGGGCCCGCCCCGGGTTCGCCGAGTCGCGGCGACCCCGGCCGGACGGGCGGGCAGCAGGGGCCGGGCCGCTGCCCGCGCCACCGATCGCTAGGCCACCGACCCGATCCGCCCCGCCGGTGCCGTCGGGCCGTCGTGGTGGATCGGGGTGTGGGCGCCGGTCAGGGAGGCGCCGGTGCCGCCGCGGCGGGTGGCGACGATCTCTGCCGCGATGGACAGGGCCGTCTCCTCGGGGGTGCGGGCGCCGAGGTCGAGGCCGATGGGCGACCTGAGGCGGGCCAGCTCCAGGTCGCTCACGCCGACCTCGCGCAGGCGCGCGTTGCGGTCCAGGTGGGTACGGCGCGAGCCCATCGCGCCGATGTACGCCACCGGCAGCCGCAGCGCCAGCTTGATCAGCGGGATGTCGAACTTGGCGTCGTGGGTCAGCACGCACAGCACCGTGCGCGCGTCGACCTCCGTGCGCCGCAGGTACTCATGGGGCCACTCGACGACGATCTCGTCGGCGTCCGGGAAGCGGAGCCGGGTCGCGAAGACGGGGCGGGCGTCGCACACCGTCACGTGGTAGCCGAGGAACTTTCCGGCGCGGACCAGCGCGGAGGCGAAGTCGATCGCACCGAAGACGATCATGCGGGGGGCGGGCACCGAGGACTCGATCAGCAGCGTGAGCGGCGCCCCGCAGCGCGAGCCCTGCTCACCGATCTCCAGCGTGCCCGTGCGGCCGGCGTCCAGGAAGGCACCCGCCTCGGCCGCCACCGTCCGGTCCAGTTCGGGGTGGGCGCCGAAACCGCCGGCGCGGGAGCCGTCCGGGCGGACGAGGAGCGCGCGGCCCATCAGCTCCGCCGGGCCGCTCACCACCCGCGCCACCGCCGCCGCCTCCCCCCGTGCGGAGGCGGCGAGCGCGGCGGCCAGCACCGGCCGGGCGGGATCCGCCGCCCGTACCGCAGTCACGAGGATGTCGATGACCCCGCCGCAGGTCAGACCCACGGCGAAGGCGTCCTCGTCGCTGTAGCCGAAGCGCTCCAGGACGGTCTCGCCGTCCCCCAGCGACTGCCGGCACAGCTCGTACACGGCCCCTTCCACGCAGCCACCGGAGACCGAGCCGATCGCCGTGCCGTCGGCGTCCACCGCGAGGGCGGCGCCGGGCTGGCGGGGGGCGCTGCCGCCGACGGCCACCACGGTGGCCACCGCGAAGTCGCGTCCCTGCTCGACCCACCGGTTCAGCTCGTCGGCGATGTCCAGCATCTGTCGGTCCTCCTGAGACAAGGGGTACGTGAAAGGGTTCCCGTCGTGGCGGCTAGTGCACGCCCAGCCAGCTCTCGATCGGGTTGAGGGCGAAGTAGACGACGAAGACCACCGTCAGTGCCCACATGAACGCGCCGATCTCCCGGGCCTTGCCCTGGGCGACCTTGATGGCGACGTAGGAGATCACTCCGGCGGCGACACCCGCCGTGATGGAGTACGTGAACGGCATCAGGACGACGGTCAGGAAGACCGGGATCGCGGTGGCCCGGTCGGCCCAGTCCACGTGCCGGGCGTTCATCATCATCATCGCGCCGATGACGACCAGGGCGGCGGAGGCGACCTCCTGCGGCACGATCGCGGTGATCGGCGTGAAGAAGAGGCAGGCCGCGAAGAACGCACCGGTGACGACCGAGGCGAGCCCGGTGCGGGCGCCCTCGCCGACGCCGGTCGCCGACTCCACGAAGACGGTCTGGCCGGAGCCGCCCGCCACACCGCCGATGGCTCCGCCGGCGCCGTCGATGAACAGCGCCTTCGACAGGCCCGGCATGCGGCCCTTGTCGTCGGCGAGCTTGGCCTCGGTGCCGACGCCGATGATGGTGGCCATCGCGTCGAAGAACCCGGCCAGCACCAGCGTGAAGACGATCATGCCGACCGTCATCGCGCCGACCTGGCCCCAGCCGCCGAACTCCAGGGTCCCGAAGAGCGAGAAGTCCGGCATGGAGACCGCGCTGCCGTGCAGTTCCGGAGCGCCGTTCGCCCACTGCTTGGGGTCGATGACGCCGGTGGCGTTCAGCACCGCCGCGACGACGGTGCCGGCGACGATGCCGATCAGGATCGCGCCCGGGGTGTTGCGCGCCTGGAGCATGAAGATCAGGAGCAGCGTGCCCGCGAAGAGCAGCACGGGCCAGCCGGCGAGTTCACCGGCGGGGCCGAGGGTCAGCGGGGTCGCCTCGCCGGCGTGCACGAAGCCGCCCTTCACGAGGCCGATGATGGCGATGAAGAGGCCGATGCCCATCGTGATGCCGTGCTTGAGGGCGAGCGGGATCGCGTTCATGATCATCTCGCGCAGCCCGGTGACCACGAGCAGCATGATGACCACGCCGTACATCACGCACATGGCGAAGGCCTGGCCCCAGGTCATCTGGGGGACGACCTGGCCGGCGATGACGCCGGAGACGGAGAGTCCGGCGGCCAGGGCCAGCGGCACCTTGCCGATGAAGCCCATGAGGAGCGTGGTGACCGCCGCGGCGAGCGCCGTCGCGGTGATCAGGGCCTTCTGGCTCAGGGTGTCGCCGGCGACGTCCTTGCCGCCGAGCAGCACCGGGTTGAGCAGGACGATGTACGCCATCGCCATGAAGGTGGTGATGCCGCCGCGCACCTCACGCGCGACCGTGGATCCTCTGTGCGTTATGTGAAAGTACCGGTCGAGCCAAGACCGGCCGGAGGGGACGCGGGAACCCGCGCCCGCGTCCTCGGCGGTGGTCTTGGGCTCCACTGACTGCTGGGTCATGGGGCCGTCTCCCAAGGTTCAAAGGGGCACCCGCGCGTGCCGCTGGGGCGGCTGCGGGGATTTGGGATGTGCACGACCCGGGGGACGGCCCGAGACGAACGCATGGTGGGTGGTGCGTCGAGGCCCGCGAGCGGACGGGACCCGGTCGGTGCTCCGGGCGGCGCGGAGTGTGTGACGTTCCGTGCGCCGCCCGGAGGGTCGCGTCACGCCGTGCCGGTCAGGTGCTCCGGTCGTACCGGCGTGCGGTCGAGCGCCAGCCCCGTCGCGTTCCGGATGGCCGCGAGGACCGCCGGGGTGGACGACAGGGTGGGGGCCTCGCCGATGCCGCGCAGCCCGTACGGCGCGTGGTCGTCGGCGAGTTCGAGCACGTCGACCGGGATCGTCGGCGTGTCGAGGATGGTGGGGAGCAGGTAGTCCGTGAAGGAGGGGTTCCTGACCTTCGCCGTCTTGGGGTCGACGACGATCTCCTCCATGATGGCGATGCCCAGCCCCTGGGTGGTGCCGCCCTGGATCTGCCCGATGACGGACAGCGGGTTGAGCGCCTTGCCGACGTCCTGCGCGCAGGCCAGTTCGACGACCTTCACCAGGCCGAGTTCGGTGTCGACCTCGACGACGGCGCGGTGCGCGGCGAAGGAGTACTGGACGTGGCCGTTGCCCTGGCCGGTGCGCAGGTCGAAGGGCTCGGTCGGCCGGTGCCGCCACTCCTCCTCGACCTCGACGGTCTCGCCCTCCAGGACGTCGACGAGGTCGGACAGGACCTCGCCGCCGTCGGTGACGACCTTGCCGCCCTCCAGCAGGAGCTCTGCGGTGGCCCAGGCGGGGTGGTAGGAGCCGAACTTGCGGCGACCGATCTCCAGGACCTTCTCGCGCACCAGCTCGCAGGCGTTCTTCACGGCGCCGCCGGTGACGTACGTCTGCCGGGAGGCCGAAGTGGAGCCGGCCGAGCCGACCTGGGTGTCGGCCGGGTGGATGGTGACCTGGGTGACGCCCAGCTCGGTACGGGCGATCTGCGCGTGCACGGTGACGCCGCCCTGGCCGACCTCCGCCATGGCGGTGTGCACGGTGGCCACCGGCTCACCGCCGACGACCTCCATGCGGACCTTGGCGGTGGAGTAGTCGTCGAAGCCCTCGGAGAAGCCGACGTTCTTGATGCCGACCGCGTAGCCGACGCCGCGGACGACGCCCTCGCCGTGCGTGGTGTTGGACAGACCGCCGGGCAGCTGGCGCACGTCGGCGCCCTCGCTGGACTCCCACTGGCGCTCCGGCGGCATCGGCATCGCCTTGACGCGGCGCAGCAGTTCGGCGACCGGCGCCGGGGAGTCGACCGGCTGACCGGTGGGCATGATGGTGCCCTGCTCCATGGCGTTGATCCGGCGGAACTCCACCGGGTCCATGCCGAGTTCCTTGGCCACCTTGTCCATCTGCGCCTCGTAGGCGAAGCACGCCTGGACCGCGCCGAAGCCGCGCATGGCGCCGCAGGGCGGGTTGTTGGAGTAGAGGGCGATGGCCTCGATGTCCACGTCGTCGACCACGTAGGGGCCGACGGCGAGCGAGGAGGCGTTGCCGACGACCGCCGGGGAGGCGGAGGCGTAGGCGCCGCCGTCCAGGACGATGCGGCACTTGAGGTGGGTGAGCTTGCCGTCCCTGGTGGCGCCGTGCTCGTAGAAGAGGCGGGCCGGGTGGCGGTGCACGTGGCCGAAGAAGGACTCGAAGCGGTTGTAGACGATCTTGACCGGCTTGCCGGTGCGCATCGCCAGCAGGCAGGCGTGGATCTGCATCGACAGGTCCTCGCGGCCGCCGAAGGCGCCGCCGACGCCGGAGAGCGTCATGCGCACCTTGTCCTCGGGCAGGCCGAGCACCGGGGCGATCTGCTTCAGGTCGGAGTGCAGCCACTGGGTGGCGACGTACAGCTCGACGCCGCCGTCCTCGGAGGGCACCGCGAGGCCGGACTCGGGGCCGAGGAAGGCCTGGTCCTGCATGCCGAAGTAGTACTCGCCCTTGACGATCACGTCGGCGCGCGCGGCGGCCGCGTCGGCGTCGCCGCGGACGATCGGCTGGCGGTGCACGATGTTGGGGTGCGGGACGTGGCCGATGTGGTGGTCGTCGCGGCCCTCGTGGACGAGGATCGCGTCGGGCGCGGTCGCGGAGGCCTCGTCGGTGATGACGGGCAGTTCCCGGTACTCCACCTTGATCTTGGCGGCGGCGCGGCGCGCGGTCTCCGGGTGGTCGGCGGCGACGATGGCGACGGGCTCGCCGTGGTGGCGGACCTTGCCGTGGGCGAGGACGGGGGTGTCCTGGATCTCCAGGCCGTAGTTTCGTACCTCGGTGGGCAGGTCGTCGTACGTCATGACGGCGTAGACGCCGGCCATCGCGAGGGCCTCGCCGGTGTCGATGGAGACGATCTCGGCGTGCGCGACGGTGGAGCGCAGGATCTGGCCCCAGAGCATGTCCTCGTGCCACATGTCGGACGAGTACGCGAACTCGCCGGTGACCTTGAGGGTGCCGTCCGGGCGGAGCGTGGACTCGCCGATGCCGCCCTTGGTCTGGGAACCCTGGGTGATTTTGGTGGGTGCGCCGGTGGCAGCCATGTTCAGACCCCCTCGGACTGACGGGCCGCCGCCAGGCGGACCGCGTCCATGATCTTCTCGTAGCCCGTGCAGCGGCACAGGTTGCCCGACAGCGCCTCACGGATGTCCGCGTCGGACGGGTTCGGGTTGCGCTCCAGCATCTCGTCGGCGGCGACCAGCAGTCCGGGCGTGCAGAAGCCGCACTGGACGGCGCCGGCGTCGATGAACGCCTGCTGGATCGGGGCCAGTTCGGTGCCCTCGCCGGTCTGGGAGTCGGTGCCGCCGGCCTGCCAGCGCTTGGCCTGATCGAGGGTGGTGCCCTTGCCGGCCTCGCTTCCGCAGGCGCCGGTGGCGCAGCCCTCGGCGCGGTCCTTGGCGAACTCCGCCAGGCCCTCGACGGTGACGACCTCGCGGCCCTGCGCCTGGCCGGCCGCGACCAGGCAGGAGCAGACCGGCACGCCGTCCAGGCGGACCGTGCAGGAGCCGCACTCGCCCTGCTCGCAGGCGTTCTTGGAGCCGGGCAGGCCCATCCGCTCGCGCAGCACGTACAGCAGGGACTCGCCCTCCCACACGTCGTCGGCTTCCTGCGGACGTCCGTTGACAGTGAAGTTGACGCGCATTACGCAGCTCCCTCCGTGGCGTTGCGGGTGCCGCGGTACGACTCCCAGGTCCAGGTCAGCGTCCGGCGGGCCATGACGCCGACGGCGTGGCGGCGGTAGTTCGCGGTGCCGCGGACGTCGTCGATCGGGTTGCAGGCGCCGGAGCACAGCTCGGCGAACTGCTTGGCGACCGACGGGGTGATGATCTTGCCGCTGTCCCAGAAGCCGCCCTCGTCGAGCGCCGCGTTCAGGAACTCCTCGGCCGCCTTGGCCCGCACGGGGGTGGGGGCGGCCGAGCCGATGCCGGTGCGCACGGTGCGGGTCTCGGGGTGCAGGGCGAGGCCGAAGGCGCACACGGCGATGACCATGGCGTTGCGGGTGCCGACCTTCGAGAACTGCTGGGGTCCGTCGGCCTTCTTCACGTGCACGGCACGGATCAGCTCGTCGGGCTCCAGGGCGTTGCGCTTGACGCCCGTGTAGAACTGGTCGATCGGGATCAGGCGCCTGCCGCGCACCGACTCGGCCTCGACCTCGGCTCCGGCGGCGAGCAGCGCCGGGTGGGCGTCGCCGGCCGGGGAGGCGGTGCCGAGGTTCCCGCCCACGCCGCCGCGGTTACGGATCTGCGGGGAGGCGACCGTGTGCGAGGCGAGGGCGAGACCCGGCAGCTCGGCGCTCAGGTTCTCCATGATCCTGGTGTAGGGCACGGAGGCGCCGAGCCGTACGGAGTCCTCGCCGACCTCCCACTCGAGGAGGTCGCCGATGCGGTTGAGGTCCATGAGGTACTCGGGCCGGCGGTGGTCGAAGTTGATCTCGACCATCACGTCGGTGCCACCCGCGATCGGCACAGCGGTGGGGTGCTCGGCCTTGGCGGCGAGCGCCTCCTCCCAGCTGGCGGGGCGAAGGAAGTCCATGACCGGCTCTCTTCTTCGTCTACTTGTGGGGCGTACAGATTGAGCCAATCCGTGTGCGGCGGGCCCGGCTCGTTCATGTGCTGTTCACGTGGATTGGCCTCAGTACACCGTCCTGTGCTCCACCGGGGTCAGTCGCAGAAACCATGAAGGAGTTGGCTGGCCAGGGCAGGCATCTTGTAGATTCGTATGAAAGGAGGTCCTCAGTAACCTCCTCGCTTTCCTCCGGAAACGCGCGCCACAGCCGCGTGACCTGGAACACTTCGAGACAAAGATCGGCGGCGACGAGAATGCGGCTGCGCGCACTGCTGGACACCGACGCGCTGGGCCTCAAGCTGCTCGGCGGCGAGGACGAGCTGGACCGATCGGTCCGCGGCGTGATGACCACCGACCTGCGGGACCCCAGCCGCTACCTCTCGGGCGGTGAGCTGGTGCTGACCGGCCTGGCCTGGCGACGGGACGCCGACGACTCCGAACCCTTCGTGCGCCTGCTGGTGCAGTCCGGGGTGAGCGCCCTGGCCGCCGGTGAGGCGGAACTGGGGAGCGTGCCGGAGGACCTGGTGCTGGCCTGCGTGCGGCACCGGCTGCCGCTGTTCGCGGTGCACGAGTCGGTGGCCTTCGCGACCATCACCGAGCACGTCGTCCGGCAGGTCTCGGGCGAGCGGGCCGGTGACCTCGCGGCCGTGGTGGACCGGCACCGCCGGATGATGACCTCGGGACCCGCGGGCGGCGGCCCCGACGTGGTGCTCGACCTGCTCGGCTCCGACCTGGACCTGCGGGCCTGGGTGCTGTCGCCGACCGGGCGGCCGGTCGCGGGCTCGAAGGCGGCGGGCCCCGCGCTCCCCGCCGAGGTGTGCGCGCGGCTGGCGGCGGAGCACCTGGCCGCCACCCGCGCGGGGCGGCGCGCACCCCACCGGGTGCAGGCGGCGGGCAGCACGTACAGCGTCTTCCCGGTGCGGGCCGGCGCCCGCGCCCCGCAGGCGGTGGGTGTGTCCCGGGAGGTGCGGGAGACGGTGCTGTCGGACTGGCTCCTCGTGGTGGAGGCGGACGCCGGGGACTGGGCCGAGGAGCGGCTCGACCTCCTGTACGGGGTCACGCAGCTGATCGCGGTCGAGCGGGACCGGCGGGACGCGGCCCGCACGGTGCGGCGGCGGCTGGCGCAGGAGGTCCTGGAACTGGTGCAGACGGGCGCCGCGCCCGCCGAGATCGCGGCCCGGCTGCGGGTGGCGGCGCCGGTGCTGCTGCCCGGACTCGGCGCCGCCCCGCACTGGCAGGTCGTGGTGGCCCGCGTCGAGTGGGAGGACGGCACGACGGAGACCGGCCCGGTCGCCCAGTCGCTGCTGGAGGAGATCCTCGTCGACCCGCACGCCACGGGCCCCGAGCACTCCGACCGCATCGCCGTGGCGCACACCGGTGACGAGGCCGTGGCCCTCGTACCGCTGCCGGCCGTCGCCACCGAGCACGACGGCTCCGAGACCGGCGTCCTCGCGGACGCGCTGCTGGAGTCCGTACGGGAGCCGCTGTCCGCGGGGCTGGACGGGGACGGGCGGGTCACGCTCGGCGTCAGCGCGGCCGTGCACTCGGCTGAGGGGCTGCGCGGGGCGCTGGAGGAGGCCCGGCACGCACGGCGGGTGGCCGCGGCGCGGCCCGGCCGGGTCTGCGCGGCGGGCCACCAGGAACTGGCCTCGCACGTGCTGCTGCTCCCCTTCGTCCCCGACGACGTACGGCGCGCCTTCACCGCGCGGCTGCTCGACCCGCTGCGCGACTACGACCGCCGCCACCGCGCCGAGCTGATCCCGACGCTTGAGGCGTTCCTCGACAGCGACGGCTCCTGGACACGCTGCGCGAACCGGCTCCACCTGCACGTCAACACGTTGCGCTACCGCGTCGGGCGGATCGAGCAGTTGACGGGGCGTGACCTGTCGCGCCTGGAGGACAAGCTGGATTTCTTCCTCGCACTGCGGATGAGCTGAGGCGCGGGCACTTTCGGGCCCGGGGCATCCTCAAACCTCGGGCGCGGGAAGTCCCACGACTTTGTGAAATCTTTCACCCATCCCCTTGGCCGGGCCGCCGGATCCGTGCTGAGATGCGGCCACCACTCGAGAGCTCGATGGCGTGCTAAGGGGAGGGCGACGTGGCGCATTCCGCCATGGCTGGTTCTGGTTGGGGAACGACCGAGGGTGACGATCCGCTCCAGACCGCGGTATGGCGGTTGCGCTCGCGCGCCTGCTGGGCGGACGCGGCGGCCCTGCTGGAGCCGGTCACCGCGGCCACCGCCCTGCAGCGGACCGCACTGCTGGTGGAGCGGTGCCTGTACACCGAGCAGGGCTGGGCGGAGGCCGAGGACGCGCTGCGCACCGCGGAGGCGCTGGCCCACAGCGACGACGAGCGCGGGGCCGCCGCCTGTGAACGCGGGCAACTCGCCTACGCGGCCACCGTGCACCAGGTGCGCGACCGGGCCGACGAGGCGCGGGCCGCGCTCGGCCGGGCGGCGGCGCTCATCGCGCCGGGGGCCGGCGGGCGGCCGCTGCTGGACTTCCGGCGCGGACTGCTCGCGGAGAACCTGAGCCGCTCACCGCAGTCCGCCCGCGCCGCGTACCGGCGCGCGCACGCCGGGGCGACCGCGCACGGGCAGCCGCTGCTACTGTCCTTCACCTGGCGCCATCTGGCCGGACTCGCCCTGCGGGAGGGCGAGTTGGCCGAGGCGCGGCACGGCTTCGCCGAGTCCCTGCGGATCCGCGAGGAGCTGGGGTACCTCGTCGGCACGGCGCCCGCGCTGGCGTCCCTCGCGGACGCGGAGAGCGAACCGGAGGCGTCCCGGCTGCGGGAGGAGGCCCGACGGCTGTTCCGGCTGCTGGGCGGCGTACCGACCTGGCTGGCCCAGCACCTCACCCCGCCGGCCCCGGACGCGGCGACGGCCTGACGCCGGCCCGGACGCCACGGGCACCCCCGTCCGGGCGCCTGTGCGCGGGAGGGGGCCCGCGCCACGATCGGCGGGCACCCCGGCCCGAGGACGCCGGTTCGGCCGGATCGGCGGGCATCCCGGCCCGGGGACGCCGGTTCGGCCGGCGACGCCCGCGGCCGCCTGTCCGGCGGCGTGCAGGCGCCCGCACAGCGCGCGATCCCGACAGGTCGCGCTCCGCACAGCCGCCACGGACCCGCCACCTCGACCCCGCCACCTCCGGCCGCACCCCGCGACGCGCCCACCGGATCCGCCCGGACAGCAGACCCAGGACAGCAGACCCCGGACAGCAGACCCAGGCCGGGCCGTCCGCTTCGTCAGTCCCGCGGACGCCAGGCCACGACCAGGTCGAGGAGTCCGGGGAAGCGGGCCTCGAGGTCGGCGACGCGTACGTGGCTGCGGCGTTCCAGACCGTACTGGCGCTGGCGTGTGACCCCGGCCTCGCGGAGCGCCTTGAAGTGGTGGGTCAGCGACGACTTCGGCCGGTCGAAGCCGAACCAGCCGCAGGTGTGGTCGAACTCCTCGGACTCGAGCAGAAGTCTGCGGACGATCGTCAGACGCAAGGGGTCGCTGAGCGCACCGAGGACGATCTCCAGGCGCAGCTCCTCCACGGGCGGCTCGGGGAGAGGTGCGGGCAGGTCGGGCGGCTCGGGAAGCACTCTGACAGCCGGCGCGGGGGCCGTGGGCTCGGGCATAGGCAGGTCCTCATAACGCGATTCCTATGTACGACTTCAATCGTACTGCATGCTAAGTTCGACTGAAGTCGTACTGCTGGCGAGCCGGCAGCAATGATCGGGAGGAACTGCCATGCCCAAGGCCCGAAGCACGTCCGTCCAGGTCGCCGAGGGGAGGCGGAACACGGACGACCGGCAAGCCGGCACGCGGCCCGGCGTGCCCCTGTGGTGGGTGTGGCTGGCCGCCTGGCCGGTCACCGCCGTCTTCGTCCTCTCCAACGCGGCGACTCCGCTGTACGTGCTGTGGCAGCGGGACATCGGGTTCTCCAAGGGCACCCTGACCGTGGTGTTCGCCTTCTACATCGTCGGACTCATCGGCTCGCTGCTCGTCTCCGGCGTGGTGTCCGACCGGCTCGGCCGCAAGCCCGTCCTGCTGCCCGCGCTCGGGCTCGCCCTCGCCGCCTGCCTGATCTTCGCGACCGCCGACAGCGTGGCCGCGCTGATCACGGCCCGGCTGTTCACCGGCATCGCGGTGGGTGCCGTCGTCTCGGCGGGCATGGCCGCCGTCACCGATGTCGCAGGACCCGAGCGCAAGCGGATCGCCGCACTGCTCGCGTCCTGCGCGATGGTCTTCGGCGCCGGCCTGGGCCCCCTGGTCGCCGGAGTGCTCTCCGAGGTGGCACCCGCCCCGACCGTGACCGTCTTCGCCGTCGAGGCCGCACTCCTCGCCACGGCGGTGCTCGCGGTGCTGCGCATGCCGGTGTCCCGTCCCCAGGCGCGGACCGGCGCCTGGGTGCGAGTACCCGGCGTGCCGCGCGGCAACGGGCGTCAGCTCGCCCTGGGGATCGCGGTGTTCGCCCCCGGCATCACCGCCACGTCGTTCGTGCTCTCGCTCGGCCCCTCGCTCCTGTCCGGGCTGCTCGGCACCACCAGCCGGATCGTCGCCGGCGCCATGGCGTTCGTGATGTTCCTCGCGGCGACCGGCGTTCAGTTCGCCGTGCAGCGGCTGAGCCGGCGCACCATCCTCACGGCCGGCGCGGCGAGCACCGCACTGAGCATGATCACGCTGATCGTGGCCGTACACAGTGCGACGGTGACCGTCCTCGTCCTGTCGGCGCTGCTGGCCGGTGCGGGACAGGGCATGGGCCAGCTCGGCGGCCTGTCGCTGCTCAACTCCAGCGTGCCGCCGCACCGTCTGGCCGAGGCCAACGCCGCGCTCAACGTGGGCGGCTACATCCCCGCCGGTGCCCTGCCCGTCTCGGCGGGCTACCTCACTGACGCGGTGGGCCTGACCGACGGCGCCACGGTCTTCGGCATCGTCCTGCTGAGCCTTGCGGTCGTCGGCGGGCTGGTCGTACGCACCACCCGGCGCGAAGTGACCGACCCTGCCTGAGGGGCGCACCCGAAGGAGCGCGCCCGGCGAGTGGTGCACCACTGGACGGCGACGGTGCGCCACTCGCCGGGCACGCACCGGCCGAGGACTGCGCGGGCGCGCTCAGCCGGCCTGGATCGAACCGAAGAGCAGGCGGCTCAGCTCCCGCCAGCGCGGCACCACGTCGGTGCGGCCACTGAGGACGTCGGAGACGTGCTGCGAGCCGAAGAACGCGGAGACCAGGGCGTGCGCGGCCTTGTCCGGGCAGACGCCGGGGCGCAGTTCACCCGCCTCCCCCGCCATGGTCAGCAGCGACTCCAGGAGGGAGATCCAGTCGACGTACGGCGTCGGCAACTCCGCGTCTATCTGGGGACGTTCGATCTGCAGCCGGGCCCCGGCCTGCACGATCACGTCGTCCTGGAACGCGGCCGCCGCCCGCTCCAGCATGCGTGCGGCGGTGGCCATCGGACCGAGCCCTTCTGCCGTGACCTCGTCGAGCAGTACCGGCCAGCGCGCGTAGTGCTCCTCCACGATCGCGACGGCCAGGGCCTCCTTGGTCGGGTAGTGGAAGTACACCGCCCCTTTGGTCATCTCCACGCGATCGGCGACATCCTTGACCGAAGTCTGGCGGAATCCCCTTTCGGTGAAGAGCTCCGCGGCTCCCATCAGGACTCGAGCCCGAGTCACGGCGGAGCGTTCCTGCTTGGGATCGGAGGCTCTCGCTGCGGAGATCCTTCTGGTGGTGAAGGCAGTTCTGTGCGGCTCTGGCACGGGGGCTCCCGAAGTCTTCTCTGGTCGGCCTGCTGCGGCCTCCGGTTACGTGCAGTGGCAAAAACGATCCATGCAATATACCTTCCCGAAGGTATATTTTTGGTGTTCGCCCTTGCTGTGCCCGGACGATACCGCGCGCGGCTGCTGCGGCGACCATGGGGAGGAAATTACTCGTGACCGTCACGCCTGAAGCCGAAGTTCACACGGGGTTGCCCGGCCCCGAGTCGCACTGGCGGGAGCTGACCCACGACAGACGGGTCCCGCGCAGGTCCGTCCACAAGGCGTCCGAAGCGGAGGTGCTGCTGACCGACGCCATGCACCTGGGCGGCGAGCGCTACGCGGTCGCCGCCGCCTGGCACCGTGACCACTACCTCGCACATCGCGGCGGCCCGGCGGCGGACCCGGTGCTGCTCGTGGAGACCGTGCGGCAGACGGCGATCCACCTGTCCCACCGGTTCCTCGGCGTCCCGCACGGCATGCCCTTCGTGCTGAGTGAGGCACGCGTGGAACTCGTCGAGGACCTGCCCGCCCCGGACGCCGTACCGCTCGGCGTAGGCCTCGACGTCACCTGCCGCCGCGCCGCCACCAGTGCACGCCGACTGCGGCTGGAGCTGGAGGGCGACGTTCTGGTGCGGCACCGCCGCCTCGGCCGCGTACGGCTGTGCTGGGAACCGATGGAGCCGCGGCGCTACGCCGTGGTGCGCCGCCACGGCGGACAGGGCGCACCGGCGGGCCCGTCCGAGCCCGGACCGGCCCGCGTCGCGCTGGAGCCGGTCCGCGTCGGCCACCTCTCCCGACGTGATGTCCTGATCGACGCCGATCCTCTGCGGGCGGACCGTTGGTGGTTGCGGCTCGACACGGAACACCCGGTGCTCTTCGACCACGAGTCGGACCACGTGCCGGGTATGGCGCTGGTGGAGGCCTTCCGGCAGGCCGGCCGGGTCGCCACGGCCGGCTCCCGGCCTCAAGCGGGTGGGGTGAGACTGCTCGACGTGGCGTTCACGGCCTTCGGCGAGCTGGACGCCCCGGTGACGATCACGGCGCACCCGCTCGGCGACGGCCTCTCCGCCTTCCGCGCCCACCAGGGCGGCCGCGAACTCGCCTGCGCCCGGATAGGCGGCGCCGCGACCACGCCCGGGACGGCGCGGGCGGGGACTGCGACGGGGACGGCATGCTGACTGGACGTCAGGGCAGGAGCGACGCCCGGCCCGAGCCCGGCGCACAGGAAGCGACGTGCGCACGCGATCGGCTCCTGGAACTCGCCCAGCAGGACGCGGCCGGTGCCGACCGGCGGCGCAGACTCGCTCCCGCGGTCGCCGACGCCGTCGCCGCCGCGGGGTTCGCGCGCCACTTCGTCCCGGCCCGGTGGGGTGGTGCCGCCGGGACCTTCGCGCATCTGACGGCCGACGCCGCGGCCGTGGCCGAGGTCTGCGCCGCCACGGGATGGTGCGCGGCCCTGTATGCGGCGCACGGCCGGCTCGCCTCCTATCTGCCCGAGCAAGGGCAGCGCGAACTGTGGGCCGGCGGTCCGGACGCGCGGATCGCCGCCTCCGTCGTACCGGCACAGGGGCATGCCGCCGAGGCACCCGGAGGCTGGCGGCTGGACGGGGAGTGGCGCACGGCCAGCGGCATCGACCATGCGGAGTGGGTACTGCTCGCCTCGTGGACCCCGGGCGGTGACGGAGGCCGGGAACACCGGATCTTCGCGGTGCCGCGGGCGGACGTCGAGGTGTGCGACACCTGGGATCCGGTCGGCCTGCGCGGCAGTGGCAGCGGCAGCGTGCGAACCGACGGTGTGCTGGTGCCCGCCCACCGCTCGTGCACTCTGGACACGCTGCTTCGGCCCCTGCCCGGTGCGGCCCGCTGCCACAGCGTCCCCTACCCGATGGTGGCCGCCTCGATCTTCGCGGCGCCCGTGCTGGGTGCGGCGCGCGCGGCGCTGCGCGCCTGGACCGAGGAGTGTGTCCCCGAGGGAGCGCTCAGACCCGGCCAGACGCTTCTGCTCACCCGGACATCCGCGCAGATCCACGCCGCGGGTCTGCTCCTGGACGGTGCCGCCGCGCGCGCGGACCGGGGCGAGATCACCCCGCTCTCGGTGGCCGAGGCCCGCCGCGACGCCGTGACCGCGGCACGGCTGTGCCGGGAAGCGGTCGATGAGCTCTTCCACGCGTCGGGCCTGCGCGGGCAGTCCCCGGACAGCCGGGTGCAGCGGGCCTGGCGGGACGTCACGACCGCGGCCGGTCACGGAGCCCTCGGCCTGGAGGCGGCGGCCGAGGCCTACGCGCACGCGGCCCTCCCGGCCGGGGGCGCACGGTGATCGCGGCTCCGGCACGGGCGACCCGCGCGGCACGGCCCGTGGTCGCGTTCTTCGACGTCGACGAGACCGTGATCTCCGAGAAGAGCATGATCGCGTTCTGGCGCCACTGGTTGGCCATGCACCCCTCGGCGGACGCCACCGAGGCCGACGCCCTGCTGGCCGAGGCCGCCGCGACACGCGACCGGGAGGCGCTCAACCGCAGGTACTACCGGCGCTATGCGGGCGTGTCACTGACCACTCTCGAAGCGGCCGGACGGCTCTGGTACGAAAGTTACCGATGCGGCAGCACCGCCTTCGTACGGCCGGCGCTCGACGCCGTCGAGCAGCACCGGGCCGCAGGACACGAGGTCGTGCTGGTGTCGGGTTCGATGCGCCCGCTGCTGGCACCGCTGGCCGAGGAGTTGGGCGTGTCGGCGGTACTCTGCACCGAGCTGATGACGGGGGCCGACGGGGTGCTGACCGGGGAGGTGCACCGCCCGATGATCGGTGGGGCCAAGGCCGAGGCGGCGCGCGCGGTCATGTGCGAGCGCGGTGCGGACCCGGACGACTGCTTCGCCTACGGCGACCACGAGAGCGACCTCGACCTGCTGTTCGCGGTGGGCAGGCCGGTGGTGGTGGGCGACTCCCCTCGGCTGAAGAGGGAGGCGCGGCGATCCGGTTGGCCGGTGAGACCGGCCCTCCGGGGGCCGCTGAGGACACTGAGCACGTGAGACGCCGCCGGGGCGGAGCACTCTGAGGAGCGCTCCGCCCCGGCGGTACGCATGTGTTCCCGACGATGGAGGCGCGGACATGGCGACACAGAAACGGGCGCGGCGCACGAGGGAGAAGGTGCTGACAGCCGCGGCCGAGGTGTTTGCCGCGCAGGGCTACAGCAGGGCCACGCTCAACGCGGTGGCGGATCGCATCGGCATGACCAAGGGTGCGCTCTACGGCCACTTCCCCTCGAAGAAGTCGCTGGCCGGCGCCCTGATCGACGAGTCCCGGCAGACCTGGGCGGGTCTGCGGATCGAGTACGACGTTCCGCAGGCCGACGCCGGCCGCGTGCTGGAGAGCGTGGTGGTGGAGTTCGCCGGCCGGCTGCAGTCGGACGTGCGGTTGCGCGCCACGGTCCGGCTCGCGTCCGACTGTCCGGTGCTGGCGCGGGCGCTGACCGAGGTGCTCGCGGAGGTGCAGGGCGCCTTGACGGATCTGATCCGGCGGGCGCAACGGGACAGCGGCCTGCCCGGATACCCGCCCGGGCTCGTCGCCCAGTTGCTGATGATCGTGATGTACGGCCTGCTGCACGCTTCCGCCGGGTACGGCGACGCCGACGGCACCCCCGACGGGGAGCCACTGTGGCGGTTGCTGTTCGCGGCGCTGTCGGCGGGCTCGGTGCCGGGGACCTTGAGCGGAGAAGGCGGGATCGTTTCGGGAGCGTAAAAAATACCTTCGGGAACGAATTTTCTGGCATGCTGCACCTGGGACCCGTGCGGCGGACGTTCCGCCGCACGGGTTCACGCCCGCCACGGGGGTTGGGCGACGATGCTTGGGAGGAACACATGAGCGTGCTGGACGAGTTGACGAGCCGGCGCACCCCGGGGCGCGCCACCCTCGACGCCCAGGGCTCGGAGAAACTCCAGAACGACGTCGTCCTGCGCGCGGTCTCCGACGCCCGCGACGTCGACGACTTCGACATGCGGCATCTCCGGTACTTCCTGACCGTCGTGCGGGCCGGGACTGTTTCGGCCGCCGCCCAGGAGCTGCGCATTTCCCAGCCGAGTCTCAGCCAGCAAATCAGGCGTCTGGAACAGCGGGTCGGCGCCGCCCTGTTCATCCGCAGTTCACGAGGCGTCGAACTCACCTCCGGCGGCCGCGCATTCCTGTCGGAAATCCAGAGCATTCCGAGCCAGCTGCGCTCCGCCATCGCTGCCGTGGCCCCCGCACCCAGGGTCTGGCCGGTCGGCGTGTGCGGCGGCGTCCCGGCGGACGTCCTCATCGAGGTGCAGAACGGGCTCTCCGGGCTGTCCGAGCGCCACCCGAACGCCGGTCGCGACGCCGGCGCGAAGCTGCGGATGCGCTCGGTGAGCGCGGGCGACCAGGAGGAACTGCTGCGGCACGGCGAGATAGCCTTCGGCATCGTGCGGCTGCCGATCGAGACACCGGATCTCGTCCGCGCCGTGGTCTGGGACGAACCGCTCGGTGTCGTCATGGCCCGTGAGCACCCCCTCGCCACCTGCACCGAACCGACCTGGAGCGACCTCTCCCGCCAGCGCCTGCTCTGGTACGAGGAGGGCTGTGCTCCCGGGTTCGCCGACACCGTGCCCGCCCATCTGGCCCGGCTCGGCTGGAACTCCGTCCTGCACCCCGCCGACCAGGACCAGCACGCCCTGTTCCTGCACGCGCTGCAGACCACCGCGGATCTCGTGGCCCTGCGCCCGCGGCGTGCCGTGCTCCAGGACCGGCAGCTGGTCTGGCGGCCCCTGCCCACCGGCAGGCCACCGCGCGAGCGGCTCGCCGTGACCGCGGTCGACGGCAGCCGCAGCGCACGCCTGCTGCAGCAGGTCTCCGGTGAACGCGGCTGGGTGTTCTTCGCCGAGTAGCCGCGCACCCGCCCCTCCCCCTCGGCTCACTACCCACAGGCGTGTGTCCCGGGCTCCTCCCGAGCCCGGGACACACGCCTTTCTTCGCTCCGCGCCGGCCAGGCGATATAGGCATCCGCGTATGACCCTCACGCGGTTTACGTCTTGGACACGGCAACTCGGCCCCGGCTAATCTTCAGAAAGTCAACAGGGCGAGTTCTGAAGCGACTTCCAAACGCACATCCCTCGCCCCTTCCGCACAGAATTCAATGTGGAATTCAGCGGCGCTGCATCTTCTTCTTTTCGGCCGCCCCGCGGCCATATTCAGCGAATGAACCGGACCAGGGAGCATCGTGATCTCGACCAAGCTGACGGAGCTGCTCGGAATCGACCATCCGGTCGTCTGCGCCCCGATGGGTGCCGTGTCCGGCGGCACGCTGACCGGTGCCGTGACCCGGGCGGGGGGCCTCGGCCTCGTCGGTGTGAGCTACGGCGACGCGGCGTTCATCGACGAGCATGTGGCACGGGCCGCCGAGGCCGGCGGCGTCTGGGGCGTCGGCTGCGTCATGTTCACCTTCGACGACCGGCCCGGACTGTGGGACAAGGTGCTCGGCTACGCCCCACCGGTCATCGCCCTCTCGTTCGGCGACGCCGCGCAGGTCCGCAAGTACGTGGCGTCCGCCGCCGATGCCGGATCCCGTGTCGTCGTCCAGGTCCACGACCCCGAGCAGGCCGCCGTCGCCGTCGCGGCCGGGGCCGACGTACTGGTCGCTCAGGGCGCCGAGGCCGGCGGCCACCACCGTACCCAGGCGACGCTACCCCTGATTCCGGCCGTCGTCGAAACCGTCGGGGGCCGCGTCCCGGTGGTCGCGGCCGGCGGCTTCGCGGACGGCCGCGGTCTCGCCGCGGCCCTGTGCCTGGGCGCCGACGGCGTGATGATGGGGACCCGGTTCGCCGCCGCCGAGGAGTCGCTGGCCACCGCCGGCTTCAAGTCCCGGCTCGTCTCGGCGCGCACCGTGGACACCGTCAACACCCACGCCTTCGACGTCGTACGGGGGATCGACTGGCCCGCCGGCCACCCCGCGCGTTCCATCGGCAACGACTTCACCCGCGCCTGGACCGGCAAGGACGCCGAACTCGCCGCGCGACGCTCCACGGTCGAACCCGCCTGGGCCGAGGCCGTCGCCCGGGACGACACCAGTCAGCGCGCCCTGTTCGCCGGCGAGGTGCTCGACCTGATCAGTGACATCAGGCCGGCCGCCCGGATCGTCCACGACGTCGTGGACGAAGCCGAGGAGATCCTCACCGGCCTCGCCCGGCGGATCGCCTCCCTCACCGCCTGAATCCGCACCGAACCCCCGCGCACGGAAGGATCCTGATGATCCACGTACTGACCCTCACCTACCTCGCTCCCCGCGAGACCGTCCTGGCGCACATGGCCGAGCACAAGGCCTGGCTGCGCGAGCACGCGGACCAGGGCCGCATCCTGCTCAGCGGGCCCCGGCCCGAGGGCGGCGCCGTCGTCGTCACCGCCGACCTCGACGACCTCCAGGTCCGTGACCTCGTCGAGAGCGACCCGTGGCACAAGCTCGGCATCGCCTCCTACGACCGACTCGCCTTCGAGGGCCGCAACGCCAGCCCCGGTGTGATCACCGCCGCCGAACCGGACGACGGCGTCCTGCTCATCAACGTCGCCACCACCGAAGACGCGGCGGCCAGCGTCGAGTCGCTCGCCTCGGCCGTCGACCACGTCGCCGCCACCGCCGACGGCTTCCGTGGTTCCCGGCTGCTGACCAGCGTCGACGGCGACGCCATCGTCAACTTCGCGGCGTGGACGGACCAGGAGAAGTTCGACGCGATCTTCTCTGACCCCGAATTCACCCGCCGGTACCAGGAGTTCGCCGCCACCACGACCGGCGCCAAGTTCCGCCTCTACCGCACCAGCCGCGTCATCACGCCCAACCGGTGACCGCCCCGCCTCGCCGTCATCGGCCCCGCCCCGTCCCGCCCCGCGCACAGAACACAGGAGACAGCATGTCCGCCTCGCACGACCCGGCACCCTACGACCTGATCGTCATCGGCTTCGGCGCCGCCGGGCTGTCGGCCGCCCTGTCCTTCGCCGAGGCCACCGAAGGCCGCGAGGCGCCCGCCAGGATCGCCGTTCTGGAGCGGGCCGACAAGGAGGAGCGCGGCGGCGCCACCCGCTGGACCGGCGCGTTCCTGCGGATCACCCAGGACCGCCGGCTGGACACCGACTGGGCCGAGCACGTCGGCCGGGTCTCCGGCGGCCTCGCCGACGTCGCGTACTGCCGCACCGTGGAGCGCGAGACTCCGCAGACGCTGGAGTTCGTGGAGAAGCACGGCGTCGAGATCGCCTTCGAGGACTTCCCACTGCCGCACACCTTCGCGGGCGGCACCCCGTCCATGACGCCGCCGGCCAGCCCGCGCGGCGGCGGCGCCTCGATCGTCGAGAGGCTGGGCGCCGCGCTGGAGAACGACCCGCGCGTCGACATCCACTACCGGACGGAGGCGCTGCGCCTGTCGACGTCCGACGAGGGCGCTGTCGACGGCGTCGTGGTGCGGACCGCCGACGGTCTCACCCGGCGGCTGACCGGCCGGGCCGTCGTTCTGGCCTGCGGCGGCTTCGAGGGCAACACCGAGATGCTCACCCGCTACGTCGGCGACCGGGCCTGCGACCTGCCCCTGATCGCGCCCGGCATCGCCAACAACCGCGGCGACGCGCTGCGGATGGCCCTGGAGCTGGGCGCCGACACCGCCGGCCAGTTCGACGGCATCCACGCCGAGCCCGTCGACACCCGCACCCGCAAGGCCGACTCGGTCCTGTACGGCTTCAGCACCGGCATCTTCGTCAACGGCCACACGCAGCGCTTCTTCGACGAGGGCATGGACACCTGGGACAACACCTTCGAGCACGTCGGCTACGAGATCTGGAAGAACCAGGAGCAGGAGGCGTACTGGATCGCCGACGCCAAGACGCTCGCCATACCCGGCATCCTCAACGCGCTCCTCAGCGACGTCCCGCCCGAGCAGGCCGACAGCCTGGAAGAACTGGCGGACCGGCTCGGCATCGACGCCGAGGGTCTGGAGAAGACCGTCGCCGAGTTCAACGCCGCCGTCGGACCCGGCGAGTTCGACCCGACCCGTCGCGACGGCAAGGCCACCGTCGGAATCACCCCCCAGAAGTCCAACTGGGCCGTACCGGTGGACACCGCACCGTTCATCGGCGTCCCGCTGACCGCCGCCGTCTGCTTCACCTACGGCGGCATTCGCACCGACCTCGACGCCCGGGTCGTGACCCCGTCGGGCACCGCCATCCCCGGCCTGTACGCGGCGGGCGAGGCGACGGGCCTCTTCTACCACGCCTACCCGCCGGCCACCTCCGTGCTGCGCTCACTGATCTTCGGCCGGATCGCCGCCCGCCACATCGCCGCTCAGCACAGCGTCTGACACCTCGCGCACCAGCTCCCTGGAGGAACCATGAGCATCGTCAACATCGACGTCACCCTCCGCGACGGCGGGTACCGCAACGGCTTCAACTTCCCCTTGGAATACGCCCTCACGCACGCGCGGCTCAGCGTCGAGGCGGGCTTCGACTGGATCGAGATCGCCTACCGCAAGGGGTCGCTGCTGCCCCTCCCGGATCTCGGGCTCACCGGCCGCGGCGACGACGAGTTCATCGCCGCGGTGGCCCGCGAGATCGGCCCGGAGAAGGTCGCGATGATCCTCCACCCGAAGAACATCGGCGACGACGACCTGCCCGCCATGTACGAGGCCGGGGCCCGCCTGGTGCGCGTCATCCTGCCGTCCAAGGGCTACGAGCGCGGCCTGGAGTACATACGCCAGGCCAGAAACCTCGGCTTCCGCGTCGGCGTCAACTTCGCCCGGATCAGCCAGTGGGAGGGACGGGACGTCGTGGAGGTGGCGACCGCCGCCACCGACGCCGGTGCCGAGTTCGTCTATCTGGCGGACTCCAACGGCAGCCTCTCCCCCGTCGACACCACCGACCTCACCACGCTGACCAAGTCGGTCACCGGCGGCCCGGTCGGTCTGCACGCCCACAACAACCTGGGGCTCGCCCTGTCCAACGCGATCAGCGCGGTCGCCGCGGGCGCCACGTGGATGGACTCCTCGATCCAGGGCATGGGCAAGGGTCCGGGCAACCTCATCGCCGAGCAGTGGCTGGCGCACCTCGACCGCACGGACGCCGAGGCCGCCTCCCGTCTGCACCTCGGGCCGGCGCTGGAGCTGGCGGACCTGCTGCTCGCCACCGTGCCCGAGGGGACACCCTCGCTGCCGCTGCCCGATCTGGTCCTGGGCCGCTACGACCTGCCGGTCGAGCACCGCAAGGTTCTGCTGGGCGGCAACCACCGCGAGGGCATCGCCACCGCGCGTACGCTCGCCACCGTCCGGTGACCCACCCCGTTCACGCCGTCCCCTCGGCGGTCTTCGAACCGCAGACCGCCGGGGGGAGGGCCCACGCCCTGGTCCTCGCCCCGGTCACGCCCCACTGGGACGGCGGAGCGTTCTTCGCCCCCGTCACCCGGGCCCTGACGGCGGCAGGCCTGCGGGTGACCGTCGTCGACACACTCTCCGCGTGGGACGAGGGCATCGACTCGATGGACGCCTTCGTCGCCCGCTGGCACGCGCTCCTCGCACCGTACGGACCGGTCGACCTGCTGTGCGGAAACGCACTGGGCGGCGCGGTCGGCCAGGCTCTGCTCCCTCACGTCGCTCCCGGCACGGCGGCACTGTTCGTGTCGGGCCCGGCCCGCTCCGACGCCCTCCTGGAGTCCCGGCTCACCCGGATCGCGGATCTGGCCGCCGGCGGCCGCTCCGGCCAGGCGCTCGCCCTGCTGAACCGGCGGGTGCTGCCGCACGGCCACCGGCCCGCCGCGGCCGCCGACGCGCCGTCGACCCACGATCCGGCGGCCGGGCGCCGCCTCGCCGCCGGAATGCGGCTCCTGTGCGGGATCGACGTGACGAAGTCCGTACTGGCGCACCCCGGGCCCCTGCTGCAGATCGTCGGCGGCCACTCGCAACTCGTCGCCCCGCGGCACACGGCAGCCGCGCCGCATCACCGGGTGCACGTGATCGCGGAGGCCGGTATGCGCCCCCACTTCGAACACACCGCGGAAGTGTCGGCCCTCGTCGCCGACTTCCTGCGAGAGAAGGGACTCACATGAACAGCGTCGCGGTCCTGCCCGGCGACGGCATCGGACCGGAGGTCGTCTCCGTCGCGCTGGACGTCGTGGAACGCCTCGGCCTCCCTCTGGACCTGCGCTTCGGTGAGATCGGCTGGGAATGCTGGCGCCAGGAAGGCGTCGTCGTCCCCGAGCGCACCTGGAAGCTGATCGAGCAGACCGACACCTGCCTGCTCGGCGCCATCACCAGCAAACCGCTCCGTGAGGCGGAGGCTGAGCTTCCGCAGGACCTGCGGGGCACGGGCATCCCGTACGTCTCACCCGTCATCCAGCTGCGCCAGCGCCTGGGCCTGTACGCGAACGTCCGGCCCGTCACCGACATCGACCAGGGGAAGTTCGACTTCACGGTCATCCGCGAGAACACCGAGGGCCTGTACGCCGGTTTCGACGTCCACGGCCTCGACGAGTCGCTGTGGAACGCGGTGAGCGGCCACCCGAACGCGGCGGCCTCGGGCCCCGAGGAGACCAGCGTCACGCTGCGGCTGCAGACACGGTTCGGCATCGACCGGCTGCTGCGCTACGGCTTCGAGTACGCCGGGCGCCACGGCCATCGGCTCCTCACCGTCGCCGACAAGCCCAACGTGCTGCGACACAGCGGCAACCATCTGCGTGACCGCCTCGACCTGATCGCCCGGGACTACCCGGACGTCGAGACGGAGATCCTCAACGTCGACGCCGTCGCGCTGTGGATGGTGCGCCGGCCGGAGCGCTTCGGGGTGCTCGTCGCCGAGAACATGTTCGGCGACATTCTCTCCGATCTCGGGGCGGGCGTGATGGGCGGGCTCGGCCTCGCCTCCAGCGGCAACATCGGAGACCGGGGCAGCTACTTCGAACCCGTGCACGGCAGTGCACCGGGCATGGCCGGCCAGGGACGTGCCAACCCCATGGCCATGCTGCTCACCACGGCCCAGCTGCTCGACCACCTCGGCCTGTCGGTCTCCGGCCGCGAGCTGCGCGACGCCGTCGGCAGGGTCGTACGCGCCCGCGCCACCGTCACCTACGACCTCGGCGGCACCGCCCGCACGGACGAGGTGGCGCGGGCGGTCTCCGGTGAACTGGGGTCGGCATCGACCGAGCCGGAGAGCGGCGACGACGTGGTGGACCGCCTCGCCCGTCTCGACACCGCGTCCGTGTCCGACGCGCTCGACAGTCTCGGCGTCGGCGGCGTCCTCGCCGGGATCACCGCGCGGGTGCCCGGGACGCACACCGCGGGACGGGCGTTCACCGTCACGTACCGCCCGGTCGGCCCCGCCGGCGCCGAGAAGGGCTTCCGCAACGCGGCGAACTACCTGGACGACGTGCCCGCGGGCTCGTTCGTGGTCGTCGACAACGCGGGCAGCACCTCGTGCACCAACTGGGGCTCGCTGCTGACGAGTCTGGCGCAGCGGCGCGGCATCCGCGGCACCGCGGTGCACGGCTCGGTTCGCGACATCGCCGAGATCCGCGCCTCGGGCTATCCGCTGTTCAGTACGGGCACCACCATGGTGAGCGGCAAGAACCGGGTCGAACTCGACACCACGGGCCAGGACATCGTCATCGGGGACGTCACCGTCCGCAGCGGCGACATCGTCGTCGGCGACGACAACGGAGCCCTGGTCGTCCCGGCCGGCCAGGCCGACGAGGTCGCCGCACGCGCCGAACGCGTGGAACGGACCGAGCGCGCCATCGCCGCCTCGGTCGCGGCCGGTTCGCGGCTCGACGAGGCCCGCCGCCGGCACGGCTACGCGAAACCGTGGGGCGACGGTGTGCGGGCCTGAGGTGCCTGACCTGACGGGGCGCGCGGTGGTGGACGTCCACTACCACGCGGGCCCCGACCTGTACCGGCGCCGGCTCACGTCGGCCGGCGCCGGCCGCGCCTACGCCGAGGCCGGTGGCTGGGTGGTCCTCAAGAGTCATCTCACCTCGACGGCCGCGCGTGCCTGGGAGGCCCGTCAGGAAGGGCTGCCGGTCTCCGGCACGCTCGTCCTCAACGACCTGGCCGGCGGCGTCCACACCCGAGCCGTGGAGCAGGCCGTCTACGCCCACGGTGCCGACAGCCCGGCGCGCCTGATCGTGCATCTGCCCACACTGGCCGGTCCCGCGCACTCCTCCGCCCTGCACCGCACGCCCTTCCACCCCCGCCTCGACCCGGACCGATGGCGCACCGCTCCCGTGGTCGACGGGGACGGACGGCTGCGGCGCGAGGTGACCGAGGTACTGCGCGCGGCCCGCGATCTGCCGGTCGCCGTGGCCACCGGGCACTGCGACCGCGAGACTGCGCTGCGCGTGGTGGAGGAGGCCGTACGCCTCGAGGTGCCGCGCCTGCTCCTGACCCACGCCACGCACCCGATGTCGGGATTCACCCCCACCGGTCTGACCGACCTGTCCCACGTGTCCGGCCTGTACGTGGAACTCACCGCGCTGACCCTGCTGTTGGGTCACCGCGACGTCGTCCACCTCGGCGAAGTCGTGCGCGCCCATCCACGGGTGGTGTTCAGTTCGGACCTCGGCCAGCCGGGCCAGCCGGACGTGCGGGAATGGCTGGACCTGAGTGGGCGCTGGTTCCGGGCCGCGGGTCTGAGGAGCCGGGAGGTCACGGCCGTGACCCGGACGAACCCCGCGCGGCTGCTGGCACCGTGAGCCGCCGTCTTCGCCCCGCCCTCCCCCACCGTGTCCAGGAGCAGCCGTGAACACCCGTGCCCACACCGTCGACGAACCCGGGGCCGCCTGCGCGGCACCGGCCGACCGACCGCGAACGGAGCCTCGGCCATGACCCGTCCTTCCCCCGACCCCACACGCCGCCGCGTGCTGCGTACCGCGCTCGCCTCCTCCGCGGCCACGGCTCTGCCGCTCGCCGCCGCGCGCACGACGGCCCACGCGGCCGCCCGGCCCCGTGCTCGCTCGGTCGGTTCACTCGGCGACCAGTCAGCGGTGCGCACCCTCACCCTGGGAGACGTCCGGCTCACCTACATCGTCGACGCGGCCATGGAACTGGATCCCGCCGGTTTCTTCCCCGCCATCCCCGCCTCGTACTGGCGAGCGCGCCCCGAGGCGCTGACTCCCTCGGGGCGCGTCGCCGCCTCGGCGGGCGGCGTGCTCGTGGAGCGGGGCGGACGACGCCTGCTGATCGACGTCGGGCTCGGCGCCAACGCGCTCCCGCCCGGACTGGGCGTCGCCCGCGGCGGGGCGTTGCTGCGTACGCTCCGAGCGCTCGGTGTGCCGCCGGGCTCCATCGACACCGTGGCCTTCACTCATCTGCACACGGACCACACCGGCCTGGGCTTCGTGAGCGGCCCGGGACGACGAGAGCCTCGCAAGGCGTTTCCGCGCGCCGACTACCTGGTGGCGCGCAGGGAGTGGGGCCCGTTCTGGAACGGCGAGGTGGAGGTGGGAGCGCCGTCCTGGGACGGGTTCATGGTGCCGATGTCGCGGGTTCTGCGTCAGTTCGAGGACGGCGACGAGGTGTGGCCCGGTGTCACGGCGCTGGTCACTCCCGGGCACAGCCCCGGACACACCAGCTATGTCATTGCCACAGCGGGAGGGCGACGTGTCCTCGTGGTCGGCGACGCCTTCCACACCCCGGCCCAGATGGAGCACCCGGAATGGCCGTCCGGACCCGACGTGGATGTCGACGGCGTACTCGACGCCCGTACGACGCTGCTCGCGGAGCTGCGCGCTCCACGCACCTACTGCTTCGCCTTCCACTTCGGGGACCGGGCGTTCGGCCGACTCGCTCCCCGCCCCCACGGCGGGACCGGCTGGTGCCCGGTGCCGGCGAGCGTCCTGCTGCCGCCTCCGATCCGTTTCCCGGAGCGGGCCCACCCTTCTTCCTCGCCAAGCACCTGATCGTTACGGCGCGCGGAATTCCGGACGAGGACCGTCATCCGGCCGCGGCGGCCCGGTGCCGGCAGGCGACGCAGTACCGCGTGTACGGCAGGATCTCCAGCCGCTCCTCCGCGACCGGTCTTCCGCAGCCCGTGCAGCTGCCGTAAGTACCGGCCTCGACCCTGGCGAATGCCTCGTCGATCTCCTTGAGCACCTCTTCGATCGCGGTCTGCTGCGACGCCGTCGACAGGTCGTCCGTCCAGCCGTTCTCGCCGAGGGCCCGGAGCTGGGTCAACCGTGAGGTGCGGGCGTGGTCGAGCCGCAGGCGTGCCTCGTCGGCGGTCGTCCGCCTTGGGCTGGGTTCGGGGCAGGGGGCGTCGGGCGACACGGTGCGTTCCATTCTTCGGCAGGGCCGCGGTACGGCGGGCACCGGGCCGAGGGGCCCGGTCGTCCCCAACCATGGCTGGGCCGCGTGCGGAAGCCCATCGGGCGCAGGCCCCATTTACGCGCGGACGCGGGGCCCACCGGACGCGGCGCCGGGGCCGGCGTATGGGTGCGTCGCGCCCCGGAAATGGGGGTCGGCCCCCATCGACCCGGCGGGTGGGGGCGGGGCAGGCTGGTCGTCCGCCCGGCCGCGACCTGGGCCGCGGCTCCCGCCGAGGGTGCGCGCGATGACCGACAGTGGAGGCGCGGCAGTCGACGCGTCGCAGAAGGAGGCGTACCCCCGGTGTCCCTGTTCTGGCGGATCTTCGGGCTCAACGCGGTGGTGCTGGGCTTCGCCACGGCACTGCTGCTGTGGGCGCCGGTGACCGTCTCCGTCCCGGTCCTGCTGACCGAGGCCGTCATCCTGGTGGGCGGCCTGGCCGTGATGCTGGTCGCCAACGGCGCCCTGCTGCGCTGGGGCCTGGCCCCGCTGGACCGGCTGACGAGGCTGATGACCACGGTGGACCTGCTCCGCCCCGGGCAGCGGCTGCCGGTCTCCGGCGGCGGCGAGGTGCCCGAGCTGATCCGCACCTTCAACGCGATGCTCGACCGGCTGGAGCACGAGCGGGCCACGAGCACCGCCCGGGTGCTGCTCGCCCAGGAGGCGGAGCGCCGCCGCATCGCCCAGGAGCTGCACGACGAGGTCGGGCAGAGCATGACCGCGATCCTGCTGGTCCTGGGCCGCGCGGCGGACGATGCCCGCGAACCCCTGCGCGAGGAGCTGCAGCAGGCCCAGGAGATCACCCGGGAGAGCCTCGACGAGGTACGGCGCCTGGTGCGCCGGCTGCGGCCCGGCGTGCTGGACGACCTGGGCCTGATCAGCGCGCTCTCCTCGCTGACGCACGACTTCGCCGCCCACACCGGCCTGCGGGTGGCGCGGCGCTTCGACGCGGAGCTGCCCGCCCTGGACCCGGAGACCGAGCTGGTCCTCTACCGCGTGGCGCAGGAGAGCATGACCAACACCGCCCGGCACGCGGACGCCGAGCGGCTGGAGGTGAGCCTCTCCCCCGCCGACGGCGCGGTGACGCTCACCATCGCCGACGACGGCCGCGGCATGGAGACGGCGTGCGAGGGCGCCGGCATCCGCGGCATGCGCGAACGGGCCCTGCTGATCGGGGCCGCCCTCGACATCACCTCGGCGCCGGAGGCCGGCACCCGGATCCGGCTCACCGCACCCGTCCCCAGGAAGCAGCCCTGACCATGCCCGACCCGAAGATCCGCATCCTGCTCGCCGACGACCACGCGCTGGTACGCCGCGGTGTGCGCCTCATCCTCGACCGGGAGCCGGACCTGGAGGTGGTCGCCGAGGCCGGGGACGGCGCCGAGGCCATCGACATGGCGCGCGCCCACGACGCCGACCTCGCGGTCCTGGACATCGCGATGCCACGCCTCACCGGCCTCCAGGCCGCCCGCGAGCTGTCCGCGCTCCGGCCGGAGTTGCGCATCCTGATGCTCACGATGCACGACAACGAGCAGTACCTGTTCCAGGCGCTGAAGTCGGGGGCCTGCGGCTACGTGCTCAAGTCGGTCGCCGACCGCGACCTGGTCGCCGCCTGCCGCGCCGCGATGCGCGACGAGCCCTTCCTGTACCCGGGCGCCGTGACCGCCCTGATCCGCAACTACCTGGACCGGGTCCGGCACGGCGAGGAGAGCGCCGACCACGTCGTCACCCCGCGCGAGGAGGAGGTCCTCAAGCTCGTCGCCGAGGGCCACTCCTCGAAGGAGATCGCCGAGATCCTCTTCATCAGCGTCAAGACCGTCCAGCGGCACCGGGCCAACCTGCTGCACAAGCTGGGCCTGCGCGACCGCCTGGACCTGACCCGGTACGCCATCCGCGCCGGTCTCATCGAGCCCTGACGGCACCCGGAGCCCCGGGCTCCCCGGGCCCATCCACCCACAACGAAAGAGGACGGTGCATGAGCCGGCGGCTGTCGCTCGTACTGACCGTCCTGTTCGGTGTCCTGCTGCCGCTGGTGCCCGCCTGGCCCGCCGTCGGCGTCCACGTCGGTCCCGGTGGCCGCCCCCTCGCGGCGGCCGCCGTCACGGGGCTGCCGCACCCCGCCCCCGACCTGCACGCGGACGACGGGTGCACTCCTGCCTGCGCCGCCCAGCCCCGGGCCCGGCACGACCAGCCGGGCGAGGGCCCGACGGCACCCGACCGCCAGGCGACCGCCACCGCGCACGGCACGGGCACTTGCCCCGGGGCACGCACTCGGACCGTGGCCGCGCCGGGTCCGGTGCCGGTCTCCCCCGGCCGCGGCAGCCATGACAGCGGTCGGGCACCGCCTCTCTCCTCCGGCCCGTGAGGCACCTCGCTCCCCCGACCTTTCCCTTCTTCCGCCGCGGCCGCGCTCGGCCGCCGCCGCGGCGTGCCCGCCGGAGGCCCGTGTTGAAACGCTCCCGTCCCCCTTCCCGCCCTCGTACGCGCTCGCGGTCCCGTTCCCTGAACGTCCGCGCGCTCGTCGCACTCGCCGTGATGGCCGCGTCCGTGGCCATCGCCCTGACCCTGCCGGTCCGCCTCGGGCTCGACCTGCGCGGCGGCACCCAGATCGTGCTGGAGACCCGGTCCACCGAGACCACCGAGGCCGACCGGGAGGCCACCGACCGCACCGTGGAGGTGCTGCGCGGCCGCATCGACGCCCTGGGTGTCGCCGAGCCGACCATCGTCCGCTCCGGCGAGAACCGCGTCGTCGTCGAGCTGCCGGGCGTACAGGACCCGGAGCAGGCCGCCGACGTGCTGGGCCGCACCGCGCAGCTCACCGTCCACCCGGTGCTCGGCGCGGCGGAGAACGCCACGGGCGCCGGGGACGGCGAGCGGGTGGTGCCGGACGAGTCCGGGCAGTACCTGCGGCTGAAGGACGCCGCACTGACCGGGCAGGACGTCAAGGACGCCGACGCCCGCTTCGACCAGCAGAGCGGTACGGGCTGGCACGTCACCGTCGACTTCGAGGACGCGGGCGGCGACCGCTGGGCCCGGGTGACCGGCGAGGCGGCCTGCCACCCCGCCGGCGACGCGCAGCGCCGGGTCGCCATCGTGCTCGACGACAAGATCATCTCCTCGCCGCAGGTCGACCCGTCCGTGGCGTGCGGCGCCGGCATCACCGGCGGCTCCACGCAGATCACCGGCTCGTTCGACGACGCGGAGGCCCGCGAACTGGCCCTGCTCGTCAAGGGCGGCGCCCTGCCCGTACCGGTCGAGACCATCGAGCAGCGCACCATCGGCGCGACCCTGGGCGAGGAGGCCATCTCGGCCGGCGCCTGGGCCGCCGTCGTCGGAACCGCGCTGACCGCACTGTTCATCGTCGTCGTCTACCGGCTCATGGGCGCCCTGGCGACCGTGGCCCTGCTCTGCTACGGCCTGATCTCCTACGCCGCCCTGGCCGCGGTCGGTGCGACCCTCACCCTGCCCGGCCTGGCCGGCTTCGTCCTGTCGATCGGCATGGCGGTGGACGCCAACGTCCTCGTCTTCGAACGGGCCCGCGAGGAACAGGCCGCCCGTACCCGGCCGAGCACGCGGTCGGCGCTGACCGCCGGTTTCCGCAGCGCCTTCAGCGCGATCGCCGACTCCAACATCACCACGCTGATCGCCGCCGCCCTGCTGTTCTTCCTGGCCTCGGGCCCGGTGAAGGGCTTCGGCGTGACCCTCGGGATCGGTGTGCTGGCCTCCATGGTCAGCGCCCTGGTGATCACCCGCGTGCTGGCCGGGTTCACCGCGGGCCGACCGGCCGTCCTCCGCCGCCCGCGCGTCACCGGCATCTCCTCCACCGGTCCGGTCCGTGACGCCCTGGTGCGCCGCGACCCGTTCCTGATGCGCCGCCCGCGCCGCCTGCTGGCGGCCTCCCTGGTCGTCCTCGTGGTGGCGGGCTCCGGCATCCTGGTGCGGGGCCTGGACTTCGGCATCGAGTTCACCGGCGGGCGGCTCGTCGAGTACTCCACCGCCACCCGGGTCGATCCCGACCGGGCCCGGGACGCCCTCGCCGACGCGGGCTTCCCGCGCGCCGTCGTCCAGTCCTCCGGCGACAGCGACCTCGCGGTGCGCACGGGGGAACTGACCGACGCCGAGGCGGCGACCGTCACCCGGACCGTCGCCGATCTGGGCGGCGGGGCGGAGCGCGTCCGCGACGAGCTGATCGGCCCGAGCCTCGGCGAGGAACTGCGCCGGGACGCCCTGATCGCCCTCGCCCTGGCGCTGGCCGCCCAGCTGGCGTACCTGGCGGCCCGGTTCCGCCTGCTGTTCGGCACGGCGGCGGTCGGCGCGCTCGCCCACGACGTGGTCGTCCTGGTGGGGGTGTTCGCCTGGCTGGGCAAACCGGTGGACGGGGTGTTCCTGGCCGCGCTGCTGACCGTGATCGGCTACTCGGTCAACGACTCGGTGGTCCTCTTCGACCGCGTCCGGGAACTGCTGGGCCAGAACCGGAGGACACCGTTCGACCGGCTCACCAACGACGCGATCCTGCAGACCCTCCCGCGCACGGTCAACACGGGCATGGGCGCGGTCCTCGTCCTCGCCTCGCTGGCGCTCCTCGCCGACGGCTCGCTCACCGACTTCGCGCTCGCGCTGCTGATCGGCGTCGCGGTCGGCACGTACTCGTCGGTCTTCACCGCCTCCCCGCTCGCCATCGAGCTGCACGGCCGCGACGCGGGGTCCCGCTCCGGAAGGTCCGGCGAACCGGGGCGGAGGGGCAAGCGCGTACCGGCCGGCCGCACGGAACGGCAGGAGGTGCCGTAACGGGCGGGTCTCCCCGGGGCTGGTTCTCCTTGGGGCGCCCTCGCTCAGCGGGGCCCGGTGAAGTGCTCCCCCACCAGGGTCCGCACCAGGTCCTGGTCGCCGGCGATCAGCGCGTCCAGCAGGGCCGTGTGCTCGTGCGCGTCAGCGATCAGGTCGGCCCGGCCGCGTGCCGCGGGGAGGCCGGCCGGCGGCCACTGGGCGCGGCGGTGCAGGTCGCCGGCGATGTGCACGAGCTGGTCGTTGCCGGCCAGCGCGAGCACCGCGCGGTGGAAGGCGCGGTCGGCCTCGGCGTAGGCGGCCGGGCAGCCGGCGGACGCGGCCCGGACGGCGGCCTCGGCGAGGGGGCGCAGCTGAGCCCAGCGCTCGGCGGGCACCGTGCGGGCCAGGCGCAGCCAGACCGGGACCTCGATCAGCGCCCGGACCTCGGCCAGCTCGGCCAGTTCGCGGTCGCCGCGCTCGACGACGCGGAAGCCCCGGTTGGGGACGACCTCGACGGCGCCCTCCAGGGCGAGCTGTTGCATGGCCTCCCGTACGGGGGTGGCCGAGACCCCGAACCGTTCGCCGAGCGCGGGCCCCGAGTAGACCTCGCCGGGCCGCAGCTCGCCGGTGACCAGCGCGGTGCGCAGGGCGTCGAGGATCTGCCCGCGTACGGAGGAGCGCTGGACGAGGGGGCGCGGGCGGGGCACCGCGGGTTCGCCGTGGGTGTGCTCGCCGCGCGCGGTGGCGACCGGTTCCCCGGCGCCGTGCGTCCTGGCCCGGTCCGCGTTCCCCGCCCGGTCCACGTCCGCGGCCCGTGGCTGGGCCGGCACCCGCGGCTGGGCGGCGGCCTCCGCCTCAGGGACACCCTGCGCGCTGGGCCTCACGGGTCCTCCTGTGGGACGTGTCGGTACTTGGGGTCATTACGGCGGGTTGTCTCCTGTCCGTCAAGCACCATAAGGGCAGGGGCCGTCAGTTCAAATCCCAAACATCTTGGGTAAGGTAAGGCTTACCTTTAAGCAGCCCGTTCTTCCGGTTCGGATCGGTGGTCCCGCATGCCTGTCGCCCGCACGGCCCTCACGGACGCCTACGCGCGCCTGTCGGCGGCCCTTCCGGGACTGGGCGTCACCGAGCTGGACGCCGACGGCGAGGTCCCGCGGGGCGGTGGCTGGGTCGGCGGCGACGCGCTCGCCGCCGGCGGGGCGGAGCTGGCGGACTTCCTCGCCTGGGACGAGGCGCAGGTACTGCGGGACTACGGGCAGCGGGCCCGCCCGGACGTGATCGCAAGCTTCGGGCTGCACCGGTACGCGTGGCCCGCCTGCCTGCTGATCACCGTGCCGTGGTTCCTGCACCGCAGGGTGCCCCGCTACCCCGCGGCCCACGTCGCCTACGACCGCACCGCCGAGGGTCTCCCGCTGGGCCGCATGGCGGTGCGCGGCGCGGGCTTCGCGTGTCTGCCCGGCGACCCGGCCGCCGTGCTGCCCGGCGCCCGGGTGGTCGCCGACGAGGAGGCGCTGCGCGCCGAGGTGCGGGCCTCGGTCGCCGAGCATCTGGAGCCGGTCCTGGCCGGATTCGGCCCCCGCATGCGGCGGCGCGGACGCGCCCTGTGGGGCATGGCGACCGACGAGGTCGTGGAGGGCCTGTGGTACGTCGCCCACCTGCTGGGCGAGCAGGAGCGGGCGCGGCACGAGCTGGAACTGCTGCTGCCGGGCGCGACCAAGCCCTACGTCGGTGACGCGGCCTTCCGCGAGCTGAAGGGGCCGGACGGCGAACCGCTGCACACCCGGGACCGGGCGAGCTGCTGCATGTTCTACACCCTGCGCCCCGAGGACACCTGCGCCACCTGCCCGCGCACCTGCGACGCGGACCGCGTGAACAAGCTGCTCGCCACGGCGGGTTGACCGGCGCCCCGCGCTCTCCTCACCAAGATCGTCGGCTAGGATCCCGACGTCGATTCACAACTCCCCCACGCGTCGCGGCTGGTTTCAGCCGAACCACTCGTACGGGTAGTCTTATTCGAACTCAACTCCCGCCCGTCATGCGGAAGTTCGAGCAGAGCGCCGCCCTGGGCACCCCCTCGCACTCCCTTGGCGGCCTCTTGCCCCGAAACCCTCTGAGGGCCGCTGGGTTTGGGCCACCATGGCGGGCGTTACGCCCTATCCCACTGCAAGGGACCCCAGATGAGATTGACCGACATATCGCTGAACTGGCTGCTTCCGGGCGCCGTGCTGCTCCTGGGCATGCTGGCGGCGGTGGCGGTGCTCGCGCGCGGCAAGCGTGCCCCGGGGAAGGACGCGGGCGCGGACGACTCGTGGGAGCGGATGGAGGAGCGGCGCAGGCGCAAGGAGGCCCTGTACGGCACGGTCTCCTACGTCCTGCTCTTCTGCTGTGCCGCGGTCGCCGCGGCGCTCTCCTTCCACGGCCTGGTCGGCTTCGGCGAGCAGAACCTCGGCCTGAGCGGCGGCTGGCAGTACCTGGTCCCGTTCGGCCTCGACGGGGCGGCGATGTTCTGCTCCGTGCTCGCGGTGCGCGAGGCCAGCCACGGTGACGCGGCACTCGGCTCGCGCATACTCGTGTGGACCTTCGCGTTCGCCGCGGCCTGGTTCAACTGGGTGCACGCGCCCCGCGGCCTCGGCCACGCGGGTGCCCCGCACTTCTTCGCGGGCATGTCCCTGTCGGCGGCCGTGCTGTTCGACCGGGCCCTCAAGCAGACCCGCCGGGCCGCGCTGCGCGAGCAGGGTCTGGTGCCGCGTCCGCTGCCGCAGATCCGCATGGTGCGCTGGCTGCGGGCGCCCCGGGAGACGTACCGCGCCTGGTCGCTGATGCTCCTCGAGGGCGTGCGCAGCCTCGACGAGGCGGTCGAGGAGGTGCGCGACGACCGGCGCCAGAAGGAGGAGACCAAGCAGCGGCGGCGCGAGCAGGAGCGCCTGGAGCGGGCCCAGCTCAAGGCGATCAGCCGGGGCCACGGCCACCGGGGCTTCCCCGGCCGCGGCGGCCGTCGGGTCGAGGTCGACGTGCAGCAGGTGGAGCGGGGCACCGAACGCGCCACCGCGGAGCCTGCGATATCGGCTCCGGAGCTGCCGGTACGCCAGCGCCCCTCCCTCCAGCCGGTGCGGGGCGGGACCGAGCCGGTCACCGTCGACCTCACCGCGGAGGACGACACCCAGGCCCTGCCGCGCCTGGACTCCCTGGAGCGCAAGCTCAAGGACCTGGAGCAGCAGTTCGGCTGACGGACCGCACGCCGACGTGAAGCCGCCTGAGGCGCCGGTCGCCGGCGCCTCAGGCGGCTTCGGCGTCCAGTTCGAACCAGACCGACTTGCCGGCCTCGCAGGGCCGTACGCCCCAGTCGTCGGCCAGGGACCGCACCAGGACCAGGCCTCTGCCGTTGGTGCTCTCCTCCGGGTCCGGGGTGCGCGGCCGGGGCGGCCGGCCGACGTAGTCCCGCACCTCGACCCGCAGCGCGTGCGGGCCGACCGTGGCGGTCAGGACGGCGCCCTCGTCGGTGTGGACCAGCGCGTTGGTGACCAGCTCGCTGGTGAGCAGCTCGGCGATCTCCGACTGTCCGGGCGCGCCCCAGTGCCGCAGCAGCTCGCGCAGGGCCCGCCGGGCCTCGGGCACCGCCCGCAGGTCCGCCCGGCCGAGCCGCCGCCTGAGGTCCGGCGCCGCCCGCTTCCTCATGTCCCCCGTCGGCGTGCTGATGTCGCCTCCCCCTTCTGGACGAGCGTGTTCACGGTCGAACATCTTCACGGGGGAAGCCTTGCCCGTTCGGGCGCCCGGCAGTCATACCGATTGGCGGCGACCGCCACGACCGGTCACGGCCGCGGTACGTTGCGCAGGTTGGAGCGGGCCATCTGGAGCATGCGCCCGACCCCGCCGTCCAGGACGATCTTGGAGGCGGACAGCGCGAAGCCGGTGACCATGTCGGCGCTGATCTTCGGCGGGATGGACAGCGCGTTGGGGTCGGTGACGACGTCGACGAGGGCCGGGCCCCGGTGCTTGAAGGCGGCCTTCAGCGCGCCCGGCAGGTCCTTGGGCTTCTCCACCCGGACCCCGAAGGCGCCGCACGCCTCGGCGACGGCGGCGAAGTCGGGGTTCTTGTTGGCCACGCCGTGCGAGGGCAGGCCCGCGACCAGCATCTCCAACTCGACCATGCCGAGCGAGGAGTTGTCGAAGAGGACGACCTTCACCGGCAGATCGTGCTGGACCAGGGTGAGGAAGTCGCCCATGAGCATGGTGAACCCGCCGTCGCCGGACATCGAGACGACCTGCCGGCGCCGGTCGGTGAACTGGGCCCCGATCGCCATCGGCAGCGCGTTCGCCATCGAGCCGTGCGAGAACGAACCGATGATGCGGCGCCGCCCGTTGGGCGAGATGTAGCGGGCGGCCCAGACGTTGCACATGCCGGTGTCCACCGTGAACACCGCGTCGTCGTCGGCCAGGTCGTCGAGCACGGCGGCCACGTACTCGGGGTGGATGGGGACGTGTTTGTCGACCTTGCGGGTGTACGCCTTGACGACGCCCTCCAGCGCGTCCGCGTGCTTCTTGAGCATCCGGTCGAGGAAGCGCCGGTCGTGCTTCTCCCGCACCCGCGGGATCAGACACCGCAGGGTCTCCCGGGCGTCGCCCCACACCGCGAGGTCCAGCGTGGAACGCCGGCCCAGGTGCTCCGGCCGGACGTCGATCTGGGCGATCTTGACGTCGTCGGGCAGGAAGGCGTTGTACGGGAAGTCCGTGCCGACCAGGATCAGCAGGTCGCACTCGTGGGTGGCCTCGTAGGCCGCGCCGTAGCCGAGCAGACCGCTCATCCCCACGTCGAACGGGTTGTCGTACTGGATCCACTCCTTGCCGCGCAGGGCGTGCCCCACCGGGGACTTGATCCTCTCGGCGAACTCCATCACCTCGGCGTGCGCGCCCGCCGTGCCGCTGCCGCAGAACAGGGTGACCCTGTCGGCGTCGTCGATCATCCGCACGAGGCGGTCGATCTCCTCGTCGCCGGGGCGGACGGTCGGCCGGGAGGTGACCAGTGCCGTCTCGGCGGCCTCCCTGGGGGCGGGCTCGTCCGCGATGTCACCGGGCAGCGAGACGACGCTGACGCCGCCCTGGCCGACGGCGTGCTGGATGGCGGTCTGGAGCAGCCTGGGCATCTGCTTCGGGCTGGAGATCAGCTCGCTGTAGTGGCTGCACTCGCGGAACAGCTGGTCGGGGTGGGTCTCCTGGAAGAAGCTGAGGCCGATCTCGCTGGAGGGGATCTGCGAGGCGAGGGCGAGGACGGGGGCCATGGAGCGGTGGGCGTCGTAGAGACCGTTGATGAGGTGGAGGTTGCCGGGGCCGCAGGAACCGGCGCAGGCGGCCAGCTTCCCGGTGATCTGCGCCTCCGCGCCGGCGGCGAAGGCGGCGGTCTCCTCGTGCCGGACGTGCACCCATTCGATGCCCTTGTGCCGGCGCACGGCGTCCACGACCGGGTTCAGGCTGTCGCCGACGACTCCGTAGAGCCGTTCGACCCCGGCGCGGGTGAGGATGTCGACGAACTGTTCCGCGACGTTCTGTTTGGCCATGGCTCTACGTATGGCACAGCGAGCGGCCTCACGCCTCCCAAACGGCGGCCGCCGTACGGTCGTCCGCGTACCCCTTGACCCGGACGCCGGTGTCGGCGAGGAAGTCCCCGAGTCCGGGCGGGGTGCGGCCCGTCCACCGCCGGGCGAGGAGCCCGCCCAGCTCGGGCTCGGCCAGCATCGGCTCGGCCAGGCCCGTGGTGCACATGAGCAGCACATCACCCGGGCGGGCTACGGAGGCCCGGAAGCGGAACGGCCGGCGGGGCGGCTCGTCGGGGGGCGGCACGTCGGACGGGCCCGGGGGCGCGGTGACGCCGAGGTCCATGGTGAGCCGGTCGCCGTCGGGCGTCTCGCTCGGCCGGTCGGCGGGCGTGCCCCTGGGCAGCGAGCCGAAGCCGAGGACGGGCTCACCGGTGACCTCGCCCGCCGTCGGCTCCATGTCCCGCCAGGTGCCGTCGCGCAGCCGCAGCAGTCCGCCGGGGCCGACGCCGAAGAACACCCTGGTGCGGCAGGCGGGGTCGGCGGGGAGTATCAGGCAGCGCAGGGAGGCGGCGTACTCCTGCGGGGACAGGCCCTGTTCGGCGGCGCCCGCGCGGAGCCGGCCGAGGCTGCGGTCGGTGAGGCGGTGCAGGCCGGACTTGAGGTCGCCGCGGCGGGCGGCCCGCAGGTCCTCGGCGAGCCGGGCGTGGCTGCGTCCCACCGCGGCTCCGATCCACCGGCAGACCTCGGCCGCCGCCCGGTGCGCCCCGGCGGTCGCACGGGTGCCGGTGGCCATCGCCACCAGGACCAGCGCGTGCTCGCCCGCGCCGAACCGGGCGACGAGCAGCGCGTCGCGCCGCGGCTCGCCCCGGTACCGGGCGGAGTCGCCGCGCACCGAGACGGCCCGCAGGGTGCACGTCCCGTACCGGGCGCCGTCCAGCACGGTGTCCGGCACCAGGTCGTCGAGCCCGTCGGGGTCGGCGGCCGGCAGGGCGGTGGGCTCGGGGTCGTAGGTGGGCGGCCCGGACCCGACGAAGTCCCGCGCGGCCCCGGCGCCCGGTTCCGGCAGCGGGCGCGGCGCCACCGAGGGAAGGAACGGGGGCGGCAACGGCGGCAGCCCCACCTCCGGCGGCTCCCGAAGATCCGCGGGCCCACTCCCGGCGGCGGTGCGCCCACGGGGCTGCCCGGGCACCGCGCCGGGCACCGACGGCGGCGCGGGCGGCTCGGGCCTCGGGGACGGCGGAGCCGGGGACTGCCGGGGCGGCTCGGGCCGCGGGGACGGGGACGCGAAGGG